>JALSTH010000086.1 GCA_026983835.1 Candidatus Zixiibacteriota bacterium | reverse complement strand
TGGATTTTTGGATTTTGCGAAAAGGGGCGGGGCTATTCAACGAATCCCGCTTGCTGAAATATCTTCCGCCGACCGGTTTTTTGTATCCATACTACATCACCGTTGTAGGAGCATTATCACTTTTTATCAAAGGCGGATGGAAAGGGCGCTGAGCTGATTTTGAAAGAGATATTCTTAATTTGGATGTTTACTTTAATAATTATTCCCCAATGCTTTGGATTCGATTTATCGAAATCCGAAGGGATCGATTACTCCGTTAAATATTTGGGGGTGCTGGTAGTCAGGGTTTCCATTAAAAGTGAACCGTTGGTCGATAACCCCGATTCAGGGTATTATCGAATCGATATAAGGGCGAAAACGACAAAATTCTGGGGAATGTTTTACTCGGTGGACAACAATTATATAACTTATTTGGATAGCCTTGGGCATCCGTTAATTTATCGACGATTTATTAATGAGAAATCTTTTAAGAATAATTCCGTTCAGCGGTTTGACAATCGTTTCAATCGTATCTATTATGATGGGGATACGGCTATCGACCATCCGGGGGATTTGGAGAATCTTTTTTCCGGAATTTACGGGCTTCGGTTAAAAAATCTCGCGGCGGGGGATGAAGACAGCTTTTGTATCAATGCGGAAAAGGCGGCGTGGAAAGTCTTGTGGGCCGTGGAGGATACCGAAAAGGTAAAGATAGGGAATAAAGCAATTCCCTGCATAAGAGTTCAGGTGCATTTTATACCCTTTGTCCCGGAGGCGAAAAGATTACGGTCCGATATTTTAACCAATAAATTGGTAAATGAAAACACGAAATTAACTATTTTCTTCAGCGCCGATAAAAGACACCTTCCTGTTAAGATAAATTATAAATTTTCCCCGTTTGATGTTAAAGCGGTAATAGAGAATTTCCCGGATGATTGATGTGGTTGAATCCGTTTAGTTAGATATGCTGTTATCCCCGGAAAAGCTCTATTTTTTATCGACATTGTTCCCCCTGCTGGCTTATGCGGAAACGCATTACCGTTTCCCGGGCATACCGAGCCTTTATTTCAAACGGGAGCCGGAGATTATTTTCGACCTGCCCAAAAGGATAGAACCGAATGAAGACCTTCCCATATTACTGTTGGTTAAGGATGCCGACAGTTATCCCGTTATCATAAAATCGATAAGAGCTTCAATAAAAAGCGGCAGACAAAAGATAAATATCGCCTTAAACGAAGTAGATATTTCCATAGGAACATATCTTTATTATCAATTTTTTACAATTGAAAAAAATAAGCTTCCGCGGGGTGAATTTGAAGTTGACATAGGGGTGGATTATTCGGTAAGCGGGAAATTAAGGAGAGCAAGGAACGATAATCATCGGAGGCTGACTCATAGGCCATTTTATGTGTATAAAGCACCGAACAGTTGGCCTAAGGATAATGGTTGGTATGCCGGGGATTTACATATCCATTCGGACGCCACCGATGATTTCGTGGAATTTGGCGCCCCGATTGATGTTTATAAACGATTCGTAAGGACAATTGGGATTAGCTGGTTGGCGATAACCGATCATTCTTACGATTTGGATGATGAACCCGGGAAATATTATGCTCCCGATCCAGAACTCAAACGCTGGGAAACATTGAAAAAACAGATAGATAGAGCTTCGGACCACGAATGTATAATTATTAACGGGGAGGAAGTGTCCTGTGGAAATAGCAATAATCGGAATGTCCACCTATTGGCATTGAATATTGATAAATTTATACCGGGCTATGGTGATTCGGGGGAAAGCTGGTTCCATAACAGTCCCACTTCGTCAATTAAGGAGGTTGCCGAAAACACTTTGAGGCAGGGCGGGTTGCCTATTGCCGCCCATCCGGGGGAGAAACCGTTATATCTTGAAAAACTGCTTTTGAATAGGGGACCTTGGGGATCCGAGGATTTGAGGGATGGGAGTATCCAGCATTTACAAATTTTTAACGGAAGACGGACCGATTCTTTTTTGAGGGGTATCGAGCTATGGAGGGGATTGCTTCTTGATGGATATAAGAGATATATTGTCGCCGGATCGGATGCTCATGGTAATTTTAACAGGTTAAGACAGATCAAAACACCTTTTGTATCTTTCCGTGAGAGCGATAAGCAGACATTCGGGTTATCGAGGACCCTAATTTATTTGGGCGATGTTTATCCATCGGAACGCTCCATCCTGCAAGCGATAAAACGGGGTAATTGTATTATTACCGATGGTCCCTTTATCGGGTTGTCGATGAGGAATAACGACGGGCTTACTTTTATTCCGGGCGATTCGGTCGATAATTTTACGCATAATGAATGGGAAGTAAATATTTCAATTAAGAGCAGTGAGGAGTTCGGGTATTTCAGAGAATTAATAATTTTTTTGGGGAATATTCTGAAGAAAGAAGAATCCGAAGTGATTCATAAAACCGATTTCGACTCCGATTACGAATACTTTTTTGAGGAAATTAATTTTCAGGATGCTGTTAAGGACAAAGGCGAATTTTATATTCGGGGGATGCTGACCACCACCAAAGGAAACATCTGCTTAACCAATCCGATTTGGTTTAAGGGATAATTATTTAATTTGAACCTGACGGATTATAACTGATTTTACCTGATTGCATAAACAGATTTCCGTCAATTATCAAAATTATAACTATCTATTATTTCTCTTGACATAATAGGGAATTACTTCTAATTTACCAAAGTTGTTTTTGCTTTGGGTTTGTCGTTAAGAATTGAGTTTAAGTTATAGCATTCGGAGAGTTTCTTGTATCCTACAAAAAAGGCCCTTCTCGAAACAAGCAAATTTATATTTTTATTATTATCCTTTCTTGTTTTAATGAATGTTTCCGCTTTTTGTGCCGTTCCCGAAGATCCCTCTTATGGAGCGCCCGCCCCTCCGACCGATTTAGTTGTTCGCGATGTCCCCAATGATGCCGGCGGAGCTATCATCCTACATTGGGATCCGTCAGTTGATGATGTTGAAGGGAATGATAAATTTATCGGTTATGAGATATTGCGTTCCACATCCCCCGACAGTGGGTTTAAGGTTATAGGAACCGCCACCGCCGGTTCAACCGAATTAACCGATAACCAGACGGTCGACGGTAAAAAATATTATTATATTGTCAGATCTCTTATGGGTTCTTCCATAGCGGAAGCTTGGCCTGTGGGTCCGGTATCATCATCCCAACAATGGTTTAATCTCGGACGCATCAATAGTTTTATCGCTCTTTTAATTCTCTCGACGGCGATCCTTTGGTATATCCATAGGGCTCGGCGTGGGGATACGCTGTTTATTAGGAAGATAGCCGGATTAGAGGCGGTGGACGAGGCTGTCGGGAGGGCAACCGAAATGGGTAAAGCGATTTATTATATTCCGGGGACACAGGATATGGACAATGTCCAAACCATCGCCGGGGTTACGATTTTGGGGCGTGTAGCCAAATTGACCGCTCAATATGAAACGCCGTTGGATGTTCCGGTCAGTAGGTCATTGGTGATGATTACCGCTCGTGAAATCGTAAAAGAAGCATATCTTAATGCCGGGCGTCCCGATGCTTACAACGATTCTATGGTCCATTATTTAACTGATGACCAGTTCGGTTATGCTGCTGCTATCGATGGTATGGTTGTCCGCGAAAAGCCGGCGACCATATTTTATATGGGGGCTTTTTATGCCGAGTCACTTATTTTGGCTGAGACGGGAAATTCGGTCGGGGCGATTCAGATAGCGGGAACCGCAATGCCTGCTCAATTGCCATTTTTTATCGCTGCCTGTGATTATACCCTGATAGGTGAGGAATTATTTGCTGCTTCGGCTTATTTATCCAAGGAGCCTAAATTATTGGGATCATTAAAGGGGCAGGATTTTGGAAAACTTTGTATTTTGGGAATTATAATTATCGGATCGATTATTCAGACTTTCGGAATATTCGATTTTACATCAATATTTACAGTGCAATAAGTTTATATTATGCGTCGTGAAATTCCACTAATAATAACCGGTGTAGTAGGGTTCACTTATATAATCCAGTTTTTTATCCCCCATTGGCCTTTCAACATTATGGAGCATATGCTCACCGATTGGATGTTGATTATTTTTGCTTTTGCCATTTGGTTGGGGGTGCTTAACCTTATGAAGGTTAGTTTGGATAGGATTTCCAAGCGGACGAAAGATTGGCCTTATGCTTTGGTGACGATATTGGGATTTCTATTTATTGTGATAGCAGGCTTTTTCTTTTCGGGTGGAAGGAGATTCCTGGACCCGGGGACTCCTTTCGATTACATTTATCAATTTATCTATACCCCTCTTTCGGCGACGATGTTTGCGATGTTGGCTTTTTATGTGGCATCCGCTTCATATCGGGCGTTTAGGGCTCGGACAAAAGAAGCAACCCTGCTTTTATTGGCGGCGTTTTTTGTTATGTTGGGGCGAGTCCCGGTAGGGGATGCGATGACTTCCTTTTTACCTGAAAGTGTCAGGTTGTCGAAATTCGCCGACTGGATTATGAATTATCCGCAGACAGCGGGCCAGCGGGCTATTATGATTGGAATTGCATTGGGAATAGTATCGACTTCTTTGAGGTTGATATTGGGGATTGAACGATCTCATTTGGGTAGCGATTAAGTTTATGTTTGAGAAATTACTGCGTATAGACCGACGAATTATTTTTCTATTTGTGTTGATAGCGCTTATAGTGCCGCTTTTTCTAAATATCTCGCAACATATCGCCATTTCTCCGGAAGTCAGGGATATTTACGATTCTTTGCGTAAGCTACAACCCGGTTCGAGGGTGTTGCTCGCCTTCGATTATGATCCCCCGTCAGCCCCCGAACTACAACCGATGGCGGTTGCGGTAATGAAGTATTGTTTCAAGCATAATCTAAAGGTTATCATTATGGGGCTATGGCCGCAGGGTCCGCTTCAGGCGAATTTAGCTATTGAGAGCATTAAGAGGGATAAGGAATTCAAGGATAATCCGCCTATTTATGATAAGGATTATGTGAATTTGGGTTATATGACCGGAAATGAGCTGGTAATTCAAGGGATGGGTACGGATATACAACGGACTTTCCCTCGGGATTATCTCGGCAATCCGACATCTTCTCTTTCTGTGATGAAGGGCATTACAAACTTTTCAAATATCGATTTTATTTTTAATTTATCGGCGGGATATCCGGGAACAGTTGAATGGGTTCTGTTTGCGGTCGATCGTTTCCATGCCAAATTATCGGCGGGGAACACTGCCGTTCAGGCCCCGCAGGTTTATCCTTATGTTCATTCAGGACAGTTGAGCGGTTTGGCGGGCGGACTCAAGGGGGCGGCGGAATTGGAGAAGCTCTTGGGATTCTATGGAAAAGGGACTAAATTTATGCTGTCCCAATCGTTTGCGCATATTGTCGTTATATTTTTTATAATAGTTGGAAATGTAGCTTATTTCGCAACCAGAGGTAAGAAGAAGAAATAAAATGGAATTCGGATTTACATTCAGCAATACTTTAGCGGCGATATTGACCATTGGGATAATTTCATTCTTATGGCGCGATAACCCGCTATATAAGCTTTGCGAAGCTCTGTTTGTCGGCGTATCCGCCGGTTATTGGTTTGTTAGTCTATATTATCAAAATCTCCTTCCCCAGCTTTTTGATAAACTCGGTTTGACGCTAATTATAACTCCCCATGCGGATGTGAAAGAAGGTGCACTGCAGGTCTTGTTCAAGCAAGGAAGATTCGATGAAAGGATACTGTATATATTCGCCGGTATATTGGGGATTATGATGTTGATGAGGCTATTTCCGAATTTGGGTTGGGTATCCCGATGGCCCCTTGCTTTTATTGTTGGAACGACCTCGGGACTTTATTTCACCACCTATTTCCAATCCAATGCCATGGCACAGCTTAAAAGTACCATCATCCCTTTGAATTCCATCAATAATATAGTTATTGTAGTCGGCACCGTATGCGGTTTAATTTATTTTTATTTTTCCAAGGAACATAAGGGAGTTTTGGGAGGTGCTGCTAAGGTTGGGACTTGGTTTTTGATGGTAACTTTCGGGGCTTCGTTTGGATACACGGTTATGTCTCGTATGTCCCTTCTGATAGGTAGAATTGATTTCATTTTTTCCACTTGGTTGGGTTTGGTAAAGTGATGTTTTGAAATACGGGTTTGATTTATAGATGGAGAGATTAATATGAAGAATCTTAAGGATTTCGTATCGGATCAGGAGTTATATTATACTACTACAGGAACAATCGTTCGTGAAGCGGTGGCGTATATGTGTGAAAAAGATATTGGCGCGGTATGTGTTTTGGATGGTGATAGATTGGTTGGTATGTTTTCCGAGCGAGATCTTATGACAAGAGTTGTTAACAAAGACTTGGACCCCCAAAAGGTAAAAGTAGGTGAAGTAATGACCACGGAAATCACCGTCGCCGAGGGGAACGAAAGTATTCAGGTTGCCCTTGAGAGGATGCGCAAATTCCATTGTCGGCATATGCCGGTAATCGAGGATAAGAAGCTGATCGGCGTTGTTTCTTTGAGGAAATTATTGCTTCACGATGTGACGGCTAAGGAAGAAGAGATAAAACTTCTGGATGCTTATATAACATACGCCCCGGTAAGGATGGAGTAGTATTTGGCATCTTATCTAAATGATTTTTTGATTGCGTAATAACCCGGGATAATGGCTCCTGAGCCGTTTGGATTTTGCATAGGTTTGAATAGCTATCTTTATGTAAACAATTACTGCCAAGAAATGATATATACCTCTATAATTGTCTTTAGTATAGGAAATATGGAACGAAATAACGGTTTTTCCCTTCATTATCGAAACCAACTTCAAGGGTTGTTTTATTTTTGGATTCCAAAGAAAATTTTAAATTGTATCTCTGGGGGTCGGCAACGAATCTACAATGGATATTTGCGGATATATAATATTACAAAAATAAATAGCGAGGAGAGATGAATAGATTAAAACTGATTTTGCTGATTTTAATGCTTGCTTTGTGGTCGGGTATATTTATTGGTAGGGTTTCAGCGCAGGAGGCATCTCCTCCGGACTCGGCATCGGCTGTAAAACCGGCACCGCCGATCAATGTAACCGTGGTTGATAACCCGAATGACAATGGCCATTTTTTACTTATCAAATGGGATCCATCACCCGATGAGAAACGGAGTACTGATAAGGTTATTGGTTATGAGATATATCGCTCCGACAAGAAAGATGGTAAATACAAAAAAATAGGTATTACCGCTGTCGGAATCTATGAGTATAAGGATGGCTCCGATATTGAGATGTATGGGGAAAACCCGAATCCTCGATATATATCCATAGGCTCTATATATTATTATAAATTAAGATCGATAACCGAATCAGGCGCCACTTCGGATTTCACCTCGCCGTTGGGTGCTGCTCCTAAGGAGAACTGGTTTCATACGGGCAAAACTTCATATTTTATTGCCATATTGCTCTATTTTGCAATTGTATTATACTACATTAAGGTAGCAAAGAGCGGCAAAAAACTTTATATACGGCCATTGGGGGGCATAGAAGCTATCGATAATGCAATAGGCAGGGCGACCGAAATGGGGAGACCCATACTTTTCGTATTGGGAACTGGCACTGCGTCTGATATTGCTACAATAGCCGGCTATACGATTTTAGCGCGTGTTGCGCGAAAAACTGCGGAATATCAAATTCCGGTGCTGGTTCCGGTCAACGACCCGGTTATGATGTCGGTGGCTCAGGAGACGGTCCGTACCGCCTATATTGAGGCTGGAAGGCCTGACCTTTATGATGAGAAAAATATCCCGTTTGTAACGGCGATGCAATTTCCCTATGTGGCGGCCGTTACCGGTATGATGATTCGTGAGAAAACAGCCACTAATTTTTATATGGGGCTTTTTTATGCGGAATCGCTCCTTTTAGCTGAAACGGGAACGATGACGGGAGCGATACAGATTTCCGGTACTGACCAGACAGCTCAGTTACCATTCTTTATAGCCGCTACCGATTTTACTTTGATAGGGGAGGAGTTGTATGCGGCTTCCGCTTACTTATCCGGAGAGCCATTGCTTATGGGGCCGCTTAAGGCGCAGGATTTTATGAAAGCTATTCTAATAATTTTGATAATCTCGGGTGTGATATCGCTGAGCTTCGGCTGGAATATCATCGCGGATATATTTAAGGTAAATATCACTTAAGGAGTTCGGATAGAGATGAAAAGAACTTTACCTTTATTTTTAGTTTTCACCTCAGGGATGATAATGTTGCTTCAACATTTCGTCCCAAGTGAGGAATCGGAGTTTATATACAAATATGCCAACGATTGGCTGATAACTGTGGGTGTATATGCGATTATGCTGGGTATTTGGTCGCTGATTAGAGTAACCGTTGCCAAAGCCCGTTATGAATCTGGCGAGCGATTCTATGCCATCGTAACCCTGTTTGGGATGGCAATTATGATATTTTCGGGAATTACTGTCGAGAGCCAACGGGCCGGGTCGCTTTTTATGAACATATTCGCGTATGTTTTGATACCCATTCAAGCTACAATATTTTCGCTGTTAGCATTTTATGTTGCTTCAGCTGCATATCGCGCTTTCAGGGCAAGGTCAGTATTGGCAACTTTATTATTGATTACCGCATTTGTAGTAATGTTAAGGATGATTCCGCTTGGTCCCGTTTCCGTTTGGAATCAATACTTAGTCGGCTGGATATTATCGGTTCCCAATTTAGCCGCCAAGAGAGCTATAATTATGGGTGTGGGATTAGGTATGATTGCAACCAGCATGAAGATAATCCTCGGTATAGAACGATCCTACTTGGGAAGTGATTAAACAAATTACAGAGGAGCGATAATGACACTTTATGAAAAGATGATGAACCTAGACAGAAGATGGATTTATCTCATCTTGGGTTTAGCTGTTATAATTCCGGCGATAATACCATTTACGGTACCTGTTGCTGTAACGCCGGAAGTTAAAAGTATTTATAATTTCGTAGAATCGCTTAAACCCGGAGATTACCTCTTTTTGGGAATAGATTATGATCCATCTTCGATGGCTGAGTTAAATCCTATGGCGAAAGCAATAATAGCACAATGTTTTCGAAAGGATGTGAAAATAATTGTCACCGCTCTTTCCCAAAACGGCCCCGGGATGGCGGAACAGATACTAAATGAAATGGCTTCCCAATTTGGGAAGAGGAATCATGAGGATTACTGTTTTTTGGGCTATAAGCCTTATCCGGGCATAGTTATTCTGAATATGGGCGTTAGCTTCAAATTGACCTTTCCGAACGATTATTATGGTGTTCCATTGGATTCGATACCTATGATGACAAAAATAACGAATTACAGGGATTGTAAGGGAATTATCGACTTATGTGCGGGAAGTGTCGCCGATATGTGGATAGGTTTTGCGAATGGACGCTATGGCGTTCCTTTGGCAATAGGCGTTACCGGCGTTATGGCTGCCGATTATTATCCTTATTTACAGTCCAAGCAAATCTTTGGGATAATATCGGGAATGAAGGGTGCCGCCGAATACGAGACGCTTACGGGTTATAAAACAACGGGAATTAAATCTATGGCTTATCAAACCACGAGCCATATAATTATTTTATTGTTCATTATAATTAGTAACATCGGTTTCTTCCTTTCCGGGAAGAAAGAAAAAAAGAAAATATAGGAGGGAGGAGGAATAATGGGAACTTCGGAATTACTTTGGAATGGCTTGGCAGCGCTACTGACACTTTTTATATTCTCTTTTCTTTATAAGGATAACCCCTTTTATAAATTTGCGGAGCGATTAGTTGCGGGCGTGTCGGCTGGATATTGGACAATGCTTTTGTATCATACCAGCTTTACCGATAAAGTGATTGTACCGATTTTCAGGGAACATGATTATTGGTATATCGTGCCCAGTATTTTGGGGCTTATGATGTGGGCTCGTTTCTCCCGTAAATGGGCTTGGATTTCAAGGATTCCATTAGCTTTGTATATGGGAATAGCAACCGGTGTAGCTCTTCCTTTGGCTATGTATGTAAGTATTTACAGGCAGATGCAAGCTACGATCGTTAAGCCTGGTCTCAGTTGGGCAGGCATCAATACTATTGTTATGACGGTTGGGTTGATAAGTTCGCTTTCGTATTTTTATTTTTCCAAAGAGCATAAAGGCTGGTTTGGAGGCGTTTCAAAGATCGGTATTTATACCCTGATGATAGGATTTGGAGCGGGTTTCGGCTTAACCGTTATGGGGCGTATATCTCTGCTTATCGAAAGGGTGATATTCTTGAGGG
>JALSTH010000085.1 GCA_026983835.1 Candidatus Zixiibacteriota bacterium | reverse complement strand
CGCCGATTTTATTTCGTTAATACCATCCTTGTGCATAGCATCTTTTAACCTATCGGTGGCGGCTTGCACTTTGGCTTTGGTCTCAGGGTCTATTTTTCCTTCATACTCCTTCAATTGTTTTTCGGTTTGATATACGAGCTGGTCAGCGTTATTTCGGGCATCGATCAATTCGCGCTTTCGTTTGTCCTCCTGTTCGTGAGCTTTTGCGCTGTTAACCATTTTCTCTATCTCTTCTTTAGATAAACCGCTGGAAGCCTCAATCCTTATCGACTGCTCCTTGCCGGTCGCCTTATCCTTTGCCGATACATTTAAGATACCGTTCGCATCGATATCGAAGGTAACCTCGATCTGCGGGATCCCCCTCGGCGCAGGTGGGATACCATCAAGATGGAATCTGCCGATAGTTTTATTATCCACCGCCATTTCTCTTTCACCCTGTAGGACATGGATTTCTACCGAGGTTTGGTTGTCGGCCGCTGTTGAGAATATTTCGGTTTTGCGGGTAGGGATTGTGGTATTTCTTTCTATCAGTTTTGTAAATACGCCCCCTAAAGTTTCGATTCCCAGTGAGAGTGGAGTTACATCCAAAAGTAAAACATCTTTGACATCGCCAACCAACACGCCACCCTGAATGGCAGCGCCGATAGCGACAACCTCATCGGGATTGACCCCTTTATGAGGCTCTTTACCAAAAAGGTCTTTGACCAATTGTTGGATTTTGGGCATACGGGTCATACCGCCGACCAAGACAACCTCATCGATGTCCGTAGCGGACAAGCCGGCATCCGAAAGAGCCGCTTTGACGGGACCGACCGTCCTTTCGGCCAAATCATCCACCAATTGCTCGAATTTCGCACGAGTCAAACTCAAAGTTAAATGCTTGGGTCCCGAGGCGTCGGCAGTTATAAACGGAAGATTTATCGTTGTTTCCATCGTGGAGGAAAGCTCGATTTTTGCCTTTTCCGCTGCTTCTTTCAATCTTTGCAGAGCCATGGAATCTTTGGATAGGTCTATCCCTTCCAACTTACGAAATTCATCAACCATCCAATCGATAATTCGCTTATCAAAATCATCACCCCCAAGATGAGTATCGCCGTTAGTCGATTTAACCTCGAAAACGCCATCGCCCAATTCCAATATCGAAATATCGAAAGTTCCGCCGCCAAGGTCATAAACCGCTATTTTCTCATCCTTTTTCTTATCCAATCCATAAGCGAGCGAAGCGGCGGTAGGCTCGTTGATGATACGCATAACTTCCAACCCGGCTATCCTGCCGGCATCTTTGGTCGCTTGACGCTGGGCGTCATTGAAATACGCAGGAACGGTAATTACCGCTTTTGAGATTTTTTGACCTAAATAATCTTCCGCCGTTTGCTTCATCTTCTGCAAAATCATCGCTGAGATTTCCGGCGGTGAATACATTTTCCCCTCTATTTCAATACGGGCATCACCGTTCGGACCTTCTACAACTTTATATGGAAAGTTTTTCGCTTCCTCGACAACTTCGCCATATTTCCGCCCCATAAAACGCTTGACTGAAAATACCGTATTAAGCGGGTTGGTAATCGCCTGTCTTTTGGCAACCTGCCCGACAAGCCGTTCGCCGTTTTTCGCAAAACCCACCACCGACGGCGTCGTCCGATTTCCCTCCGAATTCGGTATGACGACTGGATCGCCACCTTCCATCACCGCCACGCAGGAGTTGGTGGTCCCTAAATCGATTCCTATTATTTTATCCGCCATAATTATCAACCTCCTTTATTTTTTCTATTCTTTAGATTTCAAGGTTTAACCCGCCCATCAAAAAGCGGATTAAACCCCGGAACCCTATTAAAACAGCACATAAAAAAAGAGAGTTTTTTCGAGCCTGGAGAAAATCCCTCAGCTCTTTATTCAACATAACCCCCTCTCAACCAACCTCGATCGGGATTTCCTTCGGTTTGACAGCTTCCACTTTTGGGAGGTTTACAGTCAAAATACCATTTTTGTAAGATGCCTTGATTTTCCCTGCATCCACAGTAGTCGGCAAGGAAAACGATCTGCAAAAAGGACCATACATCCTTTCGTTCCGATAAATCTTTTCCTTCTCATTGTTGTTTTCCGACTTTTTCTGCCCCGAAATGGTCAAGATTCCATCGTGAATTTTAAGCTGGATATCGTCTTTCTTTATACCCGGAAGTTCAGCCTTAACCATAATGGCCTCATCGTTTTCGATGATATCAACCGGTGGAATCCAACTACCTTTATACCCGGGCCAATCTTCCTCATTTATGAAATTCCGTAATTTATTTTCCATATATTCCCAAGGATTGGGAGCTTTATTTTTTTCAGTTTTTGCTATCGTCATTTGAATTTCCTCCTTAATTTATCCGTTCAAAAATAATTTTCATTATAGTTTAAGGAGGCGGATTCATACCGCCTCCTTTATCCTTTCGTTATTCAGCCTCTATGGCTATTTCTTTCGGTTTAGCCTCTTCGACTTTGGGCAGGCTGATGGATAAAATACCATCTTTGTATTTCGCCTTTACCTTATCGGCTTTGACTGTGGAAGGCAGGGAGAAAGATCTACTGAAGGAACCGAAAACCCTCTCGGTGCGATAGAAGTTTTCCTCCTTGTCGATCTTCTCCTGTTTCTTCTCACCGGAGATAGTCAAGATACCATCGTGAACGGTGAGTTTAATGTCGTCCTTTTTGATTCCGGGAACTTCAGCCCGAACTATAATCTCATCATCATTCTCACTGATATCCACAGCCGGAGCCCAGTTGCCACCGAAATCGAGCCAGTCATCGGTGTTGAAGAAACTGCGGGTCAACCTGTCCATAAAGTCCCAAGGGGTTAAATCGCTTTTCTGTCTGAATTTTACTAGTGCCATATTACCACCTCCTGTAATTTAACTTGTTGTTTACTTTTTTTCATTTCCACCCACAACTATAGCAAATGTCGTGCCAAAACCGCCACACATTTTTATCTTGTTGCGTAGCAATGTGATACGGTTTGGTGGGGGAATCCTTAAATAAATAACTGTAAGGGGTAATGTCATAATAGCATTGTTATGGTGTCATAGCGGCATCTGTTGTATGTCATAATGGCGTTTTATGGCAGATATTGGCATAAATACAATGAATGCCTCTCCTTCATAAAACTACGATTTAACAATATCTTAATTTTAATCCAATATCTTCTTAACTGTTGAGTTTTAATTGACATTGTTAAAAGAAATATAAGCGATTTTTACCAAAGGAGTTGTATTTTGATCGAATTTCCAAAGAAGCATTACTTCAATGATGTGCGCTATTTTGCCCTAACCGTTTTCTTTCTTATCCCATTTTTCGGGAAGGCAGTTGCGGACAATCACCATTCGAATCCTTTCGAGGGAGCTAAAATCGAGGTTTTGTCTTATATCGATTATTCCTCCGGGAAACTTCCTTTAAGTTCCGGTGCGGATACGAGTTTTAATAAATTCAAACTCACTCGAGGATATTTTACTTACAAGAAAGCTCCTTTGCCCTGGCTCGGGATGCGGGTAACAATGGATGTTCATCAGGATGAAACAGGGGATATCAAATTTAGGGAAAAATATCTTTATGCTGAATTGCGTTATGAGGGTATCGGTCCATTCACGGATATAAAATCGGAAATAGGACTGGGACACATCCCATGGCTTGATTTCGAGGAGCATATTAACCCGTTCAGATGTCAGGGGACCATGGCTATCGAACGTGCCGGTGTCCTCAATTCTGCGGATTTAGGCATAAGTGTTCGTGGCAGTCTTGGGGGGAAACTCGATGATGCAAAGGCGAAAACCGGGAATGGTCATTACAGCGGTAAATATGGAAGTTGGCATATAGGCGTATATAACGGTGGGGGGTATCACGCCCCTGAGAACAATACCGACAAACTTTTTGAAACGCGCCTTACGATTCGTCCGCTGAGTTCATCGCTCCCCGGTTTACAGGTAAGCTATCTGGGGATATTCGGCGAAGGGAATAAATTCTCGTCCGCGCTGAATGATTATCCCGATTATAGTGTTAATCTCGGTATGGTCAGTTTTGAGCATCCGTACCTGATATTTACAGGGCAGTATTTCCGAACTAAGGGAAACTCCAAAGGTTCTTGGATCGCTCCCTCGGGAAAATCGCTTTCAACTGTCGGGTATTCGCTGTTTGGCAGTATTAAAGCCTTCGATTCCGAAAAGAGGTTTTCTATTTTCGGGAGATACGATAATTTCAATGCGGATGCCGATAAGATCATCGCCGACCAAGGCGGATATACGATGATAATTGGCGGAATAGCCTATAATCTATATGAGGGGAAT
Organism: Candidatus Zixiibacteriota bacterium; assembly: GCA_026983835.1. Lineage (GTDB taxonomy): Bacteria > Zixibacteria > MSB-5A5 > UM-FILTER-46-8 > UM-FILTER-46-8 > JALSTH01. The sequence continues at coordinate 39,954 of JALSTH010000085.1, read as the reverse complement.
CTAATCCTTTTGGATTATGAAAAAACAAATTATCAAACCGATTCAGCGGGTAAGGGGAAAACTCCCTCGGCTGGCGCAGATTTAGGCGATGATTATAGGATACAAATTGTTTATCAAATAAAGCTCTAATCGTTTGGAAAGCCTATCAGTAAAGGGATTTCATAATTAATTAATATGGATTTAACACAATCTTAACAAAGAAACCATATAAAGTATAATTCCCAAAAAGAGAAGGATTCAATATGAAGACCATTATCGCATTATTTTCGGCTGTTTTGATTTCATTCGGTATGTCGAATGCAGGCAATATCACCATTAAAGGTTCGGACACTCTAGTACGATTGGGACAGAGGTGGGCGGAGGTTTATATGCGGGAGAACCCCGGCATTATAATACAGGTTACCGGCGGTGGATCGGGGACAGGGATAGCGGCGCTGTTAAACAATTCTACCGATATATGTCAAGCATCCCGTGATATGAAACCCAAGGAATATAAATTAGCCCAAAAAAAGGGGATTGCTCCTTATCGAGTGTCAGTCGCTTTGGATGGGATAGCTATTTATTTGAATAAGGATAATCCCGTAAACGAATTATCCGCGAAGCAATTAAAGGGCATCTACACCGGGGAGATAACCAATTGGAAAGAACTCGGAGGCAAAGACGAGCGGATTATTCTTTACGGAAGGGAAAACAACTCTGGAACTTATGTCTTTTTTAAAGAACACATTTTGAAGGGTGAGGATTATTTCCCCTATACTCAAACTTTGCCCGGGACGGCGGCGGTGGTGAATGCGGTCGAGAAGGATGTCAATAGCATCGGATATGGCGGTATTGCTTGGGCGAAGGGGGTTAAAGATGCGGCGGTAAAGAAGTCGGATGATTCCAAAGCGGTTCTCCCTTCGGTAAAGACGGTCTCATCCGGGGAATATCCTATTTCTCGAGCGCTTTATTGGTTTTTCAATGGCAAACCGAAAGGCGAGCTAAAAAAATTGGTAAATTGGGCTTTATCACCTGAGGGACAGAAAATAGCCGAAGAAATCGATTATGTTCCCTTATCGCCGAAGCAAGCACAGGAGAATATCATTAAATAAAATGGGCAAAGAGCATAATAACGATATAAATCCGGAATATCATTTTAAGCGTAAATCTAAGCTGAAGGAATTTATCGGCGAGAAGTTTATAGCGGTGAATGCTTTTGCCGCTCTAATCGCTATTATGCTTATTTTTGTATTTATCTTCAAAGAATCCATTCCAATCTTTACCGATGCCGAGGTCAAAGAAGAAGCTTCGGTGGGGAAAATGGTTTTCAAACAGCACTTTTCCGAAGGAAGTGATGCTAAGTGGGCTTGGCAGCCGAACTCGGATACACCCAAATATTCGCTGATGCCGTTGTTTATAGGAACGCTCAAAGCGGCTTTGGTGGCTATGTTGTTTGCGGTGCCGTTAGCGGTGGGAGCAGCGGTCTATTCCTCCGAGTTCGCTCCCAAGAAGCTTCGCGAGTTCATAAAACCGATTGTGGAATTGCTTGCCGGTATCCCCTCGGTAGTATTGGGATTTTTCGCCCTTATTATATTGGCGTCAGTACTTCAGAAAACATTGGGTTTAACCTTCCGCCTGAATGCCTTAAACGCCGGGACAGCTTTGGGGATTGCAATAATACCGATAATATTTACTATTGCTGAAGATGCGATGATGTCGGTTCCTAAGTCGTTGAGGGAAGCTGCGTTGGCTTTGGGTGCGAATAAGTGGCAGGTCTCGATTAGTATGGTTCTGCCGGCGGCTCTGCCCGGTATCGCTGCGGGGATTGTTCTCGGTTTTGGCAGGGCTATCGGTGAAACGATGATTGTGCTTATGGCTTCGGGCAATGCGGCGGTGGTTTCCGCAAGCATTACCGATCCGATAAGGACTTTATCGGCGACTATCGCCTCCGAGTTGGCGGAAGTGGTTTTTGGGAGTGCCCATTATAATGTGCTGTTTTTCATCGGAACTCTGTTGTTTGTATTCACCTTCCTGATAAATTTGAGCGGCGATTTTGTGTTGGTAAAATTAAAGGAGAGGCTTCAGGGCAGGATGGGATGAGAATCTCCGAAAATGAAATTAAATCAACCGATAATATCTCGGAGCTTCAGTATGATTTCAAACCGAAATCGAGAGGAACAATCCCTAAATTCCTCACTTTATCGGCCACATTAATAGTCATAGCTATACTGTTTGTGATTTTATTAAACATTATAATTGGAGGAGCGGGAACAATCAGTTGGGATTTCCTTACCGAACCGCCGCTGAACGGTATGGAAGCGGGAGGGATATTTCCGGCGATTTTCGGCACGGCGGCTTTGGTCATATTAATGGTCTTATTGGTAATTCCGGTTGGGGTGCTCTCCGCTATTTATTTACAGGAGTACACCAACCCCGATTCCAAAATCACGAGGATTATTCGGGTCTCCATAAATAACTTGGCGGGGGTTCCATCGATTGTGTTCGGACTCTTCGGCTTGGGATTTTTTATCGGATTTATCGGCACCGGTATCGATAAGGTCCTCCTCAACTCCGACAAGCCGATATGGGGACAGCCGGCGATTATTTGGGCGGCGGCTACCCTTGCCCTATTGACTTTGCCGGTGGTTATAATTTCCACCGAGGAAGCTTTGCGGTCGATACCCCGTGAACTGAAGGAAGCAAGTTATGCCTTGGGGGCGACTAAACTGCAAACCATCAGGCGGGTTTTGCTTCCACAGGCATTGCCCGGAATTCTAACCGGGGGGATATTGGCTGTCAGCAGAGGAGCGGGAGAGGTCGCTCCGATTATGTTCACCGGCGTCGCTTATTATCTCCCATACCTCCCATCGAAATTAAATGATCAGTTTATGGAGATGGGATATCATATCTATGTTATGGCAACCCAGTCCCCAGATGTGGAAAAAACAAAGCCGATTCTATATGGGACGGTTTTAGTGCTGTTGATTTTAACTTTTCTTTTGAATTTTACGGCGGTATTGATTAGATCGAAAATGAGAAGGAAACGAGTAGAAATATAATTGGATCTTATGGATACAAAATTGAAAACCGAGATGGTTCCCGAACTATTTGAATATGCTCATCCGAGCGGAAAAAAAATCGATGAATATAAAATGACGGTGCGCAATCTCAATTTCTATTATGGCAGGCATCAAGCCCTCTGTGATATTTCCATCGATATCGAAGAATATAAAGTAACAGCCCTGATAGGCCCGTCCGGATGCGGTAAATCGACATTCCTGCGCACCTTGAACAGGATGAACGATACTATCCCCAATACTAAGATGGAAGGGGAGCTAAAATTAGACGGCGTGGATATTTATAGGGAAATCAAGGATGTGTCGGTTTTGAGAAGAAGGGTGGGGATGGTTTTCCAAAAACCGAACCCGCTACCGAAGTCGATTTTCGAAAATGTCGCCTACGGTTTGAGGGTCAACGGGATAAAAAACAAAAGCCTAATCGCCGAAGCGGTGGAAAATGCTCTCAGAAGGGCTTTCCTGTGGGAGGAGGTTAAGGATAAACTCTATTACAGCGCCAGTATGCTTTCAGGGGGACAGCAGCAAAGGCTGTGCATAGCTCGTGCTTTGGCGGTGAAGCCGGAGGTTATCTTAATGGATGAGCCGGCATCCGCATTGGACCCTCTTTCAACAGCAAAAATCGAGGATTTGGTGGGGGAGTTGAAAAAAAATTATAGCATCGTAATCGTAACCCATAATATGCAGCAGGCGGGAAGGATCTCCGATTATACGGCGTTTTTTTACGAGGGGCGGATGGTGGAGTTCGGTTTGACGAAGGCGATCTTTACCAACCCAACGATGAAAAAGACCGAAGATTACATAACCGGAAGATTCGGCTAAAAAGAAAAGAGGCGTAATGACTCAGCATTTCCGCAGGGAAGTCGAAAGACTCAAAAAGAAAATACTATCGCTATGCGCTTTTGTGGAGGAAAGCGTGCATAAATCGGTTAAATCGGTTGAAGAAAGGGATGAAAAGTTGGCCCGTTCGGTTATCGAGACCGATTTGGAAATAGATCAAATGGAAGTTGAATTGGAAGAAGAATGTCTGAAGGTATTGGCGCTTTATCAACCGGTGGCTATCGATTTGCGTTTTATCGTTGCTGTCCTCAAAATCAATAATGACCTCGAAAGAATAGCCGATGAGGCTGCCAATATCGCTGAGAGATCGCTGTATTTATCGAAAAAGCCTAAAGTCAATCTGCCGATTGATCTTCCCGGTATGGCGGAAAAAGTGAAAGCGATGTTGGATAAAAGCCTGAATTCGTTAGTCGAAATGGATACGGACCTCGCCCGACTGGTATGTAAATCCGATGACGAGATAGATGATATTAATCGCCAGATATTCTCGAAAGTTCAACAGAGGATAAAAAGCGAACCCGACCAGATAGAAGCGTTGATTCATCTCCTTTCGGTTTCCCGCTATTTGGAGAGAATAGCCGATCATGCCACTAATATCGCTGAGGATGTTATCTATATGGTCGAAGGGGTGATCACGCGCCATTCCGCTAAAAGTTGAGACATATATTTTTATTCACTTATTTGAGAATTGGGTCTGCGCTTGAGATACTCGGACCGCAATAATCCATAGCGGAGTTCGTTATGCCACTTTCCTCCTCGCAAAAGTGTCTCCTTTAAAACCCCCTCCAATGTAAATCCGTTTCTCTCCAGAACCTTACGCGAGGTAATGTTCTCCTCATAAACGATAGCCCAAATCCGATGGAGATCCAGTCCGTTGAAACCGAAATCCAATATCAATCTTACCGCTTCGCTCATCAATCCTTTCCCCCAAAACTTCTTTCCGAGCCAATATCCCACCTCTCCGCTTTTGTTATACCAGTCCAGTTTAGCCAAATCGATACCACCTATTACCTCATCGGATCCCTTAAGGGCAATGCCAAAAGTGTAAACTTTGTTTCTCTTGAAAGGTTCTTCTCTGGAAATGATGAAGCTTCTCGCATCAGAGATGTAATAGGGATGAGGGATGTTAAGAGTCCACTTGGCGACTTCGGGATAGTTGATATTGGATGTCAGGCTTTCGGAATCATCTAATTTTAAGGGTCTGATTATAATCCTTGGGCCTTCGAATTTCCATTCCATAATCGTATTTTTATATTTTATCCAATGCTTGTTTTATATCCGCAATCAAATCGTCGGAGTACTCGATGCCAAGTGAAAGACGCACCATCGACGGGCTTATCTCCGCTTTTTTCAATTCTTCTTCGGTATAACCGTATTGGGTAGTCAATACCGGCATAGTCGCCAGAGATTCCACTCCTCCGAGGCTCACCGCATTAAGGATGAGTTCAAGGTTATCCATAAATCGTTCTGCTGTCTCCTGTCCGCCTTTCAGTTCAATAGTGACCATACCGCCGAAACCGCGCATCTGTTTTTTCGCCAAAGAGTGTTGGGGATGCGATGGTAGTCCGGGGTAATGGACCTTTTCTATTTTCGGATGGCTCTCACAAAACTCCGCTATCTTCAATCCGTTTTCATTATGTTTGGCGACCCTGACAGCCAAGGTTTTAATTCCCTTGAGCATAAGAAATCCCGCCGAAGGGTCTAAAATAGTCCCGAAAAGTTTGCGGTACTGCCATATTTTTTCTATCAACTCATCACTCCCAGCCACAGCGCCGCAGATGACATCGCTATTGCCTGAGAAATATTTACTTCCCGAGTGTAGTACTAAATTAAAACCGTAATCAAGCGGGTTTTGATTCATCGGTGTAGCAAAGGTATTATCCATTACGCTAATTAAATTATGCCTATTGCTGAAATCGGCAGCCTCTTCGAAGTCGGTTAATTTGAGATTCGGGTTTGTCGGGGATTCGAGGAAAATCAGTTTTGTATTTTTATTGACAAGGCTCTCCGCCTCCGTAAAATTACGGCTATCGAAGAAATTTACTTTCACACCCAAATTGGGAAGGATTTCCTTCAACAAATCGAAAGTCCCGCCATAAAGGGTATCCCCGGCGAGGATTTCATCCCCCTGCTTGACAAAAGCAAAAACCGTTGAGCTGACCGCCCCCAATCCGGAGGAAAATATCAGCGCCTTATCCGTATTTTCCAATCCGGCGATATGACCCTCGACTTCGAGAATAGTCGGATTATCGTAGCGGGAATAAACGAAAACCGATTTATCGCCGGTGTGGAATCTTTTCATCTGTTCTGTACTATCGTAATAGAAATTCGTGCTTTGGATGATTGGTGGGTTGACCGGCTTTACACTTATTTTGGGCCTACCCAAGCCGTGAACCGCAATAGTCGATTTATCCTTGTTTTTCCTGTTTTCCATTGTCGTTTTCCTTTCCGTCGAATCTTTGCTGATTTTGATTGGTTATATAAATACCGGGCGAACCCTCTACGGGACATTTATACACACAAATTCCGCATCCTATACAAATATCCTCCATAATATAGGGGAATTTCAACACTTTTTTCGAGCCATCTGCGTATATATACTCTTTTTCGGTAAATTTAATAGCTTTATCACCTGTCGGGCAATGCTCCTCGCAGACCATACACTCAACCCCTTTGGAATATGGGAGACAAATCTCTTTATCGAAATGAGCCAATCCGATGACGGTCTTTTGTTTGGTTTCCAAATCCAACCTTTCGATTGCCCCTGTGGGACAAACTTCGGTGCAAAGGGTGCAATTGAATTCGCAATAACCGGTCCTCGCTACACCATAGGGAGTGAGCAACCCTTTCAAACCACCTTCCAACAAAGACGGTTGAAGAAAATTCCCTGAGGTCGCACAGGCACGAAGGCACTGATAACAGCGGACGCATCTCTCCACAAATTCCGTTTCGTCAACACTTCCGGGTGGGCGTATCAACTTCGAGGCGGAGGATGGTCTTATATATGATACACTGCCGAGTGTTGCGAAAGCCAATCCCCCTATTCCAGAAGCGATTACGGTCCTGCGGGTTAAATCGGTCTTTTGTGCTTTCGCCCCGGATTTGAAATCCATAACTGTTGCTTTTGTGGGACAGACATCGACACAATTGAAGCACTGAATACATTCCATAAAATCCGTCGATACATAATCCTCCGCGATGGCATTGGTTTTACAAACCGAGAGGCATTCGCCACAAGCGATGCAATCCTCGGAGACCCTTCGCCTCAACAGTTGCGCTTTGCCGATTATACCGTAGAACGCTCCCAAAGGACATACCGATTGGCAGAAAAACCTGCGGCCGTATATTTCAAATCCGATTATAATTATGAAAACAAATCCCCAAAAGACACCTGTTTGAAAGTAGTATGGCTTGAGGGGGATAAGCGAATCGGCTAATGACGATTGTAATTCCATCAAAGGAATTTGCAGCGGCTGGATATTGAACAACAGCGAAAAGAGAAAATTTACCGCTTCAACAACAGTAGGAAGTAAAGCAGTGGTGAAAATCCGTGTCGTCATCGCAATTGGGTCGAAATAAAAAACTGCCTGAAAACCAAATATCGCCGCAATAAAAAAGGCGATTAGCAAATAATATTTGAATTTATGAACTTTTTTGATTTCCGCTCTGACGGGAGTTTTGGCGATTTTTGATGTGATGTCAAAAATCGTCCCCAACGGGCATACCCATCCACAAAATACCCGTCCCAACAATATCCCGATGACGAGCAATATCACGGATACAATCATAGTCGGAATAATTATGCGCACCGATATAGAGATTACAACCGCTAAAAGCGGGTTGGAACGGAGGAATAAATCGGGAGGAATACGGCTTGCCGCACCTTTCGAGGTAATCCAAAATAAATATAGAAAAAAGGCGAAAAAAAATAGTTGTGAGGCTATTCTGACTTTGCGGATAGTCAAATTCGTTCCACCTGATAATTGATCTTATCGATATCTATCTCGCCCAAATTGTAATTGACGCTGTTGACGATATACCCGATATCCTGCGGTTTTTTCCCAAAGAGGGTTGTGGCAAATGCGTCCGCCGAAGCGATAAAAGGACTGGCGATAATTGTATCGAGCTGTTTTATATCCTTTGGATTTCCGCCCTGCGGGCCGTTGGCGATAAGTATGCGAGTGGCATCTATAATGGTCAACTGGGGTTTGATGAAAGCCGCCAATTCCGGTAAATATTTATGAATATTCCAATGGATTTTCCCGCGGTCGTCCCCCATAATCCCCATAAGGTTTTTCATTCCCAAAGTCAAGCCAGCCAACGAATGATGCTTGGCGATAGGGACATTTATCAGACAATCGGCTTCCATCGCGGGACGATAAAGCGACCACCCTTTGAGATATTTATTTTCGGGCATATCATAATATTTGAATCCGGCTTCGATAGTGTATGGGACAATCGCTCCTGCTTTTTCGGCGGCTTCGGCGATACCGGAATTATGGTAGCATCGCTTGGCATTATTGCAGGTGCGGTCGAAAACCATAACACGCTTTGCACCCGTATTGATACATTGCGCAACAACAGCGGCGACAACTTCGGGATTGGTGTCAGCGGCTTGTTCCGGGCGCCTATCCCAGCCGATATTTGGTTTTACCACGACCGTATCGCCCGGTTTCACCCAACGGTTTATTCCCCCAAGCATTTTTAAGGCTATGGCAACCCGTTCCGAAGCTGTTCCTCCCTTGGCGACCGCCAAATCGGGAATGTTATTTAAGCCGCCCTGTTTGGCAAACGAAAGCTTGGGGAGATCAATAGTGGCGCCGACAGCCAACAGACCGGCTGATTTGATAAATTTCCGCCTATCGATCAACTTACCCAAAACATTCTCCCTACAATGATAATAACCGATACCATTACAATTTTCAAGGGATTAAATCGCTTAATTAGTAAACTATGATTTGTTTTATCATCCTCTCCGTAAGGTAATTTGTCGTCCCCTTATCAGAAATATTTCCCCGAATGTGGGAATATTATTCCCCGAGAAGCCATCCATTCCTTTCTAATCTCATATTACATAATAAATTATAAATGGCATAGAAATTGCTTATAATTTTTGCGAGTTGTTGTCAAGGAGGAATTATTGATTACCGAGGAAGGATTGGATACACCCCCATCGGGATTTGCCAATCAAAGGATAGTCCCGGCGGTTTCCTCACTGAAGCCGATCGATGAACCGAATTTCATCGAGGAATATATCAATTATCTAAAATCACATTTTAAGCCCGACCAAATAGTTTCCCTCTTTTATCAATTAAGTAATACCGATGGCGATCTTATCTTTTCGCTGCGCTCGGTTATCTTTAGGGCGGCAGTGAAATATTCCGGGAAAGGGATGTCCGTACAGCCGGGCGTGGGATTTAAGCATCCGGAGACCTTTGGTTTTGGCGAAGGGGTCTTTATCGGTGCCGGGGCATATTTGCAGGGGCGATATGATGGAAGTTTTATTGTCGGGGATAGATGTTGGCTGGGACCGAAAAGCTATTATGATTGCCGTGCGCTGACAATAGGGAATTTCGTCGGGATAGGTCCCGGGGCCAAGTTTTTGGGTTCGGAACACAGCGGATTACCGGTGGAGAAACCGATAATAACGACCGATTTAATTATTAAGAAAACCATTGTTGAGGATGAGGTCGATATAGGAACCGGAGCAGTGGTTCTGCCCGGAATACGGATAGGAAAAGGAGCGATAATCGGTGCCGGGGCGGTAGTGAATAAGGATATTCCCGAATATGCAATCGCCGCCGGAGTGCCGGCTAAGGTAATAAAATACAGGAAATAAGATGCTTTCCCGGAAGGAAGATACTATGGATAAGAAGAAGAATGAACTTGAAGGTTCGCGAGTGTTGATTACCGGTGGGGCAGGTTTAATCGGTTCGCATATCGCCGATCAGCTCGTCCTGAAAGGGGTGAAGGAAATCGTAATATTGGATAATTTTACGAGGGGACGAAGGGATAATTTGGAGTGGGCGGAGAGTGTCGGTAATATCCGTATCATTGAAGGGGATATACGCGATCCGGAGATGATGAACGAATGCACGAAGGGTATCGATTATATTTTTCACCAAGCCGCATTGAGGATTACCGCTTGTGCGGAATATCCGCGCGGGGCGCTGAATGTCCTCGATAATGGGACTTTCAATGTAGTTGAAGCGGCCGCTCATAACAATGTAAAGAAAATAGTGGCGGCATCATCCGCTTCGGTTTACGGCATGGCTGAGGTTTTCCCGACACCGGAGGGTCATCATCCATATAACAATGAAACATTATATGGCGCGTTCAAGCTTGCCAATGAAGCGGTGCTGAAAGCGTTCCATTCTATGTATGGCTTGGAATACACCGCTTTGAGATATTTCAATGTTTACGGTCCCAGAATGGACATTTTCGGCGTATATACCGAAGTTATGATTAAATGGTTGGATGCCATCGATAATTGGGTTCAGCCGCAGATTTACGGTGATGGTTCTCAGACGATGGATTTCATATATGTGGGAGATGTAGCCAGAGCGAATATAATGGCTATGGAGACTCCGGGAATCAATAGAGCCTTGAATATCGGCACCGGCAAAGAAACGAGTCTGTTGGAATTGCTCAACCTTATGCTTTCCATAACAGGATCGAATCTCAAACCGGAGTTTAAACCCGAAAGGAAAGTTAACCCTGTCCGAAGGCGGCTGGCGGATGTGTCGTTAGCGGAAAAGTTGATTCGATTTAAGGCGCAGGTTCCCCTTCGCGATGGTTTGAGCGAATTGATAAAATGGCGTCAAGCCATCAAAGATGCCGCAGTAAAATTGGTGTTGAAATGAAGATTCCGATAACGAAACCGTATCTCGCCGAAGAGGAAGTAGCCGCAGCATCGGAGGTCATCCGTTCCGGATGGCTCACTCAGGGACCAAAGGTAGCTGAATTGGAAAAGAGATTTGCGGAGTATATAGGATGTATCGATGTGGTGGCTGTTTCCTCCTGCACGGCGGCTCTGCATATAAGTCTTTTGGCTGCTGGAATAGGAGCGGGGGATGAGGTTATCTGCCCTTCATATACCTTCATCGCCACCCCGAATTCAATTGTTTATGTCGGCGCCAAACCTGTTTTTGTGGATATCGACCCCGAAACTTATAATATCGACCCGGAATTGATCGAGGATGCCATTACCGAAAGGACCAAAGCCATCCTGCCGGCATATCAAGGTGTCGCAACCGATGTGGAAAGGATTTATGAGATCGCCCGAGAACATAGCCTTGCGGTAATCGAAGATGCCGCTCCGGCTGTCGGTGCTTATTATAATCATAAAAAGTTGGGATCTGAGAGCCATCTATGTTGTTTCAGCCTTCACCCCCGCAAGGTTATAACCTGCGGCGAAGGAGGCTTAATCGCCACGGATGATAAGCAGACAGCCGATAAACTCCGCAAACTCCGTCATCATTATATGTCGGTTTCCGATTTGGAACGGCATAAAAGCGATAAAATAATTTTCGAGACTTATCCCGATGTCGGCTATAACTACCGTATGACCGATATACAGGCGGCCATAGCCACAGTGCAGTTGGAGAGGTTGGATGGGTTGATACTGCGGAGAAGGGAAATAGCGGAAAGGTATAATAGCGCCTTCGAGGATATCGAATGGTTGCAGACGCCGATAAATAATGATGATGCCTATAATACTTTTCAATCTTATATGCTGAAACTTCTTCCCGACGCTCCGGTGAAACGGAATACGATGATGGAGAAACTGCTGAAGAAAGGTATTGCCAGCCGACGCGGTTTTTTAAGTTGCCACCGGGAAGCATATTATCGGCGGATGTATCCCGATTTGAAGCTCCCGAATACTGAATATTGCACGGATAATTGTATAATTCTTCCACTTTATCCGGCTTTATCTCAGAAGGAACAAAACTATATAATTGAAAACATAAGAAAGATTGCAGATGAAGCTGTTGTTGATACACCCGCCCTCGAGAGAAGTTTACGATAAGTTTGAAAGAAAACAAATTGATAGGATGCCCATCGGATTGGCATATATCGCCGCTGTCGGGGAGCAGAAAGGTTGGGAGGTGGAGATTATCGATGCGGAGGCGATGAGATATTCGCTCGGTGATATTGAAAGGGAAATCTCCCGGCTTCAGCCCGATGTCATCGGTATTACTTGCACCACCCCTCTATATCCTATTGCGGCGAAGATAGCAAAAATTGCAAAGGCGATAAATCCCCAAATAAAGACTATCCTTGGCGGACCGCATATAAATGCGATGCCTGAGGATTCCCTGTCCAAATCGCCAATGGTGGACATAGTGGTGTTCGGAGAGGGGGAAGCGACATTTTCCGAGTTGTTGGATTACCTTAAAAGGGGGGGAATGAAACCCAATATACGGGGAGTTGGATATCACAATAATAAAGCTATCGTCCTGAATACTCCCAGAAGTTCGATAGCGGATTTAGATAGTATCCCCTTTCCGGCGCGCCATAAATTCCCGATCGAGAAATATTATGACCCCGACCGCTACAATACCCCATATACTTTGATGGTTACCAGTAGGGGGTGTCCGTACAATTGTATATTCTGTGGCTCATCGGTGACTTGGGGTCATCATATCAGATTCAGGTCCGCCGATAATGTGCTGAATGAAATAGGCGAGGTAATAAATAAATTTGGGATACATAATATAACTTTCTCCGATGACACATTTACATTGGGCAAAAAGAGGGTTATCGATATCTGTAAGGGGATTATCGAAAGAGGGTATGACATCGAATTCCTATGCAGCTCTCGGATTAACACTATAGATGAGAAGAGGTTGGAATTTTTGGCTGAAGCCGGTTGCAAGGAAATATCGTTCGGCGTGGAATCGGGGGATGAGGAAATACTCAAAACAATCAGTAAGCATATCGATTTGAACAAGGTGAAACCAGTTTTCGATATGGTGAAGAGTTTCGGCATAAAGGTTCATTCGAGTTATATAATCGGCAATCCGGGGGATACGCACGAAACCATTGAAAAAACGATTAACTTTGCCATAGAATCGGGAACCGATGCCGCTCAATTCTCGATTTCCACTCCATACCCGGGGACCACCTTATGGAATATGGCTCTAAAACGGCATAAATTAAAAACATTGAACTTTTCCGAATATAAGTGGTATTATTCGGTAGTGGCGAATCTCTCGGAGGTCAGCGATGAGGATTTAATCGATTATCAACGAGAGGCTTATCGGCGATTCGAGCGATCCCGAAATGCGTCCGTACAGAATAAACCGAAAACCCTACAATTGAAGTATTAAAAATGGAAAAAAGAGTAGATCCCGGTCTTGTCAGCACCGCGAAGGCTTTGATGGAAAACGGCGAATGCCGTGAATCGGAATCGGTTCTCCGTAATCTTATAGCGGATTATCCCGATAATGCCGAAATTGCCTCCCTTTTGGGGGATTGTGGTTCGAGGGTGTCCGATTTCGCGAAAGCGGAATTCTGGTATCGGCGGGCTATTTCCTTACAACCGTATAACCCGGATTATTCGAGAAGATATAACAGATTCCGAATAGATAATTTTCAGCAACTGCCTCAGGACAGGCCGAAATATCTCGTAGGTCCGCTTATGTCGGCGGCATATTTTTTCGGCGCCTTCGCCGATTGTGTTTTTTTCGGACGGAGGCTCTCTCCCGATAAGCACCGTTCCGAAATCGAAACCTCTCCATATATGGATATCGATAATATCCTCAGCCGCTGCCCAAAAGGATTTACTCCGGACAGGATAATATGCTTGATACCGGAGTATTACGCCCCGCCTCTGGGAATCGAGAAATGCGGCATAGAAAGCATCGGCATCTACACCGATCTGCCCGCGCATTCTGAAATGATAGCTTTATCATCTCCCCTGCTCGATGTTAGTTTAACACAGGGGTATTCATCGGGACCGGGGACCTTATTGGAATTGGGGGCGCATAAATCCGGCACAGGATTTTTCATTGGCGATGACCCGTTATTCTGGCGTGATAAAAATAAACAACGGGATATCGATATTTTATTCCTCTCCACTTTCTCTCTCCCGCATATTTACAAGGGGCGGAACGAACTCATTCATAAGATACTGCCGTTAGCCGAGAAATATAAAGTTGTAATCGGCACCGAAGACCAAAACAACTCTGCGGAATTGTCTTCGAGGGCAAAAATAATAATCAATGCTTCGCACTCCGGCGAGTTGACCTCGGAGATGATCGCCCGCCGTATTTTTGAAAGCCAAAGTTGCGGAGCTTTGTGCTTTGCGGAGGATGATATCGAAGTCGTCAAAAGGTTCTATAAGGATAAACTGGAAATAATTTATTATAACCCCGATAATATAACCGCTCTTATAGAAAGTTATCTCAAAAGCGATGAGGAGCGCCAGCGAATAGCGGAAGCCGGCAAACGGAAAACTATCTCCAAATATTCTTATGCATCGAATATCAAAGCCATTTCTTATTTGATTGAAGCCGAGAACGGGTATCGGAGCTCATCGGTAAAACATCGATTACCTCGTGCGGAGGTTTTACTTCGGCGGGCGAGGATGCTAATTCATTCGCATTATCCGAAGGATTGGCTGGAAATAACTTCGCTATTGGAGAAAGCATTGGATCAGGATCCGGATATGGAATCGGTTGTTTTAAACGATTTGGGCGTGATTTGCGCTTATCAAGGAGAATACGCCAAAGCCGACAGATACTTTCAGGATGCTTTGGGCAAAGGCGAAAATCATCCCATATTCACCGCCAATGCTTTTGTTAATCAACTCTATCTTTTGAAAGATTTTGATAAAATTCGGGAACCTCAAGAATTCGAGACGGAGAATTTCCTGGATGATGCTGCCGGGATACTGCCTCTTTATTTGGTTTGTGATTCCAACGGAGTGCTTCCTCCGGAAAAGATGACTTCCTCGATATATTATTTAAAACTTCAGGAGGCTATCCTGCGAAATCTTGACAGAAAAAAAGGGTTCAAAAAGAATATATCTTCGATTACCCTTGCGGAGATAAATAAAGGCATCGGTTGGGCGTATTACCAAAAGGAGGAATATGGAAACGCCGTTCGCTTTTATGAACAATCGCTACGGGAATACGATGATGACTATGAGATATATTATCAATTGTTTCTCGCTTATATGAAAATAGGGGATAATGGTAGAGCATTGGAAAACATAGAAAAAGCTTTGTCATTGCAACCGCTTAATATCCGCTACCGTGCAAGTTATTATGCCCTGCTTTTTAGGCTGGAAAGGCATGATGAAATTTTCAAATCCGCCGATTTAATATTAAAAGCCCAATTGCGGATACCGGAGAGTATCAAACCGATATATTATTATCGGGCAGTGTCTACGGAGAAAATCAATCACCCCAAGGCTGACGAGATGATAAATGATTTTATCGCTATGGAAGAGTTATCGGACGAGGAGAAATCTTATTTCGATAACACGGCTATGGCGATGCTCGGTCGGTGGAAAAGCGCGGTAAAAAAATAAGAGGGATTTATATGTTTAAAAACAAAAGGATTTTGGTAACGGGTGGAACCGGTTCGTTTGGGCATTATATCGTAAAGGAGCTGACAAAGGAAAGTCCGTCCGAGATAAGGATATTCAGCCGTGATGAAAAAAAGCAGGATGATATGCGCTATGAATTTCGGGAGCATAACAACCTGAGATTTATTATCGGCGATGTGCGCGATAAGGATTCCATTTCTTTTGCGATGAAGGGGGTGGATATCGTTTTTCATGCGGCGGCGCTGAAGCAGGTCCCCAGTTGCGAATATAATGTTTATGAGGCGGTTTTAACCAATATAGTCGGGGCGAAAAATTTAATCGATGCCGCGGTGAAAGCGAAAGTACGGAAAGTTGTGGCTATCTCCACCGATAAAGCGGTTAAGCCTGTCAACAGTATGGGAATGAGCAAAGCGTTGCAGGAAAAGTTAATGATATGGGCGAACTTAAATCGAAATGGGAGCGATACGGTTTTTTCAATAGTCCGCTATGGCAATGTGGTTGGTTCGCGTGGCTCGGTCGTCCCACTGTTTAAAAAGCAGATTGAAAACGGCGAACCGATTACAATAACCGACCCAAAAATGACCCGTTTCATACTGACCCTAAAGCAAGCTGTGCGGTTGGTTTTTAAGGCGGCGCAGGAGGCTGTCGGGGGCGAAATATTTGTAATGAAAATCCCTTCGGTAAGAATCGGTGATTTGGCGGAAGTGATGTTGAGTGAAACAACCTCACCCCTCAAGCCGGAAGTGAAAATAATCGGAATAAGGCCGGGGGAAAAAGTTCATGAAGTATTGGTCTCCGAAGAGGAGGCGTTCCGTACGGTAGATTTGGGCGATTATTTTTGTATCCTTCCCGCTTTGAAAATCAAATCGATCGAGGGAAGATATTCCAATTACCCCCGTATTAAAACTTTCGAATATTCCTCGGGCAATGCCGAAAATTATTCTAACGAAAAACTGCTTCAACTACTTGGAGATGAGGGATGGATGCCCTCACCTCCCAAGCGTGTTCGACTGAAGAGGGGGTTGGAAGAAGCATCCGATTATGACCCGACGACTCGAAGGATTGGCATTCCCGAAGAAATGGTGCTGTTGTGAGCAGGGCAAAATCCAAAACGGGCGGTGTAAGGCTCAGGTTGAGAACCGCAGCGGATAAAAAATTGTCGCGCCGTGAGATTTCCGCCATAAGCTCCCTTGAGAAATTGATGAGTAAGGGGGATTATATCGGCGTAAAACGCCGAGCCAAAAAGGTAATCTACCGCGAATTATCCAATAATCACCTGAAGGAAAGGGCGGTTTATTTAGGCGCTTATGCTATGGTGATGTTAGGGGAGTATCGTTTTGCGGAAGAATTTCTCAAAGAGCACAAATTCGTCCCGGATAACCTCGACCGCTTCTATGTAAGCTGCTTCCTTTCCTTGAAGCTTAATAAAACGGATGATGTAATTAAATATGCGGCGGAATATTTGAGGAAATACAGGCGGATACCCGCCGATAATCTCGAAAAAGTTCTCCGAAGTTGCGAACTGTTCGAATATGAAATACATAACAATGTAGGGGCGGCTTACAAAAACAAGGGGAATATATACAAAGCGGCAAGAGAGTTCCGTCTGGCGATAAAACTCAACCCGAAGCATTTCGAATCCATCGCTAATTTAATATCCCTGTTGTATGAACAGAACAGGTTCGGTGAAGCGCTTCGGGAGGTGGAGAAAGCTCTGAAGGTATTTCCGGATGAACCATACCTAAAAAGTCTTTATGGGATTATATTGTTCGGATTTGGCGATAGGGAAAAAGGGAAGCGGATACTCGAGGAGATAGTTTCCGCCAATCCCGAAAATGTCGATGCTATTTGCAACCTCGGGGTGATGTATGAGAAAGCGGGCGAGTTCGAAAAGGCGCGGGACTGTTATAGGAAGGCTATCGCCATAGATCCTGAACATCGCAACTCAAATGATAATCTGTTCTCACTTGAAGTGGAGCATTTCGGGAGAAAGCCGACAATTTCCCTTTGTATGATCGTCAAGGATGAGGAGGACAATATCGCTCGGTGTTTAAATTCCATAAGCGATGTGGTTGACCAAATAGTCGTGGTGGATACAGGTTCCACAGACAGGACCCCTGAGATCGCCAAAGAATACGGCGCGGAAGTTTACTTCCATCCATGGAGGAATTCGTTCGCTGAGGCGCGTAATAATTCCATAAAATACGCTACCGGCGATTGGATAATCTATCTCGATGCGGATGAGGAGCTTTTTGAGGAGGATAAACAACTTTTGCTTGAAGCCGCTAAAAGTACGAGAGTCTCGGCGATAACCGTTCAAATATTCAATCCCCTTCAAGGGGAATTGGAGGGATATTTACAATTTCCCCGTATGTGGCGCAATAGTTTGGGGTTCTATTTCGATGGGATTGTCCATAATCAGTTGATATTTGACGGGACTGTCTATCCCAGTAAAATAAGAATACGCCATTATGGTTATGGGTGGGATGAGGAGAGGATGGTGCGGAAATTCAAGCGTTCCGAAAAACTGCTTTTCAAGCAATTGGAGGAGGACCCGAATAATACCTTCGCCCTGTTTAACCTCGCCCAAATTAAAAGGGGATTGAAGGAATATGATGAGGTTATTAAGTACGCATCTAAAATTGTCGAATTGATAGACCCGAAAGATACCCGTCATTTACATACTTATTTGATGGCGACCGACCAGCTCTGCTCTGCATATTTCTTCAAAGGGGATTTCGATAAAAGCATCGATATCGGTTTGAAGGCGTTGAAAATTAAGCAGGATTATTTTGATCCTATGCTGACGATGGGATCGGCATTCACCGCCAAGGGCGATTACGATAATGCCTTGAAGTATTATAACCTTTTCCTTGAGATAATCGATAATTTCAATGCGGAAAAGGATAAGACAAATATTATTTATAATAATTTGGGTTCCAAGTATTTTGCTTATTACGGCATAGGCTTGATTATGAAAGCCAAAGGGCGTAAAGATGAAGCCGAACATTATTTTCGAATGGTTACCAACAGTGTCGAGAATCATATCAGGGTTCACTATGAATTGGGTAAGCTCGCTTTTGATCGTGGGGATTATGAGAGCGCCGAATATGAGTTTAATGAGGATCTGAGATACAATCCGGATGTCCCGGAATCGTTTTTGATGTTAGGTGAAATAAAGCGGAAATATGGGGATATCGATGAAGCGTCCGCTTTATACGAAAGGGCTTTGGAAAAATCCCCGAATTACAATAATGCCCGTTTTTCTTTGGCCAAACTCCATAATGATTTGGGGAACTATTCCAAAGCAAAAGATTATCTTACCGTGATATTAAAGAGTAATGAAAAATTCATAGATGCTTATCTCACCCGTGGTAATATAAATTTTCAGCTTGGCGATTATCAATCGGCGATTGATGATTACAAGAGTTATATTGACGCTTATCCGAAAGATTATAAGGTAATTGGGAACCTCGCCAATTCCTATTTTCGTTTGGAGGATTACGAAAAAGCGTTGGAGTATTATCGTAAGGTGGTTGATATAAAACCCAATTACGGTGTGGTCCATTATAATCTGGGCATCTGTTATGAAAAGTTGAAGAAATGGAACGATGCCGCCGGCGAATTCATTGAATACTATAACCTTAAATCCGGCGATAATAGTATTTTCGTCCAAATAGGGGACTGCTTGGCATCAGCGAGGCGGTTTTCGGATGCTTTGCGTTATTATGAACAGTATCTATCGAGCCACCCCGGGGATTATTTGGCGTTATTTAAGTTGGCTGAGTGTTATAGATTTGCGGGAGTTATCGAAGCGGCTGTTTTGGGGTATAAGGCGGTTTTGAAGCTCAATCCCGATTTTAAGCCCGCCTTGGAGATGATATCGCTGATTCGAAATGAAGCGGCAAAAACATAAAGAAGTAGGTTAAATTTACGGATTTATGATTTATAGGGGGGAAATCGGGGCGATTTTTTTTTGTTATTTATTTTCTATTTGTTAAAGGGACATAATTAAAAGTCGATAATTTTGGTAAAAGGATAAAAACGAAAATAAGCTAAATTTAATTGAAATAGCTATTGGGGAGGTGATAAGTAAGCTAATTCATTCACTAAAGGTGAAAATAATTCAAAGGATGAAATAACTCGATCAAGGAGGATGTAAAATGGCGTTAAGGATTAATCACAACATTACCGCTTTGGATGCATGGCGTAACCTGACGGAGACCACCGGATTTATGGCGAAGTCGATGGAAAAATTGTCGTCAGGTTATCGTATTAATCGTGCTGCGGATGATCCCGCCGGTTTGGTTATCAGTGAGCAGTTCAGAGCTCAGATAGCCGGACTGAACCGTGCGGTGGATAACTCCGAGGGCAGCATAAATATGATACAGACTGCTGAGGGGTCACTGACGGAAATTAATAGTTTGCTGGTCAATATGCGGGAGTTGGCCATCCACGCCGCTAATGAGGGTTTTAACGACGATAATCAGCTTCAAGCTGATCAGGCGGAGATTACGAATGCAATAGCTACAATTAATCGTATTGCTGCGAATACGCAGTTTGGGACGAAGAAGTTGCTCGATGGGTCTGCGGGTAATGTGGCTGCGTTCACTACGGGGAACTCCTCGAGGCTTAGTGTGAAAGAATCGAATTTGAGTTCCGGGACTCATAGTATTACCGCTACAAAAGTGACCGATCCCTCGGCGACTTTCAATGTAACTTCGCTGGGTATTTCCAATCCGACCGAAGTTTATAACTTAAGCGATGGGGTGCATAATGTCGATGTTATTCAAGCATCCGACGGCGCTGTTAAAAACGGGAGCGCGGTAGAGATTACAGATGCTTGGAATAACGGTTTGAAATTGG
Organism: Candidatus Zixiibacteriota bacterium; assembly: GCA_026983835.1. Lineage (GTDB taxonomy): Bacteria > Zixibacteria > MSB-5A5 > UM-FILTER-46-8 > UM-FILTER-46-8 > JALSTH01. The sequence continues at coordinate 19,638 of JALSTH010000085.1, read as the reverse complement.
CTGCCAATGCTACGGTGGCTCGTATTTCGGGAACATTCGCCGCAAGTACCAATGCTACTTCCGCTTCGGGAACAGTTACTTTCGAGATCGATTATCAGGAATCGATAGACGGACCAATAGGTCAACAGAATTTAACTTTCCATATCGATGCATCCACAAAGAATATGGCGGCTACTACTACCGCCCGTTTAATCAAAGCCGGACTTAATCAAGCCATTTCCCAAAATACGGAACTTGCCGGGAAGATTCAAGCTGCAACTACCCCCAGCGCCGGGTTTAAAATCGAAACAATCAGTAAAGGCGCTCAGTATTCGGTGAAAGTCATCGATATGAATTATACCGGCGGTATTACTTTTAATTGGGGAAGCAGTGGCAATTATACCATAGTTGGCGATTCCGGCAGAGGCACTTCTCAATATGATACGATGCAAGTTAATGCCTATTTGGCCGCTACAGGAGGTAATTTCGATACTTTTACTAATGAAACTTTGGCGCTTCAAGCGACAACTGTCCAAACGGCTGCTCAACTTGTCGCTTTGGTGGCCTCCGGTTTGAAGCATACCTTTGGTACGGTCAGGGATGGATTGGGTGCTGCCTCCTCGGCGAGGATATTGGCGGCTACTGTGGTTAGTGGTGGTCAGACGAGCTTGAAGATATATACGGTTGATGAAGGATCGAAGTTTTATACCCGTTTCCACGACAGTGCTACCACCGCGGATAGAACCGGGTTGGCTTTGGGCCTATCTAATGACTCGGTTAATACGACCGGTACCGATGCGTTGATATCGCTTGATGGATATGTAAATAGTATTGACGAGGTACGCTATTACGAAAACACTGACGATTTGAAGACCTTTACTTTGTATGATGGCTCCGATTCAACCACGAGGGGAAGTCTTAGTGTAAGGGTTGATTTGGGCAAGAATACCGGCGGCATTAATATCGGTAATATCCTAATGACGGTCAATGCATCCACCTTCTCGGTTAGGTTGGATGGTGGCCCGGCATACTCGGTTACTGCTGGTGAATGGAATACTCTTTATAATAGCGGGCAGACCGAATCGATTAAGGTTAAGTATGATCTCAGATCCCTCGGCGGGACTGAGCGTCTTAATGTAACCGACCAATCGCTTGTATTCCAGATAGGCGCCAATGTTGGACAGACGGCTTCAATAGGAATCCAGAATATGAACGCTTCCTATCTTGGCACCGGTGTCGAGGGAAATCAATTTTCGTCTTTGGCGGATATTGATGTAACCTCTGCTGATAAAGCTCAAGATGCTCAGGAAATTATCGATGCCGCAATCGATGAGGTAACCGATGTTCGTGGAAATCTCGGTTCATTCCAGAAAAATACTTTGGAGTCCAACTTATCCAACCTGAGAATAGCCGCTCAAAACTTGACTTCTGCGGAATCCTCTATCAGGGATACCGATATGGCTAAGGAAATGAGCAGCTTCGTCCGTTATCAGATATTGTTGCAGGCGGGCACTTCTATGTTGGCTCAAGCAAATCAGGTTCCTCAAGTAGTACTCTCGCTGTTCAGATAATCCTTATTATATTGATGGGAGTAGGGTACTTTTCGGTACCCTACCCCCGCAATGAAGGGGGCGAAATAAATTGAATATTGAGAATATTCCACATATTACCGACAAATCTCATGATTCCGTGGATAAAGATTGGGAAAGGGGGATGGTAGCCCCAAAATCGAATCATAACAATTCGGATGTCAGGGTGGAAATAAATATCCCTCAAATAAATAAGGATAATCAAACAGCGGAATCGGCATCAAGGTATGAGAAGGATAAATTAGAAAAAGTATTTGGGTCCGTATTGAAAGTACTTGAACGGAAAAATATAGATTTACGATGGAATGTTGACAACAGGGCGAACAGTGTAGTAATTAAGTTCATAGAACGGGATACCAGCAAAATAATTCGGCAAATCCCGCCTGAGGAAATTCTCAAACTTAGAGAGCATATGGAAGAAATGCTCGGTATGATTTATGACGGGAAGATTTAGTTATCGAAAATTCACCATATGAGATGTTTTGATTTGCGGAAATCGGGTGGATATATTGATTCGCTCGATTTCCTTCGTATGCAATCGAGTACCATAAACGATTTGGAGGGTTGATTCCAACAATCATCGTTAAATTAAACCCATTTTTTTGTTTAGTAGTTGTGGAAAATGTCGATAAATACTCATAGGGAATAACATTGGAATAAGGAGGATGGTTATGCCCGGACCCGGTTCAATAGATGGAATAATATCCTCGCTTGATACCACTTCAATTATTAACGCTATTCTGCAGTACGATTCGGACAATATCAGTCTGATTCAAGCTCGCCAGCAACAAGTGACAAATGAAATGACGGCTTGGAATTCCGTTTCCGCTTATTTGCTTTCTTTCAAAGCTCAGGCATCGATACTTTCGAGGGATTCCGCCTGGAATACGAAATCGGCTACCAACAGTGATGATACGGTTTTTACCGCCGATGTGGATTCCGACGCAACTCCAGGTATTTATTATATCTCGGTGGATGCTCTTGCGCAACAGCATCAGTTGGCATCTCAGGGGTTTTCCTCATCGGATGCCACGCTGGGCACGGGAAGCGTGGTCATTTCCGCCGGCGATAATGCCGCAAGAACCATCACCATCGATTCGGACAACAATACCTTGTCCGGTTTGCGGGACGCTATCAACAGCGCCGATGCGGGAGTAACCGCTTCGATAATTAACGATGGTTCCTCCGGGAACGCTTATAGGCTTATCCTAACCTCGAACGAAACGGGGGCGGAAAATGCAATTTCAGTAAGTATGGATTTGACGAATGGAGATGCGCCGGATTTCGTGAACTCAAGTTTTGATACTCCGGAAACCCTAACTTGGAATGATAACGCCACATCGTCGGTCAGCTTGGGTTCCAATGCTTCTTACACCGGAACCGAGAATAAAACCTATACTTTTACGATAGGAGGAACCGGTGATCAGACCATTGGCGATGGAGATATAACTGTCAATTGGACCGATGGCACCAACTCGGGAACAATAACTGTAAGCGCCGCTGATACCGAAGTAGCGCTGACGGGTGATGGATCCGATGGTTTGACCCTGCAATTCTCCGCAGGCGTATTGCACGGGGGCGATACTTTTCAAGTCCAGACATTTTCCCCCGAACTCCAGCAAGCGCGCGATGCGGAAATTTCAATTGGTCAGGACAACCCGATCCATATAACCTCCGCATCGAATACAATTTCCGATGTCATTGATGGTGTGACTCTAAACCTTTTGGATACTTCCACCAGCGGTCCCAATACTCTGACTATCGATATAGATAAAAACGGCATCGCAGACAACATACAGAATATGATAGATCAATATAACAGCTTAATGGACTATATCGACGGATTGATGGATTACAATCCGGATACTCAGGTGGCAGGAACCCTTATAGGGGATATGAGCTTGGTCAACCTCCAAAATTTTATCCATAACCTGGTCGTGAATCCCATCGATGGACTCCCTTCAAGTTTAAATCGTCTAATGGATGTAGGGGTGATAACCGGAAGCGATGGTCATTTGAGCCTGGATCAGAGCACCCTCTTTGAGAAATTGGATGAGAATTTGGATGGTGTTATAAATTTATTCAAAGCGGCGGGAAGTTCCGATAACGATAAAGTGGAATATATTGCGATGACCGATGATACCGTCATAGACCCCGATGGATATGATGTGAATATTACTCAAGTTGCTACTCAAGGGTCTTATCAGGGCACTGGAATAACCGACCCTTCGGTGGAAAATCTTACCATCGGATCTGACAATTACAAATTTAAGGTCAGGGTCAACGGGGTTTTATCCGGCGATATAGAATTGACTCAGAAGACTTATACCAGTGGAGATGAGCTGGCTCAAGAGATACAATCGCAGATAAATGCGGATGATACCCTTGGCGCCAACGATGTGACCGTGAGTTGGGTCGATAACGGGGATACGGGCTATTTTCAAATTCAATCCACGAAATATGGGAGTGATTCCAATGTCGAGACGCTATCTTCGAGTGAGAATTCGGCGGCGCTCGATTTGGGTTTCGCCAGCGGGACATCAACCGCGGGGGTTGATGTGGAGGGAACTATCAATGGAGAATCCGCCACCGGCAGTGGTCAGATTTTAACGGGGGATGCGGGAAATGAAAATACTTCCGGACTTTCGCTGAAAATTACTCTGACGGCGGATGATTTGAATGATAATGCTCCGGAAGCTACTGTTACCCTGACAAGGGGGATAGCTTCGCTTTTGTCCTACGAGATAAACAGCTATACCGATGCTTATGACGGTTCCATAGCTTCGCGAGTTAATGGGCTTCAAAGTCAAATAGATTTGTATAATGACCAAATCGATGACTTGAATGCCCGTTTGGAAAAAAGGCGCAACGAGCTATATCAGGAATTCTATACAATGGAGCAAACTCTGAATGCGCTTCAAAGTCAACAAAGCTATTTTTCGGCTCAGATAGCAAGTTTGGGAAATTAAAACATCTATGTTAAGGCGGAGAATGTGAGAAAAAACATTAAGACCTATGAGAAAGTTCAAGCCGAAGGGCTTAACCAGAAACAACTTATTTTATTATGCTATAACGGGATTATAAGGTTCCTCAACGGAGCTAAGGAGGCGCTCGAAGACAATAAAAACTTGGATGCCCATAACTCCCTTGATAAGGCGAGGAAAATAGTTTTCCATCTTCTATCGACTCTGAATTTCGAAGCCGGGGGTGAGATAGCCGAAAAACTTCGAGTTTTATATGTTTTTCTGATAGAAAAGATAACCGAAGCAAATATGAAAAAGGATTCGGAGATTGTTGATGAAATTATACCTATAGTCGCTACCGTTCAAGAAGGATGGGAGGGTATAGAATTAAGTGATAGCTCGATTCCCAAGGAGAAAAAAGGTATCGTAGGAGATATGAGTGGTAAGTTAAGCATAACAGTTTGAGGATTGGTTGTATGAGTGAATCAGGAAGCAAGGTAATGGAAAACCTTAAGTTAAAGCTCGAATATTCCCTTAAGTATGGGGAGGCCTTGGATAGGCAACTGAACGCTTTGATGAGCGGAGATGCGGACAAGCTTGCGGAGTATATCAACATAATGGATGAATATCATGCCAAATTAACCGACTTGGACCGCTTATTGAAAAACGATGGGATTTATTCCCCGACCGACGATTATCTCTCATCCCCGCCGCCGGAGACAGAATCGGATACCAAGGATATTTACTTTAAGATTAAGCTTGCCTGTCAGGAAAATATCGAAAAGATAAAGCGTAATCGTGAAGTATTAGTCTCCAAGCGTGATGAAGTCCTCAGCCGTATGCAGGAACTCACCAAATCGGTTTCGGTAAAAAATTACTTTAAAAAAACACAATCAGGGGAGTTTTTCAGTTTTTCCGGCTAATATGCTAAAGTTTTTGAAAATGCCGCCGATAAGTCGTTATTAGAGGTTGTATATGCAGATTAAGGGCATTCCGAATAAAATAATCGATATCTCCCCCATTCAAAAGAAAAACAAGAGCGCCCGGGTTGAGAAAAAACATCGGCGCAATATTGTCGATAAGGTCGATATCTTCGGCGGGAGCAAGATATTTAAGGCTTCCGCATATTCCGTAAATGATGGAGTTAACAGGATATCTGAGATAAAAAGTAAAATAAAAAACGGTTATTATTCCGCTCCCGAATTTCTGGATAAATTAGCAGACAAACTTATCGAGAGCCCAAAATTCTTATCCGATATGAAGATTGGAAACGAATAAAACCGATTATCCGGATTATCGATTATAAGGGATGAATGGGGAAAAATTTTGCAGTCTAAAATACAGAATAAAAGGGCTGAATTAAAAAAGATAATAAGCCGAATTAACAATCTTCCCTCGCCGCCAATTGTCTTGCAGCAGATGAATAAAATTATCAGCAATCCTTACTCTTCCGCTATAGATATAGCTTCTATAGTTTCCGAAGACCCATCGATGACGGCGCGGGTGTTAAGAGTTACAAACTCCGCTTATTATGGTTTGCCGAGAGAGATAACCAGCGTTAAACAAGCGGTAGTTTATATCGGCTTGGAGACGCTTAAAAATATCATTCTGTCCACCTCGATAATGGGGGCTTTTGGTAAAAGGAAGGATGATGATGGCGAATATGTTAATCATTTTTGGAGGCATTCCCTCGCGGTTGCTTTTCTATCTAGGATAATATCCCGAATCTCGAGACCGTCCGATATCGCTTTTCAGGAGGATTCCTTTTCCGCCGGACTGCTTCATGATATCGGTAAGATTATTCTATATTCGCACCTCCCTGATGTTTATCAGCAGAAGATTAAATTAATGGAGGATGATTCGCTTTGCGAATACACCGCCGAAACGATTATAATCGGCTGCAGTCATTGTGAGTTGGGGTTATTTTTGACTGAAATGTGGAATTTACCAAAGCCGATACAGGATTCCGTCACATTTCACCACAACCCGTCCGATGTTCCGCAAGAGGGACTTTTACCTTCCATCGTCCATTTGGCGGATCAACTTACACATTCCGCGGAGTTCTTGAATGTTTATGGAGCGTCTCTGGAAACGACGGCGTTGTATGGAGATGTTTGGGCTAAAGTCAACATCCAACCGGAAATGCGGAGAAACCTAATCGACAGTTTAGCATCGGAATATGAGAAATCCGAAACTTTCCTAAATTTAGCGAATGTCTGTTGATTACATCCATCCAAGACGATATTTTATAGTTAATCTATTAAAATCAATCGGTTTGATATTGAAATTTCCCTTGACAATTTGCAGGGGAGTCTTTAATTAATCCGATGCCGAATAGTTTTTGGGCGATTAGCTCAGGTGGTTAGAGTGCTTGCTTGACATGCAAGAGGTCACTGGTTCAAGTCCAGTATCGCCCATTGTTATTGTTTAGATATAAAATGAAGTGAAAGCGGAATTGCGATTGCTATCTCAACTTGTTATGTTCTAATAACCAATATTCATTATCCGGGGGATACTGTTTTTAGGATAATTATTAATGATAAAAATTACTTTGCCTGATAATTCAAATTTGGAATTCAACTCTGCTACCACTGCGGCGGAGGTGGCTTCGCGCATAAGCGGCGGTTTGGCCAAAAAAGCTTTAGGTGCTCTATTGGATGGTAAGCCTGTGGATTTGAATTACCCGATAAAGGACAACTGTCGGCTGAGGATCTTAACCTTTGACGATTCCGAAGGCAGGGAGATATACTGGCATTCCACTTCGCACATAATGGCTTCGGCGGTAGTTAAGTTATTTCCGGGCACCAAAGTAGCCATAGGCCCGGCTATCGATACGGGTTTTTATTATGATTTTGATAGGGACCAACCCTTTACATCGGAGGATTTGCTGAGTATTGAAAGGGAAATGGGCGAAATAATCAAGAGCGATTATCCTTTTATCCGCTTGGAGATGAGCAAAAGTGAGGCTCGGGAAAAATTTGAATCGATGGGCGAGAGCTATAAAGTGGAGATATTGGATGAGTTGGAGGAAGACACCGTGAGCCTTTATGCTCATAATGATTTCACCGATTTATGTAGAGGACCGCATCTCCCCTCGACGGGTTATGTCAAGGCTTTCAAATTATTATCGACGGCGGGAGCATATTGGCGCGGATCCGAGAGTAATAAAATGCTTCAGCGGATTTATGGTATTTCGTTCCCCAAACGAAAAATGCTCGATGAACATCTCCATTTTTTAGAGGAAGCCAAAAAGCGCGACCATCGTATTTTGGGAACCCAACTCGACCTGTATTCGATTACCGATGAGGTGGGAGCCGGGTTGGTGTTATGGCACCCGAAAGGAGCGTTTATCCGCCGCAGGGTTGAGGATCTCTGGTATGAGAGGCATTACAAAAACGGTTATGAGATTGTCAACACTCCGCATATCGCTTTTATCGATCTATGGAAAACTTCGGGGCATCTCGATTTTTACAATGAAAATATGTACAATCCTATCGAGATGGAATCGAATCAATTCCAATTGAAGCCGATGAATTGTCCGTTTCATATAATGATATATAAATCCAGGATTAGAAGTTATCGCGAATTGCCTATACGGTGGGCGGAAATGGGAACTGTTTACCGTTATGAACGCTCGGGGGTTTTACATGGATTGATGCGGGTAAGGGGGTTGACTCAGGATGATGCCCACATTTTCTGTAGTCCCGATCAAATGCCCGACGAGACTAAAAAGGTAGTTAATTTTTCGTTGGACCTTTTACGGGTGTTCGGCTTTAAAAAATTTAAGGTATATCTTTCCACCAAGCCTGAAAAATCGGTGGGCGAAGGGAAACGATGGGAAGATGCAACCGAATCCCTTAAAATGACTCTTGAGGGCTTGAAATTGGATTACGATGTGGATGAAGGTGGGGGGGCGTTTTATGGGCCTAAAATCGATATTCATCTGGAAGACAACCTCGGGCGCCTATGGCAATGTACGACCATACAATTCGATTTCAATCTGCCGGAACGATTTAACTTGTCTTATATCGGACCCGATGGAAAGCAACATACTCCTTATATGATTCACCGTGCTTTGTATGGGAGTTTGGAGAGGTTCTTCGGAACTCTGATCGAATTTTACGGCGGTTATTTCCCGTTATGGCTGGCGCCGGAGCAGGCCCGTATCTTACCGATATCCGAACGGCACAGTAATTATGCCCGAAAAATAGAAGAGGAGTTGAAAACGGCGGATATCCGTTGCACTGTGGATAATAGATCCGAGAAAATCGGTTATAGGATAAGGGAAGCCGAGACACAGAAAATACCCTATATGTTGATTTTGGGGGATGAGGAAGAATCTAAGGGGGTAATTTCGGTGAGGGAACATATTGTTGGTGATAAGGGTAAAAGTGATATAAAGGATTTCATTGAGTTGATACGGGATAAAGTGAAGAGAAGAGGAGTTTTCGAAAATATTTCAATTAATGGAGGTAAGGGATAAAAACTGCAAAAAAGCGTATTAGGATTAACGGATCCATTCGGGTTCCGCGAGTGAGGCTTATTGACGAAAACGGTAAGCAATTGGGGACAATTGATACTTCCGAAGCCTTGAATATAGCTCGCGAAAGGGGGTATGACCTTGTTGAGGTCTCTCCGGATGGCAACCCGCCGGTCTGCCGTATTATGGATTATGGGAAATATGTTTATGAGCAACAGAAAAAAGCGAAATTAGCCAAGAAAAAGCAGCATACCGTCCACCTGAAAGAGATAAGGTTTAGGCCTAAAATCGACAAGCACGATTATGGTTTTAAGCTCAGACATATTATGGAATTTCTCAAACAAGGCTATAAGGTGAAGATATTGATCCGCTTTAGAGGCAGGGAAATGGCGCATAAGGAATTGGGATTTGGAGTGTTGGAGAAATTGGAGAAGGATTTGATCGATTATGCGAAATTGGAGATACCCGGGAAAATGGATCATCGTTCTATTACTGCGGTATTTTCCCCTTTGACCAAAGATAAGACAAAGGCTTAAGGAGCTGGATAATAATAATTAAAAAATAATATTGCTTTTTTATAAGAATTCGTTATAATTCCAATTCAAAATAGATTGGAGAACTAATGCCTAAATTAAAAACAAACAGAAGCGCCGCAAAAAGATTTAAGAAAACCGGCAAAGGAAAAATTAAAAGATATAAAGCTTATAAGAGTCACATATTAACTAAAAAGACCACAAAGAGGAAACGCAATTTGCGGAAAGGCACTTTGGTTTCCGATGCCGATGCAAAGCGCATAAATAAATTGATACCTTATTAAGATATTTACCGTAAGGTTTTTTAATAAATTGGGCAAAGCTGTTTTCGCCCATCGGAGGAACATATGTCTCGCGCAAAGAATAATGTAGCGGCGAGAAGACGCCGCAATAAGATATTGAAAGCCGCCCGTGGTAATTACGGGGGCCGCAGCAAATTATATAGAACCGCTAAAGAAACGGTCCAGCGAGGATGGGCTTATGCTTACAAGCATAGGCGTTTGCGCAAACGCGATTTCCGTAGTTTGTGGATCATCCGAATCAATGCCGGCTGTCGGTTGCACGGTTTATCCTACAGTGTTTTTATGGATCGGCTTAAGAAAGCCGACATTAAACTTGACCGTAAAATGTTAGCGGATATCGCCGCTACCGATCCCGAAGGTTTCAAGGCTCTTGTCGAATCAGTAAACCCGATTTAACTTGAAATAGATATGGGTTCGCTGCTGGCTAAGCTGGAAGGGCTTCGGGATGAGGCCTTCTCCGCATTGGAATCGGTGCAAACATCTTCCGATGTTGAGAAATTCCGTGTTAAATATCTTGGTAGAAAAGGGCTTATAACTTCGCTTTTGCGGGAACTTCCTTCGGTTCCCTTGGAGGAAAGGCCTAAATTAGGGGCTGCCGCCAACAAACTAAAAACGGAATTGGACGAGGTTGTCAGACGGAAGCTTGAAGCCTTGAAATCGGGATTGAAATCGGGCGATTTTATTGATCTTACTTTGCCCGGGCGTTCCCGATATTTGGGGAAAAAACATCCCATAACGCGCACTATCGAGGATATAATAGATATTTTCCGCAGTCTCGGTTTTTCTATTGCCGAGGGTCCCGATGTGGAGACCGACTATTACAACTTCGATGCCTTGAATACTCCCGATGACCATCCTGCTCGCGATATCAATGACACATTTTATTTGGCGAAAGGGATTTGTCTGCGGACCCATACCTCCCCCGTTCAGATAAGGGTTATGGAGAAACAAAAGCCGCCTGTACGGATTATCGCTCCGGGCAGATGTTATCGCAAGGATACCCCGGATGCTTCACATTCCCCCAATTTCTTTCAGACAGAAGGGTTGTATGTCGATAAGGGTGTTACTTTTGGTGACTTAAAGGGGGTTATAAATAATTTTGCCCGAAGGATGTTCGGTTCGGGGATAAAGGTCAGATTTCGGCCCCATTTCTTCCCTTTTACCGAACCCTCCGCCGAATATGATTTTTCCTGTATGATCTGTGGGGGAAAGGGTTGCCGCACCTGTAAAAATACCGGTTGGGTGGAAATTTCCGGAGCTGGGATGGTGGATCCCGCCGTGTTTGGCTATGTTGGTTATGACCCCTTAATGTATTCCGGATATGCGTTTGGGATGGGTGTCGATAGAATTACGATGTTGCGTTATGGCATCAACGATATCCGTTACCTCTATGACAACGATTTAAGGGTTTTGGGCGGGCTTTAATATGAAGATTAGTTATAATTGGCTCAAATCGATTATGGATTTCAATTGGTCGGTGGAAGAACTTGCCGAGAAGCTGACTATGTCCGGTTCTGAAGTGGAAGCGATCGAGAAATACGGCGGCGATCTCGATGGGGTTATAATCGGTGAGGTTCGGAAGGCGAAGAAACATCCCGCTGCGGATAAGCTTACTTTGTGCAAGGTTTACGATGGTTCCGAAACCGTAAGCGTAATATGTGGTGCGCCGAATGTGGCTGAGGGACAGAAAGTGCTTTTGGCGAAAATCGGAACCAAACTGCCGAACGGTATGAAAATCAAAAAGGCGAAATTGAGGGGGGTGGAATCTTTTGGGATGATATGCTCTTATGCCGAGTTGAACCTTGGAGAGGATGCAAGCGGAATTGCTGTTTTGCCTGAAGATACACGAACGGGAACCTCGGCGCGGGAGCTATTCGGTTCCGAGGATTTCGTCTTGGAATTGGAGATTACTCCCAATCGTCCGGACTGCTTATCCCATCGAGGAATAGCGCGTGAAGTGCAAGCGTTGGGCGGCGGTATTCTACCTCCCCCGAAATTGGATTTGAAGGAAAGCGGGTCGGATATCGCCGCGGAGGTCAGCATCGATATCACCAATCCCGACGATTGTCCCCGATATGCCGCCCGAGTGATAAAGGGTGTTAATATAAAGCCTTCGCCTCTCTGGCTTGTCGCTCGATTGCAATCGGTAGGTATTCGTTCCATAAACAATGTTGTTGATGTTACCAATTATGTTATGATGGAATATGGCCATCCGTTGCATGCCTTCGATTTCAATTTATTCGATGAAAAAAAGGTTGTCGTTCGCGGGGCGGAAGAATCGGAGATTTTTATTACCCTCGATGGAGTTAAAAGGGCTTTACCAAAGGGGAGTGTTTTGATTACCGATGGGCAAAAACCAGTGGCGTTGGGTGGTATTATGGGGGGGGAAAATTCCGAAGTAACTGATTTGACCATCGATATTCTCCTCGAAGCGGCATATTTCGATCCTGTGCGTATCCGCAAGACCTCCAAAGCGTTGAAACTTTCGACAGAATCATCGCAAAGGTTTGAGAGGGGAGCCGATTGCGAGAATTTAACCATCGCCCTTAATAGAGCCGCTCAGCTTATAAACGAGCTTGCCGGAGGAGAGATTTCAAAGGGGATTGCGGATTGTTATCCCCGTAAATTTGAGAAAGTTAAAATCGATCTAAAAGCCGAAGATGTAAATAAGTTGTTGGGAACTTCTTTTAATACCCGTCAGATAAGCGATATACTACGGGGTTTGGACATCGAAGTTGAGAAAATGAATATGGATTCTCTATCGCTTGGAATTCCGTCCTTTAGGCCCGATTTAACCCGTCCCGTCGATTTAATCGAAGAGATAGCCCGAATTTACGGATATGATAATATACCATCGCGGGATACGCTCTCCGGTTCTATGGAGGTTATTACCCCGAAATCATTTAGAATATCGGATCTGATGCGGGAATATTTTGTGGGGTGCGGTTTCAATGAGGTCGTAAATTGGGTTTTGGATGATCCTAAAGAGTATGATAAACTGGATTATAAATATGAGCCGGTGGTAATAAGCAATCCTCTCTCGGAAGATACGGCGATTCTACGCCCTAATTTAATGGGGACTTTGTTAACCAATATCAGCTATAATCTGAATAGGGGTATTGCGGATATTGGTATTTTTGAAATCGATAAGGTATTTTCCTCATTGGGAAAGGGTAAGTTGCCTGATGAGAGGTTGATGTTTGGTTTGGGGTGGGTAGGTGAAGCCCAAAAACCTAATTGGGGTAATACTAAAAGGAAGGTCGATATATTCGATATTAAGGGGATAGCGGAAGACTTTTTCCGTTATTATAATATCGGTAATATGTCATTCGAGCCGATTAAAAATCCATATTTGGATGAAACACTTAATCTGGGTATATTTCTTAATAAATTTGAAATCGGTTGGTTGGGAAAGACTTCCGAAAAGGTCGCCCTGAAATATAACATTAAGATTCCTGTTTGGGTTATTATGTTGGATGCTTATATGTTGGCGGATAAAGTATCATTGAACGGTCATTTTAAGGAACCCCCTAAGTTTCCGCACTCCGACAGAGATTTAGCTGTGGTAATTGAAGACAAAGTGTTGGTTGGTGAGCTGATTGAATTTGTGAAGAATTTGAAAATCGATTTTTTGGAGGATGTAAGGCTCTTCGATATTTATGTCGGCAAACAGGTTCCGAAGGGGAAGAAAAGTGTGGCATTATCCATTAGGTTCCGCCATCAGGATAAAACCCTGACCGATGAGGAAGTCGATAAGGCTATGAATTACATATTAGTGCAATTAAAAGGTAAATATCCGCTTGACCTCCGAATGTAAATCGGTTAAAATAATATTAAATTAGTTTTGGTGGATTTAGTTTTTATGGATTATGAAGTTTTAGATAAATTGGAAAAGGAGGTCCAATCGGCTGTTGAGCTGATAGAAGCTCTTAGGGCGGAAAATTCGGAAGCGAAAAATACGATTAAGGTTTTGAATGCTCAATTGGATGAGGAGAGGGATAGATATCATTCCCTCAAAGCCGAACTGGAAAGGTTGAAATCTGAACGGGAGTCCGAGAGATCGGAATATCTTGAAAAAGAATCGATAATAAAATCTAAAATAGAACAGGTTATTGGAAAACTCTCAATATTAGAGCCGTCAAATAGTTAACGGACTTATTGATGTAGCGATTTTTTTATAATTATGGGTGAGGAAAAGAGAAAATTGGTGAAGGTGAATATCTTCGGTGAAGATTATAAAATTAAGGGTGATGCAAATTCCGAGTATATAATGCGGATAGCTGATTATCTCGATAGGATGATGCGTTCCGCTTCGGAAAGATTAACGAATCGTTCTCATAATAATGTAGCGGTATTGGCCGCCTTCCATATCGCTGACGAATTGTTTAAGGTAAGAAACGAATCCGAGAACAGTGCTTCGGCAATAAGAGCGAAATTGGAATCTTTATATGAGCAATTGCACCGATGTATCATCTCCCGGGAATAATTCTCCCTGCCCCTTAGAAACAGTCTGACTTATTAAAAATCGCTGGAAAATATCCCGTAACTGAAACGGTTCTGTTTGGGATTTAATGGAGGACCAAATAGATGTTGCAAATAGATGCGTATATCTACGGGATTATCGGCTTAATTGTCGGTATCATTGTTGCCGTGCTGATACTTAAAATTGCCGGTTCTCGCAAGATAAAGCGATCGGAGGAGATCGCCCGCCGCTTGATAGAAGATGCGGAAAAAGAGGCGAAGATAAAGAAAAAAGAAGCTGTTTTGGAGGCGAAGGACGAGTGGTTTAAGGCGAAAGCGAATTTTGAACGGGAAATCCAAAACAGAAAGTCAGATATTGGCCGTATCGAAAAACGGCTTTCGGAGAAGGAGGAAAATCTCGATCGAAAAGTCGATATTCTAAATAAAAAAGAACGGGATATAAGAAATCGGGAAAAAATAATTTTTGCCCGTGAGAAAGCGATAAACGCCCGTGATGCCGAATTGGAAAAACTGATAGCGGAACAAAACGAGCAATTGGAGAGAATAGCCGGAATGTCGGCGGAGGAAGCCAAAAAACTGTTGATATTGAATTTGGAGCAGGAGGCACGGGCGGAAGCTGTGCAGATTATTAAGGACATAAAAGAGGAAGCCGAAAGGACAGCCGAAAAGGAAGCGAGAAATATCATAATTCAGGCGATACAGCGTTGTGCGGCGGATCAAGCTACGGAATCGACTGTCTCTGTGGTTCATTTGCCATCGGATGAGATGAAAGGCAGGATAATCGGTCGAGAAGGGCGTAATATCCGTGCTTTTGAGGTTGCAACCGGTATAGATGTAATTGTCGATGACACGCCGGAGGCGGTGATTTTATCCGGATATGACTCTATACGGCGGGAGATAGCTCGTATGGCTTTGGAGAAGTTGGTTGTCGATGGCCGTATTCATCCCGCAAGGATCGAGGAGGTTGTAGCCAAATGCGAAAAAGAGATGGATATCATAGTGCGCGAATTGGGTGAACAAGCTTGTTTCGATTGCGGTGTTCACGGATTGCATATCGATATTATCAAATTATTGGGCAAGCTCAATTTCCGCACAAGCTATGGACAGAATGTGCTCCAACATTCCAAAGAGGTTTCTTTCCTTTCCGGGATAATGGCGGCTGAGTTGGGATTGGATCCGGCCATTGCTCGGAGAGCCGGGTTGCTTCACGATATTGGTAAAGCTATCGACAGGGATACCGAGGGAACGCATACCCAAATAGGCGTCAAGCTGATATCGAAATATAATGAAAGCCCGATTATTTTAAATGCAATCGCCTCCCATCACGAGGATATACCTCAGGAAACTCCATATTCCGTCTTGGTTCAAGCGGCTGATGCCATTTCCGGTGCTCGTCCGGGTGCCCGCAGAGAAACCCTTGAAGGATATATTAAGAGATTGGAAAAATTGGAGGAGCTTGCTGATTCATTCAAGGGCGTTGAAAAAGCTTATGCGATTCAAGCGGGACGGGAAGTTCGGGTAATGGTTGAAGCTGAACATATCGATGATCTCGGCGCAGAACAGCTCTCCTCCGAAATCGCCCGTAAAATTCAGGCGGAATTGGAATATCCCGGTCAAATTAAGGTTACGGTGATCAGGGAAACCCGAGCTGTTGATTATGCCAAATAGGATCTGATTTTGAGAGTTTTATTTATTGGAGATATAATAGGCAAGCCCGGGAGAGTAGCCCTCAAAAAACTTCTGCCCGAGATTATAGGCCAGCAGGATATCGATTTTGTCATCGCTAACGGGGAAAACAGCGCCGGCGGTTTCGGAATAAACAGAGATATCGCTTCTTCTTTTTTCTCTTATGGTGTCGATGTCATAACCGGCGGCAACCATTTCTGGGATAGAAGGGATATTTATCCTGCGCTGGAGGAATTTAAAAATATAATTAGGCCTGCCAATTACCCGCCGTCGGTTCAAGGGAAAGGTTCCGGAGTTTTTGAATCGAAAAGCGGCAAGAAGGTTGGTGTTTTAAACCTTCAGGGCAGAGTTTTTATGACTCCGATAGACTGTCCTTTTAGGATAGCTGATAGGGAGGTTGCGGAATTACGCCGTAAGACCAATGTGGTTATTGTCGATTTCCACGCCGAAGCTACCTCCGAAAAGCAGGCGATGGGTTATTATCTCGATGGAAAAGTCGGGGCGGTAATCGGCACCCATACTCATGTCCAATCCGCCGATGAACAGATTCTCCCGAATAAGACCGGCTTTATTACCGATGCCGGGATGACCGGTCCTTATCACTCGGTTATAGGTATGGAATATTCCGCTTCGATAGCGAGGTTTCTAACCGGCACACCCGTGAAATTTAAGGTCGCGGAAAAGGACATTAAATTATCCGGCGTTATTATGGAATTGGATCACCGTGATGGTTCCTGTCTTTCTATCGAACGGATAAAAATTGATTTAAAAGATTAATAATGTGAACAAATTATATTCTTTATGGGTTAAATGTAAATACAGCCCCGAATTTGATTGTGGACGATTGAATTTGTTGGTTAAGGTTTTTGACATTTATTTGAGGATGGAATAGAGGAAAGAATGAAAACTGAACGGGAAGCATTGGCTGCTTCATTGGAAATGGAGAAGGAAGGATACGATTTCTACTTGAAGACGGCTGAAAAATCTATCGACAAGATGACGAAGGATGTGTTTAGTTTCCTCGCTGCTGAGGAATTGAAACATATCGAAAGCATAAAGAAGTTCTATGAAGCCGAGGTCTCGGGCGAAAAGGTGGACTTCGAAAGGATGATAGGTGATATCGATATCAAGCAAGCGCATGAAGCGATAGCCAAACTATTCGAAGGACTGGATGAAAAAGCCCCCACGGATAAAAAAGATTTGGATGCTTATAAATTCGCCCGCGATTTTGAGTTAAATGGGGAAAAATTTTACCGTAAAGCCGCGGAGGAATCATCGGATGAAAATGTTAAAAGGCTCTTTGAGTTTTTGGTGGAGGAGGAGAGAAGACATTTCAAAATGATAGACGACAGCTTATCATATCTTGAAAACCCGGAAGAATGGTTTCACCGCTTGGAGGGATGGCATACGGAAGGATAATTCTTTATCATCTTTTATTATTTTTAATTCCATAAGGCGGTTTTTGTACCGCCTTTATTTTTTTTGGTAATTGGGCGCTTCTTTTGATATGGTGATATCGTGGGGATGGCTTTCCGCCAAGCCCGCAGAAGATATGCGGACGAATTTTGTTTTTGTTCGCAGGTCGGTTATATTTTTACAACCGCATAATCCCATCCCTGCCCTTATTCCACCTACGAGTTGGAAAACCGTTTTGGATAATGGTCCCTTATATGGTACTCTGCCTTCCACCCCCTCAGGGACTAATTTTCCCTTATCAGCGATGTTTTCCTGAAAATATCTATCCCGAGAACCTTCGCTCATAGCATCTATCGAACCCATCCCGCGGTAGGTCTTAAATGTGCGTCCTTTATAAAGGACGGTCTCGCCCGGTGACTCCTCGGTTCCTGCAAACAAACTTCCGATCATTACCGATTCGGCTCCCACGGCGATAGCTTTGGTGATGTCCCCCGAATAACGGATACCGCCATCGGCTACTACCGGAATATCGCTTTTCGAGGTTTCATTTACAGCTTCGATGATTGCGGATACCTGCGGCATCCCGGCTCCGGTGACAATGCGGGTCGTACAAATTGTTCCGGGACCTATTCCCACTTTAACCGCATCGGCGCCGTTATCGACAAGCGCCTTGGCGCCTTCGGCGGTAGCGATATTTCCGGCGATAATATCCGTATCGGGGAAGTCAGCTTTTATTTTTTTTAGAGCTTCAATCACCCCTTTGGAATGACCGTGAGAGGAATCAATCACTATTACATCGACCCCGTTTTCTATCAACTCCGACGCCCTTTCCTTTATATCGCCGCTTACTCCCACCGAGGCTCCAACCCTCAATCTGCCCCTGTTATCTTTGGCGGCATATGGGTATTGGATTTGTTTCATTATATCTTTAACCGTAATCATCCCTTTGAGATTACCATTATCATCCACTATAAGTAGTTTTTCTATACGGTGCTTATGAAGTAATACTTTCGCTTCTTCCAAAATAACATCTTCTCGAGCGGTGATTAGGTTCTTTCTGGTCATTACTTCGGAAATAAAGCGATTGGTATTGCTCTCGAAACGGAGGTCCCGATTTGTGAGTATCCCGACAAGTTTCTTGCCCTCGGTAATAGGGACGCCTGATATATGATATTTTTCCATCACATTAAGAGCATCTTTTATCTCCGCCGTCGGCGGGAGGGTAATCGGATCGACAATCATACCGGCTTCGGAGCGCTTGACCTTATCGACTTCGGATGCCTGCCTATCAATTGGCATATTTTTATGGATTATACCGATACCCCCTTCACGCGCTATCTCAATCGCCAAAGCTGATTCCGTAACGGTATCCATAGCGGCTGATATAATGGGAATATTCAGTTTGATATTCTTTGTCAAACGGGTTGTGATATCCACATCCCGAGGGAGGATTTCCGAATATGAGGGAATTAGGAGGATATCGTCGAAGGTTAACCCCTCGTATGAAAATCTTTCGTTATTGGCTTTCATCTCCAGCCCAGATTAGAATTCGCCCGCAACTATCACAAGTAATAATCCTTTCGCCTCGCTTTATCTCTTGCATCATTTTGGGAGATAATTGCTTAAAACATCCCCCGCAAGAGTGCCTCCTGACGGTCACTACCGCCATTCCTCCCTTACCGCTGCTTATCCTTTCGTAGTGGCTCAAGATCCTTCTGGTTATACGGCTCTCGATAACTTTCCGCTCATCGCGTTTCATTTTCATTTTGGTGTCTATCGATTCTATTCGTTGCTGTAAACCGGCTAACACCTCCTTATTAGAATTTTTCAGTTCCTCATACCTTTTCTTGTTTTCCTTTGTCTCCTCCTCAAGGGTATCCAACTGTTCCATTATTTCCAACAGTTTCTCTTCGTATTCATTTATTTTTTCTTTTACGGAAGATATTTGGGCGGTTAAGGCATCGTACTCTTTGTTTGTCTTTATTACTTTCATTTGTTGCTGGAAATTCTTTAGTTCGGAATTGAATACTTCAATTTCCAACTCCAACCGCTTTTTTTCCCTGGTAGATTCTTCATAATCGGCGACACCTTTTTCATATTTTTCTTTCCAATTTTGAAGCTCCTTTTCGATATTGGAAATCATATCGGGAAGATAAACCTTTGAATTCTCCAATTCGCGTAATTGATCATCTATATTCTGTAATTCCA
>JALSTH010000084.1 GCA_026983835.1 Candidatus Zixiibacteriota bacterium | reverse complement strand
ACTAAACTGAAAATTCCCCGAAATAAGATAAACAATGCCTGCGGAAATATGTCAAGCATCGTTTTCAAAAAATAATATTACCCCATTATTACAGAAATATTAAAATTGGGATCGGTTATATTTGATTTGTTTACTCTTATATCATAAATTATATTCAATAAATAATTTTAGCTTTGCGCAAAACTTTTTATGCCAAATATACACCCGATAGCAGTCCATTTCGCAATCGCTCTATTTACCGTTTCCGTCTTTTGTGATGTAGCCGCTTATTTTGTAAGGGACGAAAGATTAAAAACTGCCGCTTGGGTTAATTTGATTATCGCTGAAATCTCGGTAATCATCGCAGTTTTAACAGGATTTTCGGCGGAGGGCTCGATAATAATGAACTCCCAAGCGCAAAAACTTTTTGAGGTTCACGAGATCATATCCGTAATCTCTTTGGCGGTTATAAGTATCCTTTTTATTTGGCGGGTTTTCAATCGAGGGGAACCGAGGCGGAAAATCCAACGACTTTATCTTGTGGTAGCATTGATAGCTCTAACGCTCATTTTGACTACGGGACATTATGGAGGCAGGATGGTTTATGAGCAGGGAGCGGGCGTAAAACCTGTGATGAAACAATTGATCGCCGATCAATCCAAAAACATATCGAATAAACAAGCTCCAGCCGATTCCTCCAAATTGAATTAGAATAAACTTCAGATCAAAATAATTATCCTTGTAAAGATTTTAAACTCTGTAGAAAGTGTTAAGCGGTAAGTATTCAACTTTGAGTTAAAATGCCGATAAATTAATAGATATGAGTCTTTCAAAAAAGGGTTAAGAATGGCGAAAAGAGTAGGGGATATTTTAGTCGAAGAAGGTGTCCTCACCAAAGAACAACTCGGGAATATCTTGAAGTCGCAGCGTGAAAGCGGGCAACGGCTGGGAGATTATCTCATTTCGGAAGGGTTGGCGACTGAAGATGATATAATCTCCGCTGTAGCGAAGCAACTTAATATCCCGAAAGTTAATATCACCGAATATAACATAGACCCGGAAATAGTCCAAACAATTCCGGTTAGTTTGGCGCGCCGCCTTCAGGTTATACCTCTATTTTTGGTGGAAAACCGCCTTACCGTAGCGATGGCCGATCCTCTTGATTTTATCGCTATCGATGAGCTTAGGTTCCATACGGGGTATGATATTATCAGAGTAGCCACCACAAGGACGGCTCTTCAAAGGGCGATCGATATATATTATCCGGTGGAAGGAAATGCTCCCGCCGACAAAGAGGAAAGACAGGAAACCGAACAAATTGAAGTACTTTCAATAGATGGCGGCGGAACCACTACGGGGGATTTATCGGATGATGTCCCGGCAGTTAGGCTTGTCAATCTGTTAATAATAAAGGGCGTCAGGCAGGGAGCATCGGATATTCATATCGAACCAGAAAAAGAGCAAGTAAGGGTCAGGTTTCGGATAAATGGGGTTATGGAAGAGGAAACTGTCTTGTTGAAACAATCCCAATCCTCCATTATCTCCCGCATTAAGGTTATCTCCGGAATGGATGTTTCCGAAAAGAGACTCCCGCAGGATGGGCGATTCAGATATATTATCGAGGATGACGAGATAGATTTCAGGGTTTCTTCTCTACCTACGGTATTCGGTGAGAAAATCGTCATTAGGATACTTGATAAGTCCAATACAAACATAAAATTGGATGAATTGGGCTTTTCCCCAAAGATAATCAAAAGATTCAGGGAAATTATCGCTTCACCCGAAGGATTGATATTGATTACCGGGCCAACAGGTTCGGGGAAAACGACAACTCTGTATTCGGTGTTAGATGAGCTAAACTCCCCCGAAAAAAGCATCGTAACCGTCGAAAACCCGGTGGAGTATAACCTACCGATGGTAAGTCAGGTTCAAGTCAACGAAAAAGCCGGGCTGAATTTCGCAATTTCTTTGAGGGCGATTTTGCGTCAAAATCCAAATATAGTAATGATTGGGGAAATAAGGGATTCGGAAACAGCCGAAATAGCTATCCGCGCATCGATGACCGGGCATTTAGTTTTAAGCACTCTGCATACAAATGATGCTCCCTCGGCAGCAATTCGCTTGATTGATATGGGAATCGAGCGCTTTTTGGTAGCCTCATCATTGAAAGCAGTGCTTGCGCAAAGGCTAATAAGGAAACTTTGTCCAAAATGCAAGGTAGTCGATGAAAATCCCGAACCAATCGCCATTGAAACCCTAAAGCAATATTTCGGCGAGGATATAACGCTCTATAAAGCTAAAGGGTGCCCCAACTGTAATTACACGGGATTCAAGGGTCGCCTTGCCATTCATGAATTGATGATAGCGGATGCGAATATTCGGGAGGTGATGATGGAAGCCGCTTCGCCGGTAAAAATGCGCCGAGCAGCTTTGGAAAATGGTATGATGCCATTGAGGCTTGATGGCTTATTCAAGGTGAAAGCAGGATTAACCACCCTCGAAGAGGTAATGAAGGTTACTTTCAAAGATAAGTTGGAAGATGAATATATCCGCGATTTAACTCCCGAAAATAATAGGGAGGAAACCGTTTTAACAGAAACTATAGGTAATTAATAATGTCGGTTGAATACAAATACATCGCAGCCAACTCCACGGGTTCGCTAATAAAAGGTAAAATTTCCGCCGAGACGGAGCAAAACGCCAAAGCACATTTAACCGCCCAAAATCTATTACCATTGGAGATTAAGCCTGCCGGCGAAAGCATCGGCATATCCCTTAAAAAATTGATTGGATCAAGGGTACCACTGGACGATTTAATCATTTTCAGCAACAAGTTTCTTACCCTATACAAAGCTGGTATTCCATTCACGAGGGCGATTACAACAATTATCTCCGGAGAAGAGCATACGCGTTTGGCGAAAACTCTGATTGAAATACGCTCCGGGCTTGAAAGCGGATTGGGGTTATCAGAGCAAATGGCTAAATATCCCGATGTCTTTCCGGAGATGTATGTGAATTCCGTAGCCGCCGGCGAGGTCTCGGGGAAATTAGATATTGTATTGGAAAGGTTGATTGTCTTGATGGACAAACAACTTAAGACCAAAGGAGCCATCAAAAAGGCGGTAAGATATCCAATTATAGTAGTAACGGCATTGGTGGGTGCCTTTATCGTCATAATCACATTTGTCCTGCCGAAATTTACGGTATTTTTCGAGGGGTCGGGCGTGGAATTACCTTTACCAACCCGCATCCTTTTAGGGCTAAACCATATAATTACAAATTACTATATGATCGGAATTCCCGCCATAGTTCTGCTATTCTTTTTGGTTTTATTATTTTTCCGCACTGAAACGGGAAAGAATTTCGCGGATTATGGCAGATTTCATTTGCCTATATTTGGTACTCTCTTTCTCAAGATTTATTTGGCGCGTTTTGCGTCAATGCTTTCGGTTACATTATCCGCCGGCGTTCCCCTCCTGAATGCTTTGGAAATTGTCGGTAAATCGATCGGCAATCGGAAATTTAACAAGGCATTGCTTGCTCTCCAAAGCGATGTTGGGAGCGGCGGTAATGTTACAGACACTATGCGTTCAACAGAAGTCTTCCCTGAACTTGTTGTTCAGATGTTCAGCGTAGGGATGGAATCAGGGGCAATGGAACCGATCCTAAATGAAATCGCCAATCACTATGACAATGAAGTCGATTATATGTCGGAAAAACTGACCAGCCTCTTGGAACCGATGCTGACTGTCGGATTGGGGGTAATGGTGTTGATTATGGCATTGGCGATATTTATGCCGATGTGGAATATAATTAAAGTCGTAAATCATTGACTGATTTTTTTCAATAAATTCTCTAATTTAACAGTCGATAAGGAATCAAAAAGGAGGAATAAACTCTCAATTTCTAAAAAGGAGGCGTTATGAATCGTCTAAAAAAATCCGGTGGTTTTACACTGGTAGAATTGGTTATTATCATTGCGGTCTTGGGGATATTGGCAAGCGTGGCGATCCCGACCTATCAAAATATCGTTGCCGATGCCAAGATGAATGCCTGCAAAGCGGCGCTGGGCGGGATGAGATCTGCTATTTCGACCTATTATGCTACATCCGCCGCCAAGAATCCGGACGGGAAACCCTCTTGGCCCACTTACAAACAACTGACTAAAATCGGAACTATATTGCAGGGTGCTATACCCGCTAACCCGTATCAGAACACAAAAAATTATCAGCAGAGAATAAGGAACGCCAATAATCAGAAAAAGGGTAAAACATATAGCAAATATGGTTGGGCGTATAATCAGAAGACCGGTGAGATATGGGCTTGCACCAAAACAAAAGGTGTAAATGAGAATACTTGGTAGTGGAGACAATTCCGCGGATACTATTATGGATACCAATGTAAAGAGTCCCGGGTTTACGCTTGTTGAATTGGTAATAACATTGACTTTGTTAGGTATTTTGGCCGCGGTGGCTATTCCTGTGGTGGGAGGGCTGATAGAATCATCGAAAGACAAAGCCACCAAAGAGGAGATGCTCAGACTTAAGAAAGCAATAGTCGGTTCACGCTCTGCCGGAGGGCAGGTTGAATTCAGGGGCTATGAAAACGATGTCGGCTCTCCCCCACCAAATCTGAAGGCATTGGTCGAAAAGCCTTCCGGCGTACAATCTTTCAATAAATTCAGCGGGTTGGGATGGAATGGTCCCTATATCGATGGAAGCACCGATGATTACTTAAAGGACGCCTGGGAGACTAAATATATTTATAATGCAAAAAAAAGGACAATAACATCCAAAGGATCCGGGAAAAAGATAGTTATCAAATTTTAAGCCATCTGCCATCATTGAGGAATTTCGATGATAAAAGAACGCAAAAAGGAGTTCGGTTTTACATTAGTTGAGGTAGCAGTCGTAATCGTAATTATCGGGATTATGGCTTCGATTGCACTCCAAAGTTTAAATTCCAATATAGAACACTCCCGTTTCAAAGCGACAACACAAGAGATGGAACAATTAAAGATAGCGATATTGGGGGATTCTCGCTTGGTAACCGGCGGGATAAGGACGGACTTCGGATATGTAGGAGATGTCGGAGCTCTCCCACCGAGTCTTACAGCTCTTATCAAGAATCCCGGCGGATATAAAACTTGGAACGGACCATATATCGATATCGGTTTCTCTGAGGATAAAAAAGGGTTTATGACCGATGCCTGGGGAAAACCGTATAAATATACCAAAACCGTAATCAAATCCACAGGCGGGAAAACCGTAATCACAAAGAAGTTGGTCGATAATATATCAGATATTGACAATAATAGCATAACCGGACAAATAGCAGATGGGTTGGGCAATCCGCCAAGTGCAAAAGCTTCGGAGGTCACCGTTAAAATCACTTATCCCAACGGTAAAGGGAAAACAAAAACCGTCAAGACTCATCCAAGCGGAAGCGGGAATTTTAGATTCTTTAAGATTCCGGTTGGAAACCACACGATACTCTCATATACCTCGGATGGTGATAGTTCGGAAGTTTTGGTTTCCGTCCTGCCGAGATCATCTCCCTTTGTTAATATCAGATTTCCGGGCGACCTATGGGGAAGATACCCGATGAGCCATAAAAAAGGCAAATGAACGAATATTATAAATTAAGATGAATGATATAAATTACAATGATATAGGCCCTCAGGTTAAAAATCCGGAAAATCCTACTTCCAAAATATCAGCTGAACGCCCTCTACCCAAAATGGCATTTCTAAATCAAGGTTTCAGAGATATAATCGGGAAATGCGGGTTGTTTCACAAATCGCTCATAGGCTTCTGGTGTGAAAAACATCAAATATGGTATATACGGCTCGCTAAAGGGACGCTCGGGCGCAAATATAAAATAATAGAATATGGAAGCGCAGAGATAAAAGATGGGATATTGTCAGGCGAATCCCTCTCTCTGGCTTTGAAAGACCTTTTTGAAGAAGGTATTCCCAAGAAAAGCAAATACCACTTGGCGGTTTCACCTGAATTGGGGTTTGTCAGAAATTTCGATATCCCCCCGGTCCCCAAAAGGAAAATCAAATGGGCGGCAATTGCTCAAGCAACCCTATTAATGCCCTCCGGCTTGGAAGGGTTCTATTTTGGTTATTATTTAAACAAAATCAAAGGAGGAAAGAAATCACTGAATATCACTTCGTCCAGTATTCCTATGGACATTGTTGATGGTAGGTATAATCTCTTTGCCGCTGCCGGTATAGAACTGGAATCGATCGTTCCCACCCAATTCGCATATTGGGAATTCCTTCGATATGCGGATTATGATTTCCCCTCGCAATCGGTACTTTTAGTCAAAATAGATACAAGTTCTCCGGAGTTCTCCTTCTTCCATAACGGTATTTTGGTCTTTTCCAGAAGTTGCGGGGAATCGACGGTTTGCGATATAAGATTATCAAAAGGAACCGATTCGATAGCCGAGGGAGCTGTCAGGGAAACGATGAGTACGATAGAATTCATTTCGGCTAGATTTCAAGGCTTGAAACCGGAGTTGATTTTGGTTTCAGGGAATCCGATAATCGCTCGGAGTATCAACGAAAACATCGAAGCCGAACTCGGGATAAAAACAAGTATCCTGAGCTTTGAAAACTCAAACATTCTTACCGCTCCGACAGAATACAGAGAGGAAATAAGCAGTTATTCCCCGGCTTTATCGGCCCCGATAGGCGCTATAATCGGCAAATGCCCCGAAGCCCAATTTACCCCCGAAGGAATAAGAATCAAAAGGCAGAAGGAAAAAGTGTCGGATTTACTCAAGGTTTTCGGCATTGTTATCGGTTTGATAATTATCGCCTTTTTCGGGCTTTGGTTTTTAGCCTATAACTCGGCTTCAAACCAATTGAAGGCACTTAACGAAAATCTGCAAGTTGTACAGAGTGAGCCTCAATATTCAGAAGCAATTAAACAACAAGACCAAATCGAAAAATACAGCCAATTCCTTGAGTCGTTCTCATCCGTTAACCATTCTATGACCGCAATATTAAAGGAGTTGTCAAGAATTGTGCCCAAAGGCGCTTATCTTACCGATATAGAATTAGGCATAACAGAGGATGGTAATGAAGAGGATTACGCCCATATCGAAGGGACCATAAAAGCTCCGGTGGGGAAGGCGGATCCGATATTGGGAATATTAGTTAAAAATTTAGAAACATCACCATACTTTGGAAATATAGATGCGCAAAAACTCCAAACCGAACATAAAAACGGGTTGAAAGTGATATCATTTCAAGTAGAAGCGAAACTCCAATGATTAAGGTGATTATGAAATGACGAAAAATCAATTTTTGGCATTGCTAATCCTTATCCTAATTTCAGTTGTAGCGGGGTATGGATATTTGGGAATCGCAAAGGGGAAATTAATCGCCGTTCAGGATCAAATAATATCTGTCAATAAGGAATTAATCCGCTCCACTTCAGCTATTTCCGGCACCAATAGGAATAAATCAGCCTTGGAAGATTTGAAATCGAGAGCGGAAACGGTTGCCAGCTGTTGCTACAATAAGGATGAGATAAGCAAAATCTATGATGAAATATCCAAAGCGGCAAAAAGTAATAATGTTAAAATCGGTGATTTTACTTTTCCACCCGAACAACTCTTAGCCTTATCCGAAAAGCCATCGCATGAGAAACTCCCGAAGATAATAGGCCAAATGGAGATTAAAATCGAAGCTATCGGTTCGTTTAAGCCGTTGGTTGATTTTCTCGAAGAATTAGAATGGATGACCTTTTGTGAAAAGTTGAACGCTGTAAAGATTTACAGAAGTGACGATATAAAAGACGGAATAAAATGCGAAGCAAAATTCATCGCTAATATTTATTAACGGTTATGATAGAAACAAAAAAGCGCAAATTAACTTATATTGTTCTGGTAATCACCCTGATAATCGGGGCATCATACCATTTACCGCACTTATTCGGATCGACTCCCAAAACCGATAATGAGTTCTATAATAACGAGGATTCCTATGTCGGAGATGATGATGATAGCGATAATAAAGCTATGGCGGAAGATATATCAGCCGAGAAAATAAAGCGTGCGGCGCTTCCTTTCGGCAGAGACATATTTGCAGAACCGAAAGTAAAAATTGATGCGAATAAATCGGCTATCACCACTCCGGAAAATATCCCCGTTCTCGAAGGGATATCTTCGTCCCCTGAAGGAAATTCCGCTATTCTATCGGGGAAACTCAAAAAGAGCGGGGAGGAAATCGAGGGGTATAAAATAATCTCTATTGTGGACAACAAGGTTTATTTGGAAAAGAACGGTAAAGTGTTAACCTTGACTATGGGGAAGAAATAGAAAATGATTAACATAAAAACAACAAATAAGCTCGCTGTATTCAGCACCATATTTTTAATACTCTTATTACCGGCGATACTTATCGCCGATAGCTCCGCCTATGCGGGAAACAATAATTCCCTGATTAAATCCGCATTACAGAAGGTTATCTCTTTCCAAGCTGAAAATATGGATATTCAGGATGCGTTGAAACTTCTATCCTCGCAGGCGGGGATTAATATAATCGCAGGCGAGGGTGTAAAAGGAAAAGTAAACGCAAGCTTTGCCAATACAACGGTTAAAAGTATTTTGGATGCCATTACGGTATCGAAGGGACTCAAATACGATGATAACGGTAGTATGGTAATTTTAAAGAAAGAAAGACAGAAACAGAATATAATTCGGATTGGAAAGGTATTTCACCTCAAACATATTGATGCGATTTCATTAGCGGCGGATCTAAAAGAACTTTTTGGTGACGAAGGCAGGATAGAGGCCATTTCCCAGACCACCGAGATAAGTGAAGATACAAAACCTCGCTCAAGTATATTAGTAGTCTATAGCAGCCCGGAAATGGTGAAAGCGGTAAGTAAAATAGTGGAACAGGTCGATATTCCTAAACGACAGGTAGGCATAAATGTCAAATTCATCGAAACGAACATCAGCAATGAAAAGGAATATGGCATCGATTGGCAGAAAAGCATCGAGGTAAGCGTCGCCAATGCAACCTTGGATCCGGACGAAACCGAAAGCGGTTATTCCGCATTATCATCGGTTCCTCCAAACTGGAACTCCTTTACATTAGGGACCCTGTCAATCGAGCAGGTTACGGCATTCTTGAAATTCCTCAAAGAGCAAGGAAATTCAAAAGTCATCTCCGACCCCAGAGTAACAACCCTAAACAGCCAAAAAGCCAAAATTGCGGTAACCACCGTAATCCCCGTACAGACCATAAACCGCTTCTCGGAAGGCGGCTCGGTTCAGGATATCGTCAGCTATGAAGATTTAGAAGTTGGTTTGACTTTGGAAGTAACACCCCGTATAACCGAGGGCGATACTTTGGTATTGACCGTTAGCCCATCGGTAGAGGAGATTATTGATTGGGTGGGACCTCCCGGAAACCAGAGGCCCATTACATCCAAACGCTCGGTAAACACCGAGGTTGCGGTCAAAAACGGCGATACGATTGTTTTGGGAGGGTTAGTTAAAGAAACCAAAATAGAAACCAAAAAGAAAATATGGCTTTTGGGGGATATTCCAATATTAGGCTTCCTGTTCCGTAGCAACAAAGTCGATACAAAGAAAACCGATTTGATAATTATGATAACTCCGGAAATATTGGAATAAATCTCACTTCCGCAGTCATTTATTTTTTGCGGATCAATCCCCAAAATACAATAAAATATCCCGATTTTCCCTAATCCATTTTAATTTCCCCTTTAATCCCACCGATAATAATAGGGAGATAATATATTTGATATTTTAACCAGCGAAGTTTTTCATCAAGGGGGATAAAATAAGTTGAAAATCAATAAGGTTATCTTGAAAACAAAATATGACCGAGACCTTTCGGAGAATCTTACCAAGCTTGGGAATACAACCCCATTAGTACATTTGACATTGGGGGCCATCACATTCTTTATGCTTTCCTCCACGGTGCCGTTCGGCAGATTGATAATTTGGATAGCCGCCATTTTTACCGTTTCTACAATCAGAATTCCGATAAATTCCCCAAAACTCGCACATTCCCTACATCCCAAAAAATATGTAATACTATTTTCCATTTTTGCGATACTAAATGCCATTTCGTGGGGAGTAGGGTTATGGTTATTATCGCCATACCTTACAGCACAACAAGAGGCATTATTAATATTTATTATCGGTGGATTGGCAGCAGGGGCATTAGGTGTCCTATACCCGATATTCTGGCTATATATAACATACGCTTTGACATTGATGCTTCCCCTCATTGTGTCCCTCTTAATTAAAGGTGGAGTATTGGCAAATACAGAAGCTATTATGATATTTGTTTTTTTGCTAACAATGTTTTTCGCCTCCATTG
>JALSTH010000083.1 GCA_026983835.1 Candidatus Zixiibacteriota bacterium | reverse complement strand
ACCAAAACCGAAGCCCCACCACCAAAGCCATTAAATAACGCCACCAGTTGAGGCATTGCGGTCATTTCGATCTTCACCGCTAAAATCGCCCCTATCGCTCCGCCGACGATAACTCCCGCTATAATCAATTCATAGCTTATAATCCGCTTGTTAAAAAGGGTAACTAAAATAGCCAAAAGCATTCCAATCGCCCCCAACAGATTCCCCCTTGCGGCCGTGCGTGGGTGACTTAATCCTTTCAAGCCGAATATGAATAGTATCGAGGCGATTAAATAAGCTATATTGATAATTGAAGTGCTCATAATTTACTATCTCTTCCTCCGAAACATCTGAAGCATCCTGTTGGTCACCATAAAACCACCGACAACATTAATCGTAGCAAACACCACCGCAGTAAATCCCAAAATGGTAGTTAGCATAGTGTGTTGCGATCCGGCGGAAATCATCGCCCCAATAATAGTAATTCCGGAAATGGCGTTAGACCCCGACATCAATGGGGTGTGTAAAGTCGGAGGGACCTTTGTTATCACCTCAAAACCGACGAAAATCGCCAAAACGAAAATTGTAAATCCGGTAACGAATATCTCCATCGTTAATTCCCCTTATCTGTATTTTCTTCTTCTCTCGATAACCCTAACAAACTACTTACTCTTGAATTTATTACTTCATTATCCCTCGTCAGCAGGGTATCGCTGATAATTTCATCATCTAAATCTATATTAAGCTCGCCATCTTTTATCAAATTTAATAAAAAGGTTGAGATATTTTTTGCATACATCTGGCTGGCATGGTAAGGTACCGTTGACGATAGATCGGATAACCCCACGATCGTAAGCCCGGAGAATTTGATTGTCTCCCCGAATTTTGTACATTCGCAATTTCCACCCCTTTCGGCAGCCAAATCAACAATAACCGAACCCGGAGCCATCCCCAAAGCCATCTCGGTAGTTATCAATATGGGAGCCTTTTTCCCCGGGACGGAAGCTGTGGTAATGACAACATCACTTTCGGCAACAACCTTTTTCATCATCTCCCGCTGTCTTTTATAAAATTCCTCATCCATCGCTTTAGCATATCCACCGGAATCCTCGGCATCGACAGTCCCCAGCTCCAATTCAACAAAATCAGCACCCAAGCTTTGGACTTGCTCCTTAACGGCAGGTCTAATGTCATAGGCTTTAACCACCGCCCCCAACCGTTTGGCGGTAGCTATCGCCTGAAGTCCGGCTACACCGACCCCAACCACGAAAACCCTTGCCGGAGTGATTGTTCCAGCCGCAGTCATCATCATCGGAAACATCTTGGGAAGCATATCCGCCGCCAATACAACCGCTTTATAGCCAGCGATATTAGCCATCGATGAAAGCACATCCATACTTTGAGCCCTCGTAATACGGGGAATCAACTCCAAAGCAAAACTTATAGCCCCGGTATCAGCCAATTCACTTATCGCTTTAGGCTCAGACAGAGGGTCCATCATTCCGATAATAACCTGATCCTTCCGCATCAAACTAAAATCGGATTTACCTTCAAGAGTATTAGCCCCAGCGCAGCGAACACAAAGAATAATATCCGCAGTTGAAAATATTCCTGCCCTATCGGCAACTATTTCCGCCCCTTTTTGTTTATAAGCATCATCCGTGAACCCCGCTTTAAGCCCGGCACCGGATTCTATCATCACTTCAAGTCCCCTTTTCATTAATAGCGGCACCGCATCCGGGATTATCGCAACCCGCCCTTCACCGGGATAAGTCTCTCGGGCTACTCCGACTTTCAATCTTTTATCTCCCTCCACCATCAAGCAACCTCCTTTATTCCAATTTCGATTATTTCTTAATCTTGACTATATTATTCTATGTATAATCTTATCAACTATAATAATGTTCCCCATATTCTTCTTTTTTCGGATAATAAGTTTTACATCTAAATTAGAAAATAGGCAATTAAAAAAGGCGGACAATACATTGTCCGCCACAATGATAATCCGGATAGAAATTCTATTTTATCAAAGTCATTCGTTTAGTCATAGATTCGCCATTGATAGACAATCTGTAGAAATAAACTCCCGAGGAAATATTTGACGCATCCCAGCGAACCGAATGATATCCCGCGTTTTGATGTCCATCAACCAAATCAGCGACTCTTCTGCCCGCCAAATCAAAGACCTCCAATCTGACATCGGCATTGCGATTAGATAAATAGTTTATCTCCGTGTAAACGTTAAATGGATTGGGGTAATTGGACAGAAGCATAACCGATTTCGGAAGTCCGGAGTTTTCCTGATTATCCTCAAATCCCCAACCACTCAAAACCCATTCATCGGAGCCACCGGAACCCAAAGCGGTTTTAGTGAATTTGAAGGTCGCCGAATCGATAATATAACTTGATGAATAATCTCCCACATAAGCCCTATAAGTATATTCACCAGCCGGGGCATAGGAAGGCACACTTTGGTTTATATTATCGACATAAAGAATATCTCCGCCGCTGAGGGAGACATTATTATACCGCTCGATAGGACCGTAATCGCTTCCGTTCGGCAGTGTAAGCTTGAGCCAAACATCCACAGTAGTATTACCCGTATAGTTATTCCCCAGCACGCCGGTGTAAGTAAATGACCCACCGCTACCGGAAATATTTATCGGCATATTATCGGGCACCATCGCAATCGTAACGGTCGGCATCGTTCCCCAGTCGATTTTAGCGGTGTAAACATCCTGATTCCCTTCACGAGTATCGGTCCATAAGGGATGGGCCTTCCCTTCGACAGAAGTTATCCCGTTATAATCACCGATGAAAGAACCATAGAAATCCGTATTGGGATCGGAAGAAGCAGTTGTTACCCGCTCATTGGAACTCCAAGTCGTCCCGCCATCGGTTGAACGGGTGTAATACCCGTTTATCAGGATATTGTTGTTATCATCCCGCCTATCGTAGAAGAATAGATGCACATTGCCATCGGGATCACAACTAATCCAAGGGAAGAATTGATCCTTGCCATTCATCAGCTGATCATCATTTAGTCGCCTTGGGGTTGACCAAGTATTCCCGCCATTTGTCGAACGGGAGTAATATATATCGGCATCATTGTTACGGTAGTCAGCCCATACGATATGGATATATCCATTATATGGACCTCCCGAGATATCCACAGCCATCGAAGGGAAGCTGTTGTCCCTAAAATATGTCGGCGGCAAAGGCGA
Organism: Candidatus Zixiibacteriota bacterium; assembly: GCA_026983835.1. Taxonomy (GTDB): domain Bacteria; phylum Zixibacteria; class MSB-5A5; order UM-FILTER-46-8; family UM-FILTER-46-8; genus JALSTH01. Next base: position 7,158 of record JALSTH010000083.1, on the reverse strand, counting down.
GGGTAATTCATCCACATTGGAAACATAAATTTCGTTCCCAAATGAGATGCCCCCGTTAGTGGATTTGACCAGCCTAATGCTTGGAGGATTACTATAAGCAAGGTAAGCGACATAGATTTCACCGTTCGGACCGACAGCCGGTATAGATCCCTGACAATCGTCATAACCACTGATTTCGATAGGGCTGGAGAATGATGCTCCGCCATTTGTCGAACGGGAGAAAAGGATAGGGTTCGTCCAATCAAAACTAGTCCAAGTAACATAAATATTGTTATGATACGGACTATTGGTAATATCGGCAGCGATATATTCCTTATCTTCAAATGGAGCATAGGGATCATTAAAATGTTCGACAACTGCAACGGGATTTCCCCAGCTTTGGCCTCCATCGGTGGATTTACAAACATAAATACCATTATCCGGACTATAGCGGTCAAAAGATATCAAAGCATAATAGAAATTTCCATCGGCATCGGCGGTAATGGCGGGATCTCCCTGAGCATCCAAGTTGGCCCAGCAACACAATGTACCATCATTCCAAGTTAAGCCCCCATCCAAGGTATAATAATAACCGGCATCGACTTCGCCGTTTCGGTAATCGTTAGCGCCTCCGACGAGATTATACGGGTTGAAATAATTACCTGCAATCGTGGTTTCGTTTTGAGAATTACCGGTCCCATCTTGATTAGCCCTAACATTGGGACTTATGGTGCTAAACAGCCTTATCTCATCCAATTGGTTGAAGCCACCAGATTCGAAATTGGCGGGATTGGTAACTACTACGCCGGAGAAAGGTCTACCGTCCAAGACAACGGCGCCGGCGATGGAAACAAACAGAAAGACAATGACAAAGGCGGAAAATAAAAATAATACGGGGGCAGTGGTTTTCATTAAAACCTCCTCTACTTGAATAGTTAATATTTTGTAGAAACTACCATTAATCTCGAAGAACCAGTTTATTTTATTATAATGTATAAAAACCAAATTTCAAAGATAAAAGTTCGCTTCGTCCAATTATTATAGGTTAAAGAAATAGGGGTTGATCAAAATGAATAAATATAAGCTTTGCTAATAGCTTTTCCCATAGCGTTCCGATAGCCTTATACCAATTTTCATAATAAGAAAAGCGGGTCCGATACCCGCAGACATCCCGAAGAAAAATCTGATAGGATTAGACAAATCCCATAAACCCAAGCCTATTCCCAAAATGTCAAAAAGATTAAGGGCGGCGGGGATTAAAATAATCGGAATAATATACTTGCTTAAACCCTCCGCAAAATTGATTTTGGATAATACCCATCCACCTACCAAACCCATATAAAAGCCGGTGCATCTATAACATAGTATTATCGGCTCACCTAAGATGACAGGACATCGTGATGGGATTTGATGGCAGTTAAAGGAATATATCCACCTGATAACCCGCGCATAACCCATAAATCCTAAATTGTGTAGGATTAATTCGATGCCGACTCCCGCCAATGGAAGGAAAATCAATGCCGTAAGTATTATGCCCAAATTCCGAAAAAATGAATCTACGAAATGATAGATAAAACGATCGATGTAACTTGTTAAGGAATTCCCGATTTTATCAATTCCGCGAGGGTTCATTCCTGAGGCGATTCGCCGGGCTCCACAGTTTCAACTACTACCGGAGTTTCAGCTTTTCGATACAACTTGCCGAAAAGATAAGCCTCTCCCAAATAAGCCCAAAAAATGGTAAAAAACCAGCCTATTACAATAAGGATAACGCCAAAACTTGCTATTATCTGCATCCCAATTGCAATCAGCACCACAATAATGATATCGCCAATATTTTTCTGGATGAAATCAATCATTTCGTTAAATTGGAAGGCGCTGTTGAAATCCCGGGTCAGGGCGAATTTCATCATCAGATATGGCATAGCCAATGCAAAAGCAATCCCATAAACGAAATCGAAAAAGGGTCCCAAACAACGCAAGGTGGAAAACAGAATAAAGGGTATAGCATATATAAGGATTATTACAAGAAATATCAATCCCTGAGTAAATTTTTCACCCATATTATCCCATTCGGGTAATGGGATTTCATTTCCCTCATAAGACCGCCGCGCCACCTCCAAAATATAACCGACTACAAACGGTATCCCTATTAATAAAATTGAAAGCAATACAAATACGCCTCCCAATATCACCTTACCGGGCCAGGCTTTATCCTCAAACACAAATGTAAACGCTCGACCTAAATTCTCCATACGGTTCCTCCTTCTTTCTCAACGATTTAATAAACAATTGCACATATCTAAAAGAATGGCAATTATTTTTATTTATTCCGCATAATCCAAACACCGTCCCAATTATCAGGCAATTTGCCCGCCGAAAGCAATTCGCAGCGCTCCATAAAGGTTCTTGCGGGACCATCATCAGGTGAAAATTCCAAAACTCCCGCAAAAATCCTTTTAGCACCATCGAAATCCATCTCCCGATATTTACGAAGCCCTTTCGAGAAAGTTTCTGTTAATCGTATCAGGAAATCATCCGGAGTTCCATATTTAATTAACTCATAGATGCGGACGGGCTGTTTCCGTCCCTTTACCCTAACAAGGTCCAACTCGCGAGTAATAAACTTCTTTGAAGTATATTTCCGTGTCGTTTCGGAAATAATAATACGGGTGCCATATTCCTTATTCAAACCCTCAAGGCGAGATGCCAAATTCACGCTGTCACCGATGGCGGTGTAAGCGAAACGGACATCCGACCCCATATTACCGACCACCGCTTCGCCGGTATTTACCCCAATGCGGGTTTTTATTTCCCCAATTGATAAATGTTGAAATTTTCGGGAGATGATATTATCGTTTTCCCTGATCTTCAGTGCCGCCCGGCAGGCGGCTTCCGCATAATTAATATCTTCCCTAATTTCAGGCGCCCCGAAGATAACGACAATCGCATCACCGATATATTTATCCAAAGTGCCGTAATATTCAAAAACAGCATTCGTTTGTGCAGTGGTATATTCATTAAGCAGGGTGACCAATTGTTGCGGGGACAGTTTTTCGGAGATACCGGTAAACCCTTCGATATCCGAGAAAAGGAGGGTCAACTCACGGGATTCTCCCCCAAGTTTCAATCCATCTATATCGTTGACCACCTGCTTAACCACCGTTGGAGCGACATAATGTTGAAGGATACCTTTATATTTTATCTTCTCCTGCTCTTCGCCGAAATATCTATGGACTATGGCAAAAATGTATGTAAGCGACAATGAAAAAGTCGGCTTTACCATTTCCACAATGATGGAATATTTGATAAATACAAAGACGATAAAAGCAAAACATCCCGGTAAAAACAGGATAAAAAGCATAAATCCCTTAAATGCACTTAGACGGTAAATAAGAAATCCAAACAATAAGGTTATAATTATCAATAAGGCGAGGAATAAAATAGGGTTGACATTCCGAAGGTAATTATCCGTCAGAATATCATACATAACCGTGGCGTGTAATTCGACCCCCGGAAATACGCTCGACAAGGGGACGGCTTTTAAATCCGCAAGCCCTTTGGCCGAAGTCCCTATGAATACGAATTTCCCCTCGAAAAATCCCTTCGGCAGACGCCCTTCCTTAACATCATAAAAAGAGACATATCTAAAGCTTCCCGGAGGTCCCAAGAAATTAATTGTCAGTATACCATCTTTATCAACGGGAGCTTCGAATCCCCGAATCGGAACTATTTCCCCATCATTGTAAACAACCGACTGCGCAGTATCGCCGAAAAGCGTAGCATTAATTAAAGCGATAGGGAGAGACACAAAATAATCGTTGGCGGCTTTTAGGATAAGGGGCATCTTGCGGACAACACCATCATCATCCGAAATAAAATTCACAAATCCCAATGATGCCGATGCTGATGCAAGTTCCATCGAAGGACCTTCCACCAAATCAAATTCCACCGGGGATATATCCTCCATCCCTCCTGTCTTTGGAATAAATCGGGCATAGGGGTTGGTATTCATAGTGTAGCGGAAATTATCTTTATCCTCCGGATACAGGGCAACCGCATTGACGACATTCCCTGCTTTACCCACAGCTTCAACGAAGCGCCTATCCCCCATCGAATCGGGAGCTTCATCGAAGAATTGAACATCGAAAGCCACCCCCAATACTCCATCATCGGATAATATATCCAACACATCGGCATAATAACCTCTTGGCCAAGGGAACTGTCCGTATTTATCCAAACTGCGCTCATCGATATCAACAATTACTATATCCTCGATGGGCGCTGTTCCCTGCTTAAACCTCTCTCGGTATTGAAAGCGCCAATCCAAAGTTTGATTCTCGAAGGAATTAAGGATATCCGAAAATAAGGTCCCCCCAAATATCAATACTACGAAAAGCGCCGTCAGTCCCGCGCCGATTCCCCAAAATGTCTTTCTGAAATTAGTGTTTTGTAGCCATCGCACTTGAGCCATCCTTAATGGATCCTATCGCTCTTAAAAAATAAAATATCCCCGAAACAAAAACCATTGTCAAAGCTAATGCGAGTAAAATCCCCTTAAGCGAATCGATACGGAGATAATATGACAATATAGTTATGGCGATCAATGATGCGGTATATTTCCCTATCGGGTGGGAAATCTCCGGCTTCCCTTTTTTCCCGAAAAGGATTACCGCCCCAAGCAAAATCAAAATGTCCCTACCCACAATAATCAGCAACGCATACAGCGGGAAATCGAACCAAACAACCGCTGTAATCCCAGCGGCGGCAACACAGAATTTATCCATAACCGGGTCAATAACCTTTCCCCAATCGCTTATTGCCCCCGTTTTTCGGGCGATATAGCCATCGAGAACATCCGAAACAACTATAATTACACCCATTATCGCCGCCGAAATTATTCTTCCAGAAACCGCCAAGTAAAGCGTCGGAACTATCAATACCCCCCTTGAGAGACTAATCAGGTTGGGAACTGTGATAAAGGGACCCTGAATCTTCGCCAAAACTAATTATCCCCAGCTTCGGAGAGAAGTTTTTCGGCATATTTCAGGGAGCTTTCGGATTGTGAATCACCGGAGATAAGACGCGCTATTTCCGAAATCCTCTCCTTCTCATTCAGCTTTTTCACCAAGGTTATCGTCCTTTTCCGTTCGGTTTTCTTCAGCACCGAAAAATGCGTTTCCGCCATAGAGGCTATTTGCTGCAAATGGGTAATGCAAATTAACTGATGCGAACGCGACAGTTCCCTCAGCAATATCCCGACTTTCTTTGCGGTTTCACCCCCTATACCGGTATCGACCTCATCGAAGATGAGCAAATCTATATTATCCTTTTTGGCAAACAAGCTCTTTATCGCCAACATAACCCTCGATATTTCACCACCGGAAGCTATTTTCCTCAACGGTTTCAACTCTTCGCCCGGATTCGGGGAAATCATAAATTCAACTTTGGAAAATCCATTTTCAGAAGCGATATAATCCTCCCCACCGAAACTAAATTTAGTCCCCTTATCGGGTCTTCCAAAGAGAGTTTTAAATCTCATTTTATCCATTCCAAGATAGGATAAAACTCCTTTAAGTTTTTTCGATAAATCCTCAGATACCTTTTCACGGTTTTTATCAAGCTTCTTACCTAATTCAACCAACGATTTAACACTTCGCTCCAGCTCCTCCCCCAATTCAGCAATTCGAAGCTCATAATTATCGGTCAAATCGATTTCCGATTTTATATTCTCCCCATATCCGATTATGCTCGATATGTCGGGACCATATTTACTCTTTAATCTGTTTATTTCGGCAAGTCGGTTCTCCACCCAATCAAGCCGTAAAGGGTCATCGTCAATAGCTTCGTAATATTCCGCAGCAGCCTTACTAATCTCCTCGGTCAGGATGGAAAGGTTTTCCAAATCATCAACTCTTATCCGAATATTCTCATCGATGGAGATTATTTTCTCAAACGCCTTAAGACACTCCCCCACTTTTTCATAAACTGAACCGTCACCTTCATAAAGCAAAGAATTTATCCGCGACGCCAATTCCTTCAGTTCAGAAGCATTCTTAAGGATTTTGCGTTCTCGGTTCAATTCTTCTTCCTCGCCGATCTTCAACCCGGCAGTTTCAATCTCCGAGAATTGATATTTTAGAAAATCCAACTTTTTGAGCCGTTCGCTTCTCGATATTTTGATTTGCTCTATCTTTGTTCTAAGTTGTTCGTACCCATCTAAATACATTTTATACTTTCCAGCCAAATCGGATAGACCGCCGTATTCATCCAAAATCCTGATGTGATTTGCGGAATTAAGAAGGGTTTGGTGTTGATGTTGTCCCATTAGCTCCGCAAATTTGGAAATCATTTCTTTTAGGGTTTGCAGGGTTATCTGTTTATCATTGATGAAGGCATAATTTTTGCCACTACGGTTTATTTCCCTGCGAACAATAAATTCCTCGCCGGAAGTCCTATCCTCGAAATTCCCTTCAACGAACATCGACTCCTCCCCACTGCGGAGCATTTCCGCCGAATATCTATCCCCAAATAACAGATTAAGCGCACCGATGATTATTGATTTGCCGGTCCCGGTTTCCCCTGTGATAACATTCAGCCCCGGGGAAAAGGTCAAATCCAGTTCCTTAATGATGGCGAAGTTTTTTATCCGCAGTCTTCTGAGCATATCTTTATTATCGAGACGATTATTATTCCGCTCTATATGCCTATATTGGGCTGTCTGCCCATATTCAATTTTCTGCGCAAGACATCAAAAAACGATGAATCGGAAAAACGGATTAAATTTACATAGAAGTCAGCTGCCTTAATCATAATTTTGTGTCCCTTTTCCAATGGATATACGGTTTGGCCGTCCGCAGTCAACGATGCTTCGCCATGGGGCGAGTCCACCTCCAAATTTAGCATCGAACCTCCCGATAGAACCATAGGCCTCAAGGTTAATGAATGAGGACAAATGGGGGATATTAAAATAGCATCCATCGTAGGATAAACAATAGGTCCTCCGGCGGCTAAATTATAAGCTGTGGAGCCGGTCGGAGTGGATATAATGAGTCCATCAGCACGATAAGAGCTGACATAATCGCCATCGGCATATAAATGAATAACTATTAACCTCGACAACGATCCCCTATCCACCACCAAATCATTCAAGGCATATACTCGATTGGAGTCCACGGG
>JALSTH010000082.1 GCA_026983835.1 Candidatus Zixiibacteriota bacterium | reverse complement strand
CCAACCATCCCCGAGGCAATGGAATAAACCCTCTTTTCCCTCGAAAATCTCCTCGGTGCCGGTATAACCTTTCTCCGCAAGCAAAGCCGCCATCACACCGGATTGGGCAGCAAGAGGATCAACCGTATTTTTCATCATCGTGAGCTTACCGGCGACGGCACCGCCCAGAGTAAGGTTATGACAACCGGAAATTCCACAGGCATTAGCCAATTGGCGAACATCGAGATTCATAAGTTTACCGGCAACGAAAGGCGATGCGTATTGTGTTAAGGTAGCATGATGCCATCCTCTTTCCCTAATCCCCGGCACGGCAAATTCGCATAAGCGCATCTCAATTTCATAAGCAATAACCACCGCCAATATAAAATCCCTTGCCGAAAGGTGACGCTTCTCGGCAACAGCCATCGCAACCGAAATTAAATCGGATGGGTGAGATGGATCCGCCTTCCAATATATATCGTTATAATCCATAGATCGAGTTGAGAGGGAATTTAAAAAAGACGCATAATAAGGAGAGGTTCTGAAATTATGACCTATCACCGTGCAGTCACCGCTTCCGCCCAGCTCGCGATATACTTCAACAGCGATTTTCGTATCCTCAACTCTCGAGCCCGCAAGAGCACAACCAAGTGAATCGATTAAAAATCTCTTTACTTGAAAAATATCGTCCTCGCCTAAATTATCGTATTTTAAATTATAAACAAAATCAGCTAATCTGCTCGAAATTGAAGTCATTGGATATTCTCCATTTTAATTTACTATCTAATTTCCGAAGTGAATTTAATAAACCCTTTCCCCCTTTAAGTAAACCGCTTTTATATGATGCTCCCCATTGCAGAATATCAAATGCGAAAGTACTTGACGGGTATAGTTATTATTATGCGGGACCTTTTTTGGTTTTCTAACAACGATAAAATCCGCATCCTTCCCAACCTTGAAATTACCCGTAATATCACCAAACCCGATAATTTCCGCTCCACCAAGGGTAGCAAAATAAAAGGCCATCTCCGGTGTAATATCACTTATACCATGAGAATAAATCATCATCTTCATCGAATTAAAGGGGGATAAAGTTGATCCCGCTCCTATGTCAGAGCCTAACCCTATTCGAATATCATTCTCAAACATTTTCGTAATATTCATCCTGCCGGAATGCAGGAACATATTGGAATCGGGGCAATGAGCGACCCCACACCCGCTATCCTTTAATATCACATATTCTTCATCGGTTAAATGGATACCGTGAGCGACTATAGAACCTTTCTGCAATAGATTGTTTCGTGAATAAACCTCCGTATAGCTACCATAGTCAGGAAACATTTTTTTTACTAACTCCAATTCGCCGATTGTCTCTGAAAGATGTGTCTGACAGAGGGCTTTATTACGGGAAACTATCCTCCCAACTTCTTTTAACAATTTCTCGGTGCAAGCAGGAGCAAATCTCGGCGTAAACGAATATTTAATCCTCCCACCATTTTTGCCATCCCACTTATTATAAAGCTCAAGGGATTGATTTATCGATTCCTCGGTTGTCTCATAGTCGGTCCTGTCCATCATTACTTTCCCAATAGCTAATTTCATAGGGGTTTTGGCTCCCTTCGACAACAATATGTCGGTAGCGTTGGGATGAACAGACCCATAGATGGAAGCGGTGCCTATTCCATAACTAACCATCCCCTTATATAATTCCGTAGCGATATTGCTCGCATAAGCGGAGCCGGCGAATTTCTCCTCTTCCGCAAAAATAAAATTATCCAACCATTCCAAAAGGTTGTCCGAATAAAATCCTCTGCAATTAAATTGTGGCGCATGGAGATGGACATCGACAAACGCGGGGATTATGAAATAATCGGAATAATCAATTAATTCACAATATCGCCCCAACGGGAATTTCTTCAAAACCTCTTCGCTCGTGCCAAATGCGGTTATCCTGCCATCCTCATCATAACAAAGGGCACCATCGGGAATATCCTCCCAGTGGCTTTTATCCAACGGATTGAAGAAATGCGCTCTAATAACCAAATAGCTCTTATTATTCATACCGTTGTCTCCATTAAAATAAAATAAAGATAACATAATTTTAAGTCAAGGGGTTAAAATTATGTAAAAAACAGTTAACTAGAGAGCTTAGTAAAGCCCAAAAATATATTGACAGGTTTTCAGGATTTGTGATAAAATAAATTACTATTTAGATTTTTTGGAAATAGAACGATATTATCTAATGGAGGAAGGTTATGTCGAAATCGGTATTAT
>JALSTH010000081.1 GCA_026983835.1 Candidatus Zixiibacteriota bacterium | reverse complement strand
TTCTCCACATAAATAACCTTTTGCATAACGCTGGATTGTTGTCATTCAAAAGGCAGCGGGTGTTGGATGATTCAAAGGCTAAATCCATCCTTAAAATGGTGCCGAAGCGTTTTAGAAAATATTTATTCCGCGGTGCCCTTGCACCAATTACCGATAGAACGGAAGGGATGCGGCGTTTCGGAAATATCGATTTTTTGAGGACGAAAGCGTTTTCGGACGAATTGAATTATTTCCCTTCCGTCCGTATCAATCTTAAAGGGGCGTATCAACAAGGTATCGTCGCTTCCTCCGATAAGGAGAAAGTCATTCGGGATGTGGAGGCTGTTTTGAAGGATTGCCATGATCCAAACGGAGAACCGATAGTCAAATCCATTCACCGACGCGAAGATATTTATTCGGGGAAATTCGTGAATTCTGCGCCGGATGTTATCATAGAATTAAATTCCCCCGATGGTTATACCAACGGCGTTTTGCCATCCAATCCTTATGGTGTATCGGTTCGTGAACTCTCGTCGGAGGAGTATCCGGGTGGAAAGGGAAGTTTTCCCTGTGGCGGGCATCGCCGCGAGGGATTTTATATTCTCTATAATTCTCCGCCTTCGATTTCGCCAAAAAAACGGATTCAAATATTTGATTTAACGCAAATAGTATATTATATTATGAATATAGATTTATGAATTGATTATGGCATTTTATTCTACCGACATTCCTAAAATAGATATAAGAATTCCTCCGAGAGTAAAAAGTATTTCGGTAGTCTTACCGGCGCACAACGAAGAGGAAAACATCACCAAAGCAGCTCTTCAAGCTCTCGATATCCTTTATAAACTTCCCTTCAAGGAATATGAAGTAATCATTATCGATGATGGCTCATCGGATGATACGGCTTTGAAGGTTGAAAAACTCAAAGCGGATAATGAGCATATCCGCCTTATAAAGCATTATCGTAATCTTGGTTATGGGGGTAGCTTAAAATCGGGATTAAACGCCGCTTCCGGTGATTTGGTCTTTTTCACCGATGCCGACCTTCAATTCGACTTAAATGAGCTTCCCGAGTTTATAGAAGCCATTCGGGAATATGACATTGTAATCGGCTATCGCCTTAAAAGAACGGAACATCTAATCCGCAAATTTAATGCCTTTGGTTGGGGCCTTTTAATTAGATTACTTTTCGGGTTGAAGTTTAAGGATATAGATTGCGCTTTTAAGTTGTTTCGGAGGGAGTTTTTATCCTCGATACATATCAATTCGATAGGTCCTTTTATAAACAGCGAGATGCTTATCAGGGCGAGGGATGGTGGATATAGGATTAAGGAATTGCCCGTTAGCCATTATCCCCGCAGGGCGGGAAAATCCTCCGGCGCAAAACCGAAAACTATAATTAAAGCCTTTGCGGAACTTTTCAAATTATACCGCCAATTAAAACAAAAGAATTGCCCACAAGAACAAAGCCGCGCTTACTCTTCATATCAGCTGTAAATCCCAAAGGGACATTCGGCTCTCAATTTCTTATCCGTCTTCATTTGAGGATGTTTATTGAGGGCGAGTATGAAATTTATCTCGTTTCCCCTGATTATCAAGGCGTATTTAACAATATCGATGAAATATCCGATGGTTCGTCTCGTTTAAGTGGACCGACATTAAGCAAAGCTATTTATTTGATGAAATCGTTGCGTTTCATTAAAAAGGGGATTAAAGATTTTGAGCCCGATTTCATAATCGCTCATAATTTCGAACCGGGGATAGCGGTCTCATTCCTTAAAAAATCAATTAAACAACCTATCATATACATTCCCCATTCCTTGTTGCAGCGGGAACTGAAAACTTATTTTCGAAACTTCGGGCTTAAAGGGTTATTTAATTATTCGGGTGAGCGTTTGGACCGCAGGGTATTGAAAAGCGTCGATAAGGTTATCGCCCTGACCACTCCGCTGAAGTACTACCTTCAGGAAAGATACGGAACCGAGCAGGCATACTGCATCCCTCCCCCTTTTATTCCTCATCGTTATTTTGAAAAGGCAGACAAACGACCTGACGGTAAGACACTGTTTTATTGTGGTAATGCGGATGGTTATCAGAATTTGGATATCCTTCTTGAGGCGGTGATGGTGGCATCGGAGTTGGAGTCGAAAATAAGATTGATAATAGCCTCCAATTCACCGCTATCGAAATGGCGCAGGATAATTAAACCCTATGAAGGCAGGATAAATATGGACCTTTACCCTATGGATAAATTTGATGAAACCGTCAAGCTCGCCCTA
>JALSTH010000080.1 GCA_026983835.1 Candidatus Zixiibacteriota bacterium | reverse complement strand
GGGAGCTATCTCCCCGCAGTTCGGACAAACACAGCTACCGGAAGGCCCCAATCCCGAACCACCCATCCTCCCGCGTCCACCACCACGACTAGCTCCTCTTCCGGTTCCACGGCCGCCCCCTCGACCGGTTCCTCTTCCACCTCCGCCTTGATTATAGGACATCATTCGCCTCCGGATTCGGCTTTTAGCTTTTCATTCAACTCATCCATCCGTTTACGAAGTCCCGTCAAGGCATCGGAGAGCGACTTCTCTTCCGCCTTAAGATATTCCATCTCATCGGATGGGTTAGGAGTAGGATTATAATACGGCGCCGGGGCATAAAAGAGAGCCGGATTATTCCATCCCCATCCATAACCCTGTCCCCACCTACCGTATCCTCTTCCGAATCCTCTTCCATAACCTCTGCCGAATCCTCTGCCATAACCCCTCCCATAGCCATAACCACCGGGTACGGGATTGGCATAACCGGGCATACCATAACCGGCGCAATAACCTGCGCCACGACCTGTTCTTGGTCCTGCGCCCATAGGACCGGTTCTATCACCAAAAGGCATAATTATACCTCCTTTCTATTGATTACCAATTCGGCTCGACATCAGCCGAACCACTATATTCATATTCTCCGTTTTTCAATTTTTCTATCGCTTCCGGGATCTTACCCTCGACGCCGACTACGACTTTTATCCCTGCTTTATTAAGCACCTCAAATGCTTTGGGACCGCAATGCCCCGTTAACAGAACATCGGCCTTCTTATCCACGATTACTTGTGAGGATTGAATCCCCGCTCCCTGCATAGCTTTTACATTATCGCTGTTTTCAACGATTTCGGTTTCCCCGCTTTCCGTATCGATTATATGAAAATACGGTGATCTCCCAAAACGAGGGTCAACTTCACTGTTTCTATCAGCTGATTTTGCGGTTACGACAACTTTCATAACTATCTCAAATTCCTTTCCCTAAAATGTTTTCCAATTCTTCTCCGTTTTCTACGACGCTTACATCCCGGCATAAGATAGCCGGTAGAAAGCTCACCATTTATAAAAACACCCAAGATTGTATCTATCCGTCCCCTCAACCATGGGATAACCCTAATTCCCGACAAAAGAATGACTTGCATATAACCGTTGGAAACAGCACCACATAATATCATCTCAACCCCCAAACTACGGAGATACTGAACTCTTTCAAACTTCGATTTCCCCGATAGATCATAAGCCCTATCATCGGCTATGTCATCTTCCCGTAATTCTATTACTCGAAAATGATACGCCTCATCCAAAACAGGTGAGATCCAATCGTTCCAATATGGTATCGCAAGTTTCATCCTCTCATAACCTCGATTTAATTACAAGCAATTATTATGCCAGAAAACGGTATAATCCTTATTTCACTGAATTACAATAGGATAGCTGTTCCAACCGATGATGATTATGATCTCCATAGCGATTACAGCGTAGCATATATGCTACTATATATACAACGACAGTAGCGCGGTTGCAACACTTCTATTCTTTATTGCGGCCATCCAAAAGCGGGAGTTTTATTTGCAGCGATTTTATTTTTCGATACAATGTTGTCTTATGGATTCCTAATTGCCGAGCCGCCTTCGATCTATTCCAATTGTTGTTTTTTAGGGCGGATAGTATCATCTCCCTTTCGAAATCCTTTTTTGAATTCGGAAGGACGGGTAGATTTATAATCTCCTTCTTGATAACTTCATTTGGGAGGGTATCCGGGGTAATCATACCACCGGATAACAGGACAAAAGAATGTTCGATAATATTCTCCAGTTCACGGACATTCCCCGGGTAATCATAATTTACAAGGATACGCAATGCTTCAGGGGAAATATCGCTGACATCCTTGCCTTTGAGTTTATTGTATTTATCTATAAAGTGCTGGATTAGAAGGGGAATATCTTCTTTTCGTTCCCTCAGCGGGGGGAGTTCTATTTTGAAAACATTTATCCGATAATAGAGATCGCTCCTGAATCTGCCGTCATTTACCAATTGTAATAGCGATTTGTTGGTAGCAGTTATTACACGAGCTTCCGATTTCAAAGTTTCAATACCGCCTAATGGTTGATAAGTTCCGTCCTGAAGGATTCTTAAGAGGCTGACTTGAAGCGCCGGAGAAATATCGCCTATCTCATCAAGAAAGATAGTCCCTTTCCCGGCAACGGCGAATCTGCCTTTCTTATCTTTTTTCGCATCGGTAAAGGCGCCGGCTTTGTACCCGAAAAGCTCGGATTCCAACAGAGTATCGGGGAACGCACCGCAATTGATTTTAACCAATGGTTTACCTTTCCGTCCACTTAGATTATGTATCGCCGAAGCGATTAGTTCCTTCCCCGTTCCGCTTTCCCCCTCTATCAAAACAGGGCTGTCGCTTCGAGCTATCAGTGGAAGTATTTCAAAAATATTTTGCATTCGCGGGCTTTTGCTTACGATATCCTCGAAGACATATTTCGCATACAATTCTTTGCGCAGACGCTCCACCATACTGAGATCCCTAAAGGTTTCCACTCCTCCCACGACTTTGCCGTTTTTATCTTTCAAAAGAGCGGTAGAGATACTGATCGGGACTTTTTCCCCATCCGAGTTTATAATATAAACCGGTTTATTGACGACCGTTTTTCCTGTTTTGAAAGTCCTTCTTAAGGCACAATCCGTCTCACAGATACTTGCCCGAAAAACATTATAACAAAACGAACCCACCGCTTCTTCCTCAGGCACCCCCGTTATTTTTTCCGCCGCCCGATTAAAGGAAGTTATGTGCCAACCCTCATCAACGGTAAATACGCCATCCGTGATGCTGTTCAAGATAGCTTCTATCTCCTCGAAGCTTAATTTATGCTTGATTTTTTTACCGTTAATTTCCATCATTTTCAATATGGGGTTATCAATAGTTAATACACTAAACCAAAATGATATAAAAGGAAATAAAAATAACCGTAAAATAATTGACAACCAAAAATAATTATGTTATAAAAAAACTCGAATGTTATAATTTAAGCGAAAAGATTTTATTTCTACTTCAGATAGATAAATAATAATAATCAACTTTTGTAAAAGGAGTTACTGTGATTAACAACGGGTTTAACAACCGCATAAACTCGGGCGGGCAAACCTTGAAGGGTCCACGAAAGATTGCAATTGCAAACAAAAAAGGAGGAGTCGGCAAAACAACCACAACTATCAATCTTGGTTCGGCTTTGGCAAAATTGGGGAGGAAGGTGTTGATAGTAGATGGAGACCTGCAAGGTTCTCTGACATCATGGCTGAACTTAGGCGATAATGTAAATGGAAGAGATCTGGGGGCAATCCTTACGGGGATAATACCATTCGTTGATGCCATTTTCGAGATCGAGGAGGAAAACTTCTTCGCAATACCAATCGATAATTCGCTTAATGAGCTCAAGTTGAACTTCAATGGGGACGGCGGATGGGAGATGGCGTTGAAAAGGGAACTCGACAATTGGCCCTTGGGATATGATTATATACTATTCGATTGCCCAGCTTCCTACAACGCTATTCTAATAAATATACTTGCCGCTTCCGACGAGATAATAATCCCGGTTCAAACTGAAATTCTATCCTTGAACAGCACACTTTCTTTCTTGGAAAACTTATCCCAAATCAAACAGAGTATTAATCCCACTCTTGAGATAGCGGGTATTTTGCCTGTGATGTTCGATAAAAGAACCCGCCACTCAAAGGAGATTTTGGAAATAATGGCTGAAGCTCCAAATTTGGGCAACCACCTTTTCAAAACGGTAATCCGCAATAACATCCGATTGGCGGAGGGTCCGATGCGCTCTCGGACAATCTTTAGGGCTTCTCCTTCCTCGAACGGCGCAGTCGATTATATGCTTCTCGCTGAGGAATTAATCGATCAGGAAAACAATGAAAGTAATGACGAAAATATAATTTCGGAAGTTGCTATATCAAGTCAATCGGAAAACAATAATTCGGGAGACGCTCTAAAACCGCCCGAGTTTTAAGAAAACCCGTTAATCATTTACCATCGCTAATTTCGGAAGGGGGCCCGGAAGATATTATAACCTTCGCCGGACGAAGTATTTTGCCGCCCAACATATATCCTTTTTGGGTTTCACCGATTATAATGCCCTCCTCATACTCATCATTGGGAACCTGCATTACCGCCTCATGAATAGAAGGGTCAAATTCCTTGCCTACCGTTTCAATTTCCTCAACGGCCATCTTGGATAGAAATTCCCTCATATCCTTTTCTATAAGTTCCAACCCCTTTTTTAAGGCATCGGGGTTATTGTGATTTGCCTCCGCTTCCAGTGCTAATGCGAAATGATCTATTGTCGGGAGCAATTCCAAAAGAAGCTCCTTGTTCGCTGATTTCACCAACTCCGCAAATTCCCTCGCCGTCCTTTTCTTATAATTTTCAAATTCGGCGGCCAAGCGGAGATATTTATCGTTTAGATCTTTAATTATTGCTTCGTAATCCCTTTCTTCTCTCAAGTTTTCTTTTACTTTTTCGGTTGCTTCTTCCTGCGGGTTCTCATCAACAAGAACATCTTCATCGATTTCTTTCTTTCTGTTCATATTAGATTTCGGTTTATCTTTCCGCACTCTTGATTTTTTCGAATCCAATTTATTTTTTTTCGCCAAAACCATTCTCCCCAGCTATTAAGACATTAATGTTTCATTTGGATAGAACTTTCGAAAGCAACTTCGCCGTGTAATCAACAATTGAAACAATCTTAGAATATGGCATACGCGTGGGACCCATTACACCCAAAATCCCACGCAATTTTCCGGCGTTGTATGGCGAAGCCACGACGCTTATGGGTTCGGCGGAATCGGTAAGTAATTCGGATCCTATGGTAATATTGGTACCTTCGTTAACTTCGCCGCAAGAGAAAATATTTGCCAAGAAAGTTCTATCCTCTACCATCCCGATCAAGCGCGAGACTCTGTCCGCATTGTTAAACTCCGGATTTCTAACCAAATTCGCCGCCCCATCGAGATGGACCTTATCAATAATCGGTTCGGTAAATATCTCATCGCAGGAATCTATGAATAAATCCAACAGGACAAGGTCTCCGCCGGATACACCGTTTAATCTTTCCCTTATAGTCGATTTAATATCTCCAAGCGCACTACCGGCCAACCGTTCGGTTAAAACAGAGGAGGTCTTCTCCAACATTTCAGGAGCAAGATCAACCTCCGCCTCGATAACAATTGAACGGATAAGCCCCGATTTTACCGTATAGACGATTAATACTTTCCTCTCCGCAACCGGCACCATTGTTATGCGAGTCAAGATTCCGGATTCAAAACGGGGGGCAATAGTAACTCCAAGCTGATGAGAGATATAAGCTAAAATTCTCGAAGTCTTCTCAAGCACAGGACCCAATGCCAAGTCCTCGGATTTGAGAGCCGATTCTATTTTCCGCCTTTCCGTTTTGGATAGGGATTGGGGTTTTAGAAGATTGTCCACATAAACCCGATAACCGTTATCCGTCGGAATCCTTCCGCTGGATTGATGGAGATTTGTTATCAACCCTTTCTCCTCCAAATCAGCCATTGTATTCCTTATGGTGGCTGCCGATATCCCAAGTTTATAATGGGTTTCCAATGTCCGCGATCCAACCGGTTTAGCGGTCTTTATATAATGGTCTATAAGCGCCTGAAGAACCTGTCTTTCCCTATTGGTCAATTCGATATTCCGCATAATAAAAGCTCTGCCCGATAAAAATCGAGAGTTTAATATTTTTTATTTCCAAAGTAAAGTTCCGTAATATATACAAATTTTAATCCAATTCGCCAATAACATATTGCAACATCATAGTAAATACCGCAGCAGCAGTTTCCGACCTGAGCCGTTGCGGACAAAACTTTATTATGTTAAAATCCGACCTTTCCGCTTCCTCCAATTCGGAAGGCGTAAAGCCGGCTTCCGGACCAACCAAAAGTAATATATTATTCCCGCCGCCACTAAAATTAATATGTCGAACCAATTGGCTTCTTTCACCCAGATCAGCAATTATTTTATGCCCATTCGATCTTTCGGTTCCAATTATATCCTTAAATAAACAAGGATCTTCTATCATAGGAATATGGCTCCTCAAGGATTGCTTCACAGCGGCTCTTATAACACTTTGCCATCGTTTCCTTTTCCTACTCAATCCGACGCCGACAGGCATCTCAACAATAGTCCTCTCGCTGACGAAAGGGATAATCCTCATCACGCCGCATTCGGTCGCCTTTTCCAAGGCATAATCCATAGAAGGACTCTTAAGCAATGATATTCCTAAAGTAATGTTAACCAGCGGTTCATTTATATTTCTTGAAACGGACACTATCTGCGCAGCCACACCGTCTTTACCGATTCTATCAATAAAACAGCGATACCGTTTCCCTGAGCCGTCAATGGCATAAAACAAATCCCCCTTTTTAGCCCGCAACACCACAGCCAAATGCCTTCCTTCGCTGCCCCGAATATGAAGATTATTACCATCAACATCATTCGGCTGGACGATAAAATTTGTATTCCTTATTTCCATAAACTAACAATGAGCAATTACTGCCGCCCAACCATTCAATGTTCGAGTTTCAAATTCATTAATATCCTTCGACCGAAGCAATTCGGTAAATTCCCTCATTTCGCTTTCCTCAATTCCCGATAGTATTAATATGCAATGTTCCGATTTCAATCCATATATATCGGTAAATTTCCCTGTAATTGTATTTAGATCGATATTGGCAACAATAACATCATACCTTTTGTGGCTGACCGATTTTAAATTATCGTAAAAGTTGATACCGCTGTCGATGTTGTTGAGGCGAAGATTTTCCAAAGCATTATCAATTGCAGAGCCGCTAACCTCTATTCCATCCACAGAAACCGCCCCAAGCAGATAACCGAATATGGAAAGGATTCCCGAACCGGAGCCGAAATCCAATAACAGATCCCCTCTGCGAAGGGTTTTTCTCATAGCTTTCAAACACAGAATGGTAGAAGGATGCTGTGCCGTCCCGAATCCCATCCCCGGATTGATAATTATTTTATACTTCTGAGAGAAATCATCATCGCTACGCCAAGGGGGAACTACAATTATGTCCGAATCAATGGCCAAAGGAGGGAAATTGGCTTTCCATTTATCAGCCCAATTTTCAGAGTGCAGGTATTCAAACTGCAACCCTTTCGGCGGCATATCGGGTTTTGTAGTGTAGATTTCGGTTAACAAGTTTTCAATCCCATTTTTTATAATCTTTGTATCAGCCCTATCGGTAAAATATGCCCTCACAATTATAAATCCCGAGTTTTCCTCAACGGTATTACTCCCCATAAATCCTAAATCGTCCAACACACTTATCGCTTGGTCCTCATACTCGGAAGGTATAATAAAGGTGACAATTAAATAACTATCGGATTGCACCCTATATCAATTATGCTAAACCCCTATTGTTTCCCGAAATCTGTCGAAAAAACTTTTATCCGTTTTCGAAGGAACATTTCCTTGAATCGATTTTAATTTTTTGAGGATTTCTTTTTCCTCATTAGAAAGCTTTTGCGGAACCCAGACAATAACTTTCACAAGCTCATCACCGCTACCATATCCGTTTAGGTGCGGCAGTCCTTTATTGCGCATACGAAAAACTTTACCGGACTGGGTTCCCGGCGGTATCTTTAGTTTGGCTTTCCCATTTAGAATAGGGACTTCGACTTCACCTCCCAAAGCGGCAGTCGGATAATTAACTGCGATTTCAACAACTAAATCATCCCCTCTTCGCTTGAAAATCGGATGTCTTTTTTCTTCGATAAACACAATCACATCACCCGGAGGACCTCCCCGCCTGCCATAATGGCCGGACCCTCGAACAGTGATGTAATTCCCGGAGGAAACTCCGGGAGGAATTTTTACATTGATTGTCGTGCTTCCTTTGACCCTACCTTCGCCGCCGCAAACACTGCAGGGTTTACCGATGATGACGCCTTCACCCCCGCAGAGATTGCAGGTGGTGACATTAATCATCTGACCGAAAAGCGAACGGGACACACGGCGGATTTGCCCTGAGCCTTTGCATTGCGGGCAGGTCTTTAGTCCACTATCACCCTCGGCTCCGGTTCCTCCGCAATTTTCACACTTCAGATAACGCTTTAATTTTATCTTTTTCTCAACGCCCTGCGCAATTTCCTCCAAAGTCAACGGAAGGCGGATTTGGATATCTTCGCCCCTATACCGTTGTGGGCGGTGGCTTCCCGATCTGCCTCTTGTAGATGCTCCTCCCCCCCCGAATATATCATCAAATGTACCACCGAACCCTCCAAAATCGCGCATAAACGCTCTTAAGGCATCGCTTAAATCAAAACCGCCAAAATCGAAACCGCCGGCTCCGGGTTGTCCCGATATGCCCGCATGACCGAATTGGTCATATTGCGCCCTTTTCTTCGGGTCTTTTAAAATTTCATAAGCTTCCGTCGCTTCTTTGAATTTCTCCTCGGCTTCCTTATCGCCCGGATTTTTATCGGGATGATATTTCACCGCTAATTTACGGTATGCCTTTTTGATGGCATCCTCGGTCGCGTCGCGCGGAACCCCTAAAATCTCATAATAATCTCTTTTTGCCATAATAATTTTCTTTTTACAATCTAAAATAAATTCCGTTCCGATAACTTATATCATAAGTTAAACAATAATTCATCATCAGTCAATAAGGTATAATATTTTTGAAATGAATACTCCGCTTTCTTAATCGCCTTCAGTATTGTGAAACGAAAAGAATTTAAATTTGTTTCCATCTCAAAAAATCAGTTCTCATAATTAAATATTATGGAATCAAATCGACTGAAACCGTAATAATTTATGTTATTTTGACTTATCGTATAAAAAATTAGGTCTGGTTCGATATCCGGTAATCGGGTAAAACGATTCGGGACTATGAAATACTTTCCCAGAGAATTTATAATATGCTTCAACCAAATCCTCATCATAGGGGACACCGTTATGAGAATCCATAATGACAGCCGAAAACTTTCTCTCGCTAATCGCCTTAACAATATCCTCTTCCAAAATTTTTGCCGGTTTAATTCCCTTAAACTCCAATTCGGGATTTTTCATAACATCTTTAACCGCCATCCTTTGAGCAAAAGATCGCTTCCCGGCAAGAACCGAATAATATCCATGATCGCGGACTAAGACATCGCCGTCAAATCCCTTTAACAGGTTGATGAATTTTTCACCGGCGCTCCTATCCTCCGCCGACGGAAGTTGTTGTGTGGGAATATAAACAAAGTTTATAAACTGAAGAATTAGTATCAACCACAAGAAACTATTCCAATTCCCACCTTTTCGCACAGCCAACCCAAACAAAAACCTCAAGGATATCATCGAAAAAACAATAATAACAGCCACGACGGGAATTAAGTTATTCAAATACGCGACCGTATGAATCATCGTCAAAAATGCTATTAATATACATCCGACAGTAATCAATAAGAAAAAAGCAAATCCGTCTTTGATTATTTTTTTTCGTTTTCCTAACATCAAATACGCTATGACTAATATAAACATCGGCGCAATTCCGCGCATAAGGGGATCCGCCCAAAATAGGATTATCTTTGATCTGACCAATTCATGCTGTTGGGGGATTAAAACGGCGTAATAGTAAAACCAACCGTTTGATTTCCAATATAGAATCAAGAACGCTCCAATAGCAAAAGATAAAAATATACCCGAAAATATCAGAAATGCTTTTCTGCTTCTGAAGAAATAATAAATCCCCAACGACAAAGCGATGAGCAAAGCGGATTGTTTGATATAAAATGAGGTTACCAACAGAACAGCGGAGATAACCGCTCCCTTGGAGATGCTTAAGCGGCGGGCAGAATACAACGCCGCAATTATGAAAAACATCTGTAATGAATCGGCGCGGGCGATGTCATACCAAGCCCCGGTATACTTATAAGCCGCTGCGAATAGACCAACAGTGACAAATGAAAGGAACCTGTCCTTCGTTTCATACCGAACCCAAAAATAAATTATACCCATACAACCCAAAGAGGAGATAAATGAAACAAAGCGAGGGGCGAAAAATCCGACGCCGAATATTTTCATAGCGAGTGCGGAAACATAAAAATACAACGGCGGGTAATTAAAGGGAACGAAATTGATGGAGGGAGGAACATAAAGCCCCCGCCCGCTTAAGATCCAGCGGCAGTGATCTACGACGGCTCCCTCAATCCATTCCAACTCAAAGGGATAATTCAATCTTTTAAGGACTAACAGTATATAAGACAGTATATACAGAACGCTTAAAATAAAGGCCGCTTTTCTTAAATAACTCTCGCTGCTGAAACGCATAATTCATTTTAACATCAAGGGAATGTATAATCCAGAATAAAATAAAGCCGAGTAATAAACCTCGGCTCAAAACACAAAACCAGTTAGTGTTCAAGGTAATTCATTTTCCGTAAGCTAATGCGTAGGCGGCATAAAAGGCCGAACATTGCGTAAGGTGTTCTATCGGGCAATATTCGTTTGGTGCGTGGGCTTGGTTTTCAAAGCCGGGACCGTATCCAAATGAAGGAATACCGAACATTCCCATAGTCGCTACGCCGTTAGTGGAAAAAGTCCATTTATCAACGGTGGGTTTCTCAGCGAACAGTTTCGTATAACATTCGACAGCCGATTTAACCACCGGGTGGTTCTCCTCCAACGCCCATACCGGAAAAACCTTCTTGGTCTTATAAGTTAACCCCTTCCAACTCGGGGTAAAATATTCCAATACTTCAACCTTCCCACCATATTTATTCATCGAGGGGAGATCTAATATCTCGGCGACGGCCGATTGTTCGGTTTCGCCCAATGTCATACGACGGTCTATATGCACCGAAGCCCCATCGGCGACCGCGCACAGCGACGGCGAAGAGGAATACAATTTCGTAGCCGCAAGGGTTCCCTTCCCCAAAAATTCATCAGAACCAAGTTTATTATTAAGCTTTTCAAGCTCAAGTAAAACCGAAGCCAATTTGTATATTGCGTTGTCTCCCCTTTCGGGAGCGGAAGCGTGGCAGCTTACGCCAAAAGTTTTAGCCTCCATTTCCATCCTTCCGCGATGCCCCCGATTGATATTCCCGTTGGTGGGTTCGGTCAATATTACCAAGTTCGGTTTTATTTTATCCTCATTGATAATATACTGCCAACATAACCCATCGCAATCTTCTTCCTGAACCGTACAGGTGAAAAGGATTGTCCCTCTATCCGTCCCGCCCATTTCATTGATAATTTTAGCGGCGGTAACCATCGCTGCTGCGCCTCCCTTTTGATCGGATGCGCCTCTCCCGTAGACCTTACCGTCGGAAATCTCACCCGAAAAAGGATCCTTCTCCCAAAGTTTGATATCACCTACGCCGACGGTATCGATATGCGCATCGATGGCGATAATCGGGTCCCCATCGCCTATCTTCGCCAGAAGATTACCCATAGGATCGATATCGACCCCCGCACCGGCATCCTTGAAACGCTCGGCGGTGAATTCTATCATCTCCTTCTCCTGAGAAGAAAACGATTGTATTCTCACCATTTCCGATAGCAGTTCGGCGTTTTCGGATTCCATCTTTCGCGCCGAAGACAATATCTTTTGAAAATCTATATTTTTCATTCTATTATTTCCCAATTAGATTGATATTTATCGAGCATCGCTATCGTCCTTTTGTCCATCGGATGTTCTCTTTCGGGAACCTCGAAATGCTTTTCCTTGCCGCAGAGAGGCGTAGAGAAATAACGCTGTCCGGAATCGTTCACCATTGTAACAATCCTTTTTATCTCAGGATGTTTCTTCGCAACCTTGATAGCCGCCGCCACATTGGAACCGGAGGATATTCCACAAAAAAGCCCTTCTTCGGTAGCCATCCGTTGTGCCATCGCTACGGCTTCATCGGTGGTGGTAGTAGCGATACCATCCAATAAACTCGCATCGAGGTTAAGCGGAACAAATCCATCGCCTATCCCTTCGATACCGTGCGGTCCCCACACCCGCCTGGAAAGAAGGGGACACTCCGCAGGCTCAACAGCGAAGAGTTTCACCGCCGGCAATCTCTCACGGAGGTATCTCCCGACACCGGTAATAGTTCCGCCCGTCCCTTGAGTAGCGATAAAAAGATCCAACTCCCCACCGCACTGCTCATAGATCTCCGGACCCGTTGTGGAATAATGGGCATCTATATTGTCTGGGTTATCGAATTGGGCGGGTTCCCAATATTTCTGCGGATTTTCCTTTTTCATCTCCCGAACTTTAGCCAAAGCCAAATCCACATCACTCTCACCACCGGGGGTATAAACCATAGTTGCGCCATAAGCCATATCCAAAAGCTTACGCTCCTCCGACATCCCCTCGGGCATTACAATTATACAGGGGTAGCCCATCATTGCCGAAACAAAGGAGCAGGAAATGCCGGCATTACCGGTGGAACATTCAATAACCGTCATTCCCGGTTTGAGATCTCCCCTCTCGATTGCCAACTTGAACATATTGTAATAAATCCTGTCCTTGAGACTGCCGGAAGGGGAATAGAATTCGAGCTTGCAAAGTATTTCAGCGTTAACCCCTTCCTCCTTGGGTATTTTCTGTAAACGGAGCAACGGCGTCCTGCCGATAGTATCAAATATGTTGTCGGATATTTTCGAAAACTTATTCCATTTCACATCATCCATATCATTTCTCCTGACGAAACAAAAACCTTAAATTAAAAAATCCTCAAATATAAAATTAAATCGCTTAGCTGAGATTGCAGATTTCCTTTATAACAAATCATTATCTATAAATCAAGCTTTTCTATGACTGCTTCGATATTAGGCTCCAAAACATCTTCTTGTTGAAGCTCCATATACCTACCGGTAAAACCGACATCTTTCAGCCCGTTCCCCGTGATTAAAATCACATTTACGGCATCATCATCTATTATTCCATTCCGCAGGAGTTTAATAAATCCGCCAAACGATGCCGCCGCCGACGGTTCCGCATAAATCCCCATCGTCCGTGCCAAAAGGTATTGGGCTTTGAAAATCTCTCCGTCATTGACCGAAGCAAAAGCCCCTTTTGTTTCCCTGATAGATCTTAACGCCTTTGTCCCATCCCTCGGAAACCCTACCGCAATACTATCGGCATTAGTATCAATTTCCCCCCATTTCTCAATAATGCCGTTTCCCTTAAAAGCTTTTACCAATGGGGAGCATCCTTCGGCTTGAATCCCAAATAAGCGGGGCATTTTCTCAATCAAACCGATTTTCAAAAGATCGAAGAAACCTTTGTAAGTACCGCTGAGAATACAGCCATCCCCTACGGGAACAATAACATTGTCCGGAGCTTTACCCAAGTCGCGATATATCTCCAAAGCGGCGGTTTTCTTTCCCTCTCCGGTAAAAGGATTCACCACGGTATTACGATTATACCAATTAAATCGGAACGAACATTCTCCGCAGAGATCAAATATCTCGTCATATTGGGCTTTGAACTTCAATACTTTTGCTCCATAAATATATAGTTGAGTCAATTTTGCCGTTGGAGCGGATGCGGGAACAAATAAAACCGCCCGCATCCCCGAGGAAGCAGCCAAAGCAGCGGTAGAAGCAGCGGCATTACCAGTCGAAGCAACGGCTATCGTATTCTTCCCCGATTCCTTTGCCATCGCTATCGCCACCGCAGTTGCTCTATCTTTGAAGGAGCCGGAAGGATTAATCGTATCATCCTTAATATAGGAATGCGATAATTCAAACCCTTCGACCGAATTGCTGATTTTATATAATGGGGTATCCCCAACTTTAAGCGGAGGGATCAAATGTTCACCACTGAACGGAAGGATATCCGAGAATTCTTTGAAAACGGTAATTGATTTACCAAAAGTGATATTCGATTTCTTCCAAATTCTCTCATAATCATAGAGGACATCGAGCGTCCCATCAAATTCGCCGCAGTCGGGGCAGGTCAGAGCATCCGGATCAGAGTTAAATTCCCTTCCGCAGCTTACACATTTAAGATAATACTTCCCCCTCAAAGCCTTCTCCATAATTCCCTCGACAGTTTACGGCTGTGCGATTTTATCGCCCCACTATCGATACTCACAAATTTCATATTATCGATAATTGGTTTACCATCCACCCAAACCGATTTTGCCACCGTATGCGCTAATCCAAATAAATAATGAGCCTTGTAATTATCATTCGTAATTTCCGTCGGAGGATTGTAATCCCACAAAACGAAATCCGCTTTATAATCGGGGGCTATCTTTCCTATTCTCAACCCGGATATTTTATTGTAAAATCCATATCCCAAATGCAACAGCGATTCGGTTACCGCCTCAAAACCCACATTGGCATCTTCCGAATTATGTTTGGCGATAAACAGCGCTGTGGAAGCCTCAGATAAAACATCGCCATCCATCCCGTCGGTTCCGATTCCCACAGATAGTCCCATATCGAAAAAATCAGATAGATCTATTACCCCAACGGCATTATTCATATTCGAACGCGCGCAGTGAGCCAAAAACACACCATAGTCCTTGAGCAAGGAAATTTCACCGCCTAAAAGATGGATTCCATGAGCGGCTATCGTTTTTTCATTGAGGAGATTATATTTTTCAAATCGTTCAACCGGCATTGCTCCATATTTTGAGAATGACAATACCCTATCGGAGCTGTCCTCCAAAAGATGGAAATGATAACCGCAATCCAAACCCTGAGTCTCCTGCGATACTCTCTCAAGCGAATCATCCGACAAAGTAAAGGAAGCATGAAAGCCGAACATAGGAACAACTAAAGAATTGTGATCCTTCGATAACTTATTAATCATCCGGATATTTTCCGCTACGCCTCTTCGGAGGGCTTCTTCTCCTTCGCGATCACTTACCTCGAAGCAAACAGAACCCCGAAGCCCGACCTCATCGAAAGCTTGGGAGATAAGGTCCAAAGAACCATCGATTACCCTTTGAGAGGAGTGGTGATCTATGACTGTGGTTACACCGCATTTCACCGAATCGAGCAATCCCGAAAGCGCCGAATAATAAATATCCTCCTCGGTTAAATCCCTATCCAATCTCCACCATATCAGTTCCAATATCTCCGGAAAATTTCTTGGGGAACAATCGGGGTCCCAACCTCTGGCGAAGGTTGAATATAGATGATGGTGGACATTTATCAAGCCGGGTGTTAATACCCCATCTCCAACATCGATTACCGAAGCCTCCGTGTATTTAATTTTCATCTCATTAAATTCACCGACGCCAATTATCATACCATCATCAACGCAAAGGGCGCCATCGTATATTACCCCGGCCTCATCGAGGGTAATTATCGTCGAAGCTTTGTAAATCTTCATAAAAAGCCTATCCCGTAAAAAGATCAACAAAAGAGAAACTTTCTACATCCACAAGTCCCTTATCAGTCAATTTTAATTTGGGGATAACCGGAAGAGCCAAAAAACTTAAAGTCATTAAAGGATCTTCGAGCTTCGATCCAAGCTTTCGGATTGCAGCGGTTATCCGTTCTATTTTTTCCGCCACCTCATACAGGGGCCTTTCAGACATCAAACCGGCTATAGGGAGTTCCAACTCCTCCACAGGTTTCCCATTGTCGATTACAGTAATTCCTCCGCCCAATTTATTCAACCGAACGACAGCGCGGAATATATCCTCATCCCCGACCCCGATAACAATGATATTATGGGAATCGTGAGCTACAGTTGTAGCAACCGCACCCCTTTTTATCCCAAACCCTTTGACCAACCCCTTACCTATCCTGCCCGATGCCGTATGCCTTTCGACTATGCAAATTTTCAAGAGGTCGCGTGATGGATCCGAAACCACCTTCCGCCCGTTAATCTTCGGTTTCATCAAAAGCTGTTTGGTAACAATTTGATGAGGGACTATTTTGATAACCCGACATTTACCCTCACCGACAGGGTAAACGAATTCATCACCTTCGAGCCACTTTATATTTACGGAACTTCTCAAAACAGGTTTCGGGCGAGGCTTATCCACATAAATCGGCTCGCCGCCTTTAGCCACCAACTCGCCATTTTTATAAACCGCATGGATTTTTAAATCTTTGAAATTATTGAAAATGATTAAATCCGCCAAATTGCCCGGTCCGATAGCTCCCAAATCCCGCAGTCCGAAATACTCCGCCGGATTTATGGTTGCCATCTGAATAGCGATTATCGGATTAACCCCAAGTTTAATTGCTTTACGGACGACACCGTCTATATGTCCACTCTTAACTATATCTACCGGATTATGGTCGTCGGTTACCAGCATAAATCGCGATTTGTTTTCGCAGGTCACCAAAGGTATTAGATCGGCCAAATTCCGAGCGGCAGAACCTTCGCGGATCATCACATACATCCCCAAGCGGAGTTTTTCACGGGCTTCGCTTAAGGTTGTCGCTTCGTGATCGGAGCTTATCCCCGAAGAGATATATCCCTCAAGTTCCTTTCCTGATAGTCCGGGAGCATGCCCCTCTAACCTCTTCTCGGAATAAATCGCTATCTTATCCAAAATATCGGGATTGCCGTCAAGTACTCCCGGGAAATTCATCATCTCTCCCAATCCGACTACCCACTTTTCCCGCAAAAAAGGAAACAGGTCAAATGCCTCCATCTCCGCCCCCGATGTCTCCATATCCGTAGCCGGCACGCAGGAAGGCATTGTAAAAAAGACATTCATCGGATTATATTTCGAGGATTCCAACATATACCGAATCCCGTTATAACCAAATACATTTGCTATCTCATGCGGATCGGCTACCGCCGATGTGGTCCCCATCGGCAGGACCGCACGGGTAAATTCCGGCACGGTGACCATCGAAGATTCCAAATGGAAATGGGCATCGATAAACCCCGGAGCAATGTAGGCTCCTTTTAGATTTATATGCTTTTTGGCTTCATAACGAGGGCCTACCCCGGCTATTCTATCGCCATAAACAGCGACCGATCCTTTTATGATCTCCCCCGAAAATACATTGACTATTTTAGCATTATCCAAACATAAATCCGCTCGTTTCCTGCCGGAGGCAACGGCGACTAGTTCGGCTATCTCTCGTTTGTTTCTTCTCGCAAACGGATTTTCACTCATTATTCCTCCATATCTAAAACACCGCTATTTATGTATAATGAAAACCCGCAAACAGGTTGAAGGTTCATTAAATCTCATCAATGATAATACATCCGGGAACAGGGCAGACCAAAGCACATAACCCACAACCAACACATCGCTCCCTATCCACTTGAGGAATCCTTTTTTCAGTCTCCCAACCGATAGCTTCGTGCCCTCCATCTCTACAGGAGATATAACATTTCCCGCAATTGATACAGGAATCGATATCAATGATACTTTTGGGGCTTTTGAGTGGGAGATCGGGATGATTTACTATCTTATCCAAAGCCGCGCCGACAAGATCTTTTACGCTCTCGAAATTTTTGCGATGGAGATAACCGTCAAGCCCCATACACAGATCCTCGATGATATCAAAACCATTAAGCATAACGGCCGTGCAGATTTGAACATTGGAAGCCCCCACCGATAGAATTTCAACAGCATCCCGCCAATTGGCTATACCGCCGTTTCCCGATATGGGAAAATCGTGGACACCCTTTGAAATATCCGCCACAGTTTTTAGGGTAATCGGTTTTATCGCCGGTCCCGTCAGCCCGGAATAAGTTGAGGCTCCCCCAACCGATGGTATCGGTTCAAGGGTTTCAATATCTATGCCCATCAGCGCCGGGATAGAGTTGGAAGCTGTTACGCCGTCGGCTCCGGCAATTTTCACAGCCTTGACGATTTCAACGATATCGGTTACCATCGGCGTAATTTTTATCAGCACCGGAGTATCGCCTGCGGCTTCTTTAACCCAGGAGGCGGCTCTTTTGGTCGCTTCGGCGTTTTGGGCAAGCATTTTACCGGGGTCTTCACCTGCAGAACCCTGAGGGCAGGAAAAAGAACATTCGATTAAATCCACACCGGCATCAACTAAGGCTTTCGCTGTCGATTGCCATCCTTCTTTAGAGTCGGACATCATAGAAGCGGCGATCATTTTATTCGGATACTCGGATTTCAAAAGGGATATCCTTTTACAAACATCCCCGATATGGTATTGGCTGATAAGATCTATGTTTCCCATACCATATAAGCGCCCGTCATCATAGAAACCGCTCATCATAGGGTACACCA
>JALSTH010000079.1 GCA_026983835.1 Candidatus Zixiibacteriota bacterium | reverse complement strand
CCAAACGGACATCCATCCCCTCACGCGAAGTTGTTTTTAGGATAACCCCGGCCCATCCGCTATCAAGTCCCCTTCTCGCTATGGAAAGCTCATCGGTGGAAGGTGCCGCGGAGAGGATGAAGGGGTTTTCCAGTTCAACCCCCAAAAAATCCGTGCGCAATCTCTTTGAAGTATAAATCACCAC
Source organism: Candidatus Zixiibacteriota bacterium (assembly GCA_026983835.1). Classification (GTDB taxonomy): domain Bacteria; phylum Zixibacteria; class MSB-5A5; order UM-FILTER-46-8; family UM-FILTER-46-8; genus JALSTH01. The sequence continues at coordinate 27,655 of JALSTH010000079.1, read as the reverse complement.
TTCCCCCCCTTTAGATATTCGACGATAACCCCCGCTGCTTCCTTTCCCTGACGCACCGCCTCAACAACTGTTCCCTCCCCGGTTATCAAATCACCCCCAATAAAAATTCCCTTCTCTTTACTTTTATATTCTTTGATATTTTCCGGAACGAAACGGTCAGTAATCGATTCCGATTTTAACCCTATGGAGACAATCGCTGTATCGCAAGGCAGGAGAAAATCATAACTATCATCCAAAGGGATAGGTTTCCGTCTGTTGGAAGAATCCAATTCATCGGACAGCTCATTCCGCCCACAACGGAGGCCTTTCAGTTCATTATTTTCAATAATAAACTCCTTCGGGAAACATAGGTAGTGAATTATAACGCCGGCATTCATCGCCTCCCGAAGCTCAGATTCCCATATCTTAATTTCCTTTACCCCTCGGCGATAAACAAGATGAACCTCCTCCGCCCCCAAACGATGAGCGGTGGAAGCGACATCCAAAGATACATTCCCTCCGCCGATAACGACGACCTTATCGCCAACATAAATACCATCAGGGGAGTGTTTAGCCTTCCGTAAAAATTCCAAAGCGGAGTAAACCCTCTCGTTTCCCTCCCCCGGTATATTCAACCCCTTTCCTTCAGGCAGGCCGGTCGATAGGAATACGGCATCATAATCTTTCAATAGAGCGGATGGATGCTCGATATTTTCTCCCAACTTCCATTCAATCCCCAACTTCCGTATCGCTCCCACATCAGCTTCCATTTTGTCCGCCGCCAATCTAAATTCCGGTATTTCATTTGATGGTACCCCACCAAGATTCTTTGCAATTTCATAAACGGTTACGCCAACGCCGGATTTCCATAAAAACGCCGCGCAGGTTAATCCGGCAGGACCGCCGCCGACAATCGCAACTCTTTTATCCAAATTCGTTTCATAGGGGATTTCTTCATTGGGCACCGCTCCATAATCCGTGGCAAATTTATGGAGTCGTCGAATTTCCACCGGCTTATCCAGTGCATTGCGTGTGCAGGCATCCATACAATAGTCCTCCGCGGGACAAACCTCACCGCAGATCGAAATCATTGGGTTGACACCGCGGACCAAATCGGCGGCATAATCGATATTCCCGCTATTCAATGCCCTGATAAATCTCGGAATCGGCACCGATGCCGGACACGCTTCCACACAAGGGGGATCATAGCAAGCAAGACATCTTGAAGCTTCGTATTGATAGTTTTTCTTATCGATAACAGGTAGCGATTTTATTTCCATATCGTATTATCCGGTTCACTTTAGCTTTTATATTCGGTTATCTATTATATGTTCAAAGAAAAGATAATCCTTCCTATGAATATGGGTAAAAAATATAGAATAATAAGGACAGCACTGCAAGTATATACATTCCGCCGTGAACCTCTTTCGCCTTACCCGAAGCAATTTTTAGAATGGGATAGAGAATAAATCCCGCAGTCATCCCGATTCCTATATTAAAAGTAAAGGACATCAGAGCGATAGTCGCCGCCGAGGGGAACAGCTCGCTGTAATCATCAAATTTAATTCCCACAACCGGGCGGAGCATAAGAAATCCGACAATTATCAGGGCGGGTCCATAAGCGGATGCGGGAATAGCTGTCAAAAAAGGCGAAAAGAACATAGCGGAAAGAAACAACAAAGAGGTGATTATCGCTGAAAATCCGGTTTTAGCTCCGGCTTCGACTCCCGCCGCCGATTCGATATAACAACCGGCGGTAGTAGTTCCGACCAATGATGCCACAACGGTGCTTACCGCATCAACCAACATCGGCTTTTCTATTTCGGGAAGATTACCCTTCTCATCTAAAAGCCCGGCCAACGATGAAACTCCGATAAGCGTTCCCATCGTATCCACAAAATCCATCACGAAAACCGTCAATACCACCGAGAAAAATCCCCAGGTAAGCGCTCCCCTTATATCCAATTTCAGAAAGATTTCGCTTATATCGGGGGGCATAGAGATAATTCCTTTCGGTAAGGGGGAAGTCCCGGTAGAGAACGCCAATACCGCGGTTGCTATTATCCCGATAAACATCCCTCCGGGAACCCGCTTCAAAAGCAAAATTGTGATTATCACCACTCCGAAGATAGCGATTAACACTCCGGGGTAGCTTATGTTCCCGAAAGCAACCGGAGCGCCTTCGACTCCGAGCTTGACAATACCTGTTTCGTTCAATCCGATGAAGGTTAAAAACAATCCGATGCCAACGGAGAAAGAACATTTCAAACTGAAGGGAATTGCTTCGGCAAGATATTTCCTGCCGCCGATTAAAGTTAAAGCCACGAATAAAATCCCGCTGATAAAAATAGCTCCTAACGCCGTCTGCCACGAATATCCCAATATGCCGCAAACCGTATAAGCGATAAAAGCATTTTCTCCCATATATGGGGCGATAGCAAAGGGACGTTTCGCATAAATCCCCATAAAGAATGTTCCCACGAAAGCCGTTATAATCGTGGCGATGGTTGACGGACCGCGCGGAATACCGGCAGCTTCCAATATGGCGGGATTCACGATAATAATATATGCAGTGGTAACAAATGTGGTTATCCCCCCGATTATCTCCTTTGAATAAGTAGCTCCCCGCTTATCGAATTCGAAATACCCTCTCATAACTCCCCTTATTTTAATAAAGGACGAGGCTCATTTTTCAATATCCTTGCGGCTTCCTTAATAGCATTGATTATCGGGATATATCCAGTACACCTACAAAGATTGCCGGCGATATAGGTTTTTATTTTTTCCTCTGATGGATCGGGGTCATCGTTTAATAGGGCGATGCTACTCATTAACAAACCGGGGGTGCAATAACCGCAATGCACAGCATCATTATCGAGAAACGCTTTCTGAATCGGATGGAGATCAAACCCCTCAGCCAACCCCTCAACCGTCCAAATATCCGCTCCATTGACTTCAGGTGCAAGCACCAAGCAGGAGTTCACCGCCTTTCCATCCAATAAAACAGTGCAGGCGCCGCACTCTCCGATCTCACAACCGCATTTAGTACCGGTCAGCCCTTCGGTCTCCCGCAGAAATCTCAATAAAGTAAAGTGAGCCGGCACAAACCGCCTGACCCTCGTTTTATTCACCCGGACATCAAGAAAGGTCATCATTTTTGCATCTCGAATAAGCTTCGTTCAATACTCTAACAATCAATTCTTTTACCACCGATTCCTTATACGGGGTGGACCACCTGCGCCCGCTTGTTTCAATCATCTTCTCAGCAGCAATTTCACCTGCCCGTCTGAAAATTTCAGCTTTTGGTTTCTCCCCAACCAACATCTTTTCAACATCCGAAATACGGGAAGTAATCGGAAAAACCGATCCCGCCGAAACCCTAATTTCATTAATTTTGCCCTCACCATCAACCTTCATCAACGCCGCAACGGTCATTCTGCTGATATTCACGGCACCTCGTCTGCCAAGTTTGTAATATCCCCAGCCGTAATCCTCAGCAACAGGGAAAGCTCTGATCTCGGTGACTAATTCGTCTTTCTGCAGGACGGTTTCATAGGGAGATGTTATAAATTCCGATAGAGGCACGGTCCTATCTTCGCTTAGCGATCTAATGACTATTTGGGCATCGTATAAAAGCAAAGCGGGAACCGTATCCGCACAGGGCGAGGCGTTAATTATATTCCCACCGATGGTCCCTCTATTCCTTATCTGCTTTGAACCGATCAGAGATGATGCCTTCGTCAAAACAGGAAGCTTGGATTTGATGATTTCATTATCTTCAACCTCCGTATGGGTGGAAGCCGCACCGATGATTACGGTATCGGAATGAATATAAATATCATTCAACCCCAATCCTTTGACATCCAAGAGCGCTTTCCTGTCAAATGGATTTTTACTTTTCCTCAATTCGATCAGAACATCCGTGCCGCCGGCAAAGGGAATAACTTTTTTATCGGAGGCTAAATGTTGCAGCGCCAAATCCAATTCGGTCTCTTTGATATATTCTATTTCCGGAATCATTTTTCCCCTCTGGCGATTTCAGACCCCCGCTTGGACGGGCGCACCAATTCCCTGCCTATAAGCACCCTTTCCAGTGTCAGCGGGAGATTTCTAATACGCTTACCGGTAGCGTTATAAACAGCATTTGCGATGGCAGGCGCAACGATTTCGGTTGACGGTTCACCCAGGGATTTAGCGCCATACGGGCCCGCCTTATCCGGGTTTTGTAAAAACTCAACTTCCATTTTTGGGATATCGGCAGCGGTCGTCAGAAGATACTCATCGAAGTTCTTAAAATCGGGGATGCCGTCAGTTTGATGGAAATCCTCCAAAAGAGCATATCCCATCCCCATAGCCACTCCACCGTAAACCTGACCTTCAGCTCCCGATAAGGAAACAACCCTGCCGACATCGTGAATCGCATAAAATTTATCGACCTTAGCCTTCCCGGTGCGCATATCAACTTCCACTTCAGAGATATTAGCTCCATAAACAAAGGTAAAATAGGCATCCCCATAACCATTTTCCTCATCCCAAGTTGTTTTGGGGGATTTATAATGTCCTACCGCATATAGGGAAATCCCTTCACGAAAACAGATGGCAACTTTTTCCTCGAAGCCTAAATCCTTTTCCCCGGATACTACCCGCTTTATTCTTTCGTTTAATATTTCGCAGGCATTTTTAGCGGCGTTTCCAGCCATTATGGTAGTACGGGAAGCCACAGTAGGTCCCGAATCCGGAACTCTCGAAGTATCCGCATTCAGGAAATGTATTTTCTCAATATCGATTCCAAGCCCTTCGGCGACGATTATACTTATCGCCGTAGCGGCTCCCTGACCCATATCCACCAATCCGGTTTCCACAATAACGGAGCCATCCGATTGAATCGATACCAATACACTGGCGGCGTCGGTCCCTTCCGCTCCGAGAGAAACCCCTCTATAAGAGCAGGATATTCCTATCCCTTTCCTAACATCCCTGCTTGAGCTTTTGCGGCTGGTTTCCCATTTCGAGACAAAATCACTTCTTTCGGCTATCGTCTTCAAAGCCTCACCGAGGCTGACCTTGTGATTTAGCTTCTGTCCGGTAGCGGTAATATCTCCGTCGACAAACGCATTTTTCAAACGCAGTTCCAACGGATTTATTCCAAGTTCTTCCGCTATCTCATCTATAAATGATTCCACGGCGAAATTGACCTGCGGAGAACCGAACCCGCGCATTGCACCGGTATAATTATTATTCGTATAAACCGCACGGACATCCGTTTTCACATTCGGCACGCGATAAGGACCTGTCGCCTGGACCACACTCCGCCAAGTCACGAAAGGGCTCATACTGGCATAGGCTCCGGCATCGGCGGTTATATCTATTTCCATCGCGGTAAATGTTCCATCCGATTTCACTCCGGCTTTATACCGCATAAAATATGGGTGCCTCTTGTATGATTCACGAAAAGAATCTTCGCGGCTATTTACTAATTTAATCGGGCGTCCACATTTAATCGCCAATAGGGCGGCACGACAGAAAAGAACCGTAACAGCCTCATCCTTTCCCCCAAAAGATCCACCCAACGGAGCTTGAATCAATCTGACTTTGTTCAAAGGGAGGTTCAGCACGGAAGCAACCGCCCTACGAGCGGAAAATAGATTTTGGATGGAGCCGATTATTTTAATCCCTCCATCTTCCGATAATTCAGCCACCACCGCTTCCGGCTCAAGATAAGAATGCTCTATCCTCTGGGTGGAATACTCACGCTCAATTATCAAATCCGCTTCAGCAAAACCCTTCTCCACATTTCCTTTTCGCACTTTGTGATGCTTGCATAAATTACCTTCGGGAAATACCTTCGGCGCATCCGCCCTTAATCCCTCACGGGCATCGCTTAAAACCGGCAATGGTTTATATTTGACTTTAATCAACAACTTAGCGGCTTCAGCCAATTCCGGCGTATCCGCGGCAACAGCCGATATACCATCGCCATAATAGCGCACCTTATCGACCGCAAATACTGTCTGATTGGGAATCACGCCTCCGAAATATTTCGCACCGGGGATATCTTCCCGAGTTACCACAGCCCTTACACCCTCGAGCCTTTCGACTTCGGAAGTGTCAATTTCCAATATCTCCGCATGAGGATATTCGCTATGTAAAACCGAACCGAATAGTTGCCCCACAGCATTAACATCGGCGGAATATCTCGTCCTCCCCGTTACCTTATCGAATGCATCCGTTCGGATAACCCTTGTGCCAACAACTTTCAATTTGTCTTTTTCATCAGCCATCTATTTCCTCTAAAATCTTCGTCAATCCCCGCCTAACAAGGACTCCAACCATCTCCCGCCGATAGTTCGCTTCCGAACGGATATCATCGATAGGATTACAATCGGCTTTGGATACTTCCGCAGACGATGAAATTATACCCTCACACAATTTTTTGCCAAGCAGTATTTTTTCGACTGAATGTGAATATACGACGGTTGGTCCTACGGCTCCAAGAGCGATTTTCGCCTTTTCAACAATTCCCTTATCAATCCCGATATACCCGGCAGCAGAAACTTTCGCCACAGCCAATGCCCTACGAGTTCCCAGACGTTTGAAAAAATAATAGGGTTTACCTCGAGGGATTTCTATTTCGATAGCGGTGAGCAACTCATTTTTGCGTAAAACGGTTTTCCCGGGACCTTTGATAAATTTATCTATCCTCACTCTTCTTTCGCCATTTATGCAACGGAGTACCAATTCGGCTCCAAGTGTATATAATGGAGGAATCGAATCACCGGCCGGGGAAGCGTTGACGATGTTCCCGCCTATTGTCCCCCGCGAACGGATTTGCGGGGATCCAACTTCAGCGGCGGCTCCAACGAGGTGAGGGAAATTGTCTCTAATCAGTTCTGAATGTAGTATCTCATTATAGGTAGCCGAAGCACCTATTATAACCCTATTACCTTTTTTCGCAATTTTATGCAGAGAGCTGATTTTATCCAAAGCAACTATCACTTTGGGGGGAGGAGTTATACCACTTTTAATCCGTACAAGTAAATCGGTACCGCCGGCGATGACTGCCGCTTTCTTTTTCGAAATAACCTCAAGGATTTCATCGATATTCTTCGGGACAATCACTTCCGAATCTGAAAGCATTAGCTCCTCCTGACCTTTATCATTTCCGCAACAATGCTGACTGCAATCTCCTCCGGCGTTTCCGATCCGATTTCCAATCCGATCGGGGTGGAAACCAGACCCAATAACTCCTGATTAATCCCATTTTTCTTGAGTTTTTTAAATACCTGTTTTTTCTTTCTTTCCGATCCTATCATTCCCAAATAGGTCCAACTCTTGTTTATAACTTTTTCCAATATCTCCGCATCGGAATTATGGCTATGGGTTAGGATTGCGACATAAGGCTTCTTCGACCAATCATAACTTTCAATCAACTCATCGTATCCGCCGAATAATGTTTCGATCGCTTCCGGGAACCTTGAAGAAGAGACATATTCCGGACGTTCGTCAAACACCCGCACAATAAAGCCGCTTTTGGAAGCTATATGGCAGAGAGGTACGGCGCAATGCCCCGCCCCGAATATAATCAGTTCGGGGAAATTACCGAACGGTTGGACGAAAAACTCCATTGTTCCGCCGCATATCATCCCTGTCTGCAAACCCTCATCATCCGAAACCGAATACTTCACCCGTTTGGGTTTACCTTCGCTGATGGAGGATAAGGCATCATTCGCCAAAAGCGCTTCGACTTTCGAACCACCGATAGTTCCCAAGATGGTTCCATCGGATAGGACAATCATCATCGCTCCTTCCTTTCGGGGCGTGGAACCTTTCGCGGAAATGATGATAACCATAGCGCAAGGGATATTATTCTCCTGCAATTTTGCCAATTCGCCGATAATTTCTCTTTCGGATAACTCCTTGCTCAATTTTCCTCTTTAATATATTCCGCCGCTGTTTTAACCGCATCGAAGATTTTCGCATAACCGGTACATCGGCACAGATTTCCCGCTATCCCCCTCTTTATCTCCTCATCCAAGGGGTCAGGATTCTCATTCAATAGGCTTTTAGTGGCAAGTATAAACCCCGAAGTGCAAAAGCCACATTGGACGGCAGCAGTATCGATATATGCCCGCTGAACGGGGTCAAGAGAATCTCCCTTTTGTAAACCCTCGATTGTAAGAATATCCCGCCCATCAACCTGAGCGGCAAGTATCAAACAAGAATTTACCGGTTTCCCATCAAGCAAAACCGTACAGGCACCGCATTCCCCCTTACCACATCCTTCACGAGTCCCGGTCAAATTAAGTTTTTCCCTCAATAAATCGATAAGGCGCATTCCTCCGGGGACATCGACAACTGTCTTTTTACCATTTAATATAAATTTAATCTTCATATTTGCGCAATGCCTTCCAAACCTTCTCCGGAGTTATCGGAAGATTGCTTATCCTTACCCCGACAGCATCCCTCACGGCGTTCGCCACCGCCGGGGCAACACCCATCAAAGGTTGCTCTCCAAAACCGCGGGCGCCATAAGGACCTTCTGGATACGGATGTTCGACAATTATAGGCTTCACGGATGGGACATCCGCCGCAGTTGGGATAATATAAGTTGCAAACTCGGTGTTCATCAAACGCCCTTTCTTATCAGTTATTATATTCTCAGTAAGCGCATACCCCAACCCCTGTATTACCCCACCCTCTATCTGTCCTTCGACCAAAGATGGATTGATTGCCTTACCGACATCGTGAGAGGAGTAAATCTTTAAAACTTCTATTTCCCCCGTATCCATATCAACCGCAATAACCGCCACATTCGATGACCAAGCGTAGGTTACATAAGCATCCCCGAAACCGCGCCGCTCGTCCCAAGAGGTTTCCGGCGATACATACCATCCCTCACCGGACAAAGGCATCCTTTTGGCAAAACAGCTGTTTATCACCTCCATAACAGAAATTTGTTTATCCTTATCAACACGGCTAAACGCCATTCCATCTTTAAGTATTACTTGATGTTTTTCAACGCCCAACATCCGGGCGGCTTCGGTTAATATGGAATTGCGGGGTTTACCGCAGGCGTCTATCAACGCTCTCCCGCTCATAGTGGTAGCCCGCGAGGCGACGGTGGGTCCCGAATCCGGAACCCGCGATGTGTCTGTGGGAATCATTCGGATATTCTCATAAGGTAATCCCAACTCTTCCGCTACTATCTGAGCTAAAACAGTCCGCATCCCCTGACCCATCTCCGTGGTTCCCACAGAAAAGGAAACCGATCCATCGCCCTCAACCATAACCCTCGCCCCAGTCCTCGCTAAGTGCTTTCCGCCGGCACCCAATCCAACCCCATAAAAGACAGAAGAAAGGCCATAACCGATTTTTTTACCGTCAGGCGCATACTCATTCTTATCCTTCCGTTTTTTCCAATCGGATTTTTCCAAAACCCTCATTAGCGCTTCCTCAGCTCCAACCGACCACGAGAGCTTTTGTCCAAAGGGGGTAGTGTCATTTGTGCGGAGGATATTTTTTAATCTAAACTCCGCAGGATCGATATTTAATTTCTCCGCCAAGCGATCCATTTGGGATTCGGCGGCAAATAATACCTGAGGCGAGCCGAATCCCCGGAAAGCTCCGCAAGGAACTTTGTTAGTGGCGACGGCATAGGTATCCACTTTTACATTCTCGCAACGATAGGGCCCAACCGCATGAACCGTCCCCCTCCATAAAACCACCGGCGAAAGAGTTGAATATGCCCCACCGTCAATAATATATTCCACCTCCACCGCTTTTAATACCCCATTTGAATCGGCACCCGACTTATAGCGTATCCATCCCGGATGCCGTTTGGACATTGAAATTATATCCTCATCACGGCTATAAATCAGCTTAACAGGTCTTTTCAAATGATACGCCGGTATGGCAGCTTGGCAGGCGACAAGAGAAGGGACATCTTCCTTACCACCGAAAGCCCCCCCAGTTGATGTTTGCACAACTCTAACTTTGCTGAACGGCAAATCCAACACAGCAGCAACGGCTTCTCGAACATAAAAGGGGCATTGCATAGAACCGTATATCTCCATAGTCCCATCCGGGAGAGGATTTGCAACCATACCTTGAGTTTCGATGTAAGCGTGTTCCTGATAAGGCGTAGTGTAAATATCCTCAATGACCACCTCGCATTCGGCAAAAGCCTTTTCGATATCCCCGTTCCTAACCTTAAGGTGTTTGAAAATATTATCTTCACCGTAAATCTTTATTCTTTCATTTCCACGCGCTTTCAGTGGATCCAAAAGAGGTTCGAGTTCCCTATAATCAATATTAACCCTCGATAGAGCCATATCGGCGGCGGATTTTGAATCGGCGACTACCACCCCGATCGGCTCCCCGTAATAATTGACCCTCTTCTCGGCGAAACAAGGCTGATCGCGAAATACGACGGGGATTACATTTTCACCCAAAATATCTCGGTAAGTAAATATCCCCTTATAACCCTTAATCTTAGAAGCCCTTGAATCATCAACCTCTATTATATCCCCGTGGGCGATAGGGGAACGAATAACCGACGCATATAGCATACTCGGTAGTTTTATATCCGCAACAAATGTCCCTTTGCCGGTAACCCTTTCTTCGCCTTCCGCCCGTGCAACACTTTTTCCTATTGCGCTCATTCGATTATCGCTCCAGACGCATTATATATTGCTTGTAATCATTCGGGGTATCAATATCCATTATTATTCCCGGATCATCCACGATTACCCTGTGAATTACCGATGGATCCTTCCAAATTATATCCCGTAAGGTTGTATCCCTCTCGGCATTGATAATATCTTTGACCAATTGTTTTTTCAAAAGAACAGGATGTCCGTTCCGTCCCTTATACACAGGTATGAAAGCTTTATTGCCCTTATCAGTAGATGATGCTTCGATTAAAAGGGAAACCGTGTTCGGCTCAACTAACGGGTGATCGACGGGGAAGATAGCAATATCTCCTATGGGTCGAATATTTTCGACCGCCTTCTTAATGGAGCTAAACTGACCTCCGCTATAATCAGGATTATAAACTACCTCCACTACCGAAGTATCGATTAGGGTTTTGGTATTCTCCGCATCGGCGCCCAAGACGACCGTAATATCCTCGATTCCTGCTATTATAAGTGTATCGATAACCCTTTCGATAAAAGATCTTCCGTTAGCTTTCAGCAGCGCCTTTGGGGTCCCGATACGCGAACCTTCACCGGCAGCCAAAATAATCGCAGAAGGAATTTGTTTTATATTTTTTAGCATAACAGATTTATTACAGTTTTAGATTTGGCAACTTTTTCGCCATCGTCATTAACATCACCGCCTTGGATGTGTGCAGTCTATTCTCTGCCTCCTGAAAAACCCTCGAATGCGAACCATCAATAACCTCATCCGACACTTCCTTTCCCCTATCCGCAGGTAAGCAATGCATATAAATTGAGTTATCGTTTGTCAACTTCATTTTATCCGAATCGCAAATCCAGCCCTTATATTTTTCGGCTAGGGCTAATGCTTCCTCAGGCTTTGAGAATAGCTCCTCAATTCCCCAGCTCTTGGGATAAACGACATCGGCGCCCTCAAATGCATCCTCCATCGAATCGGTGATAGCGAATTTCCCCCCCGACTTTCTGGCGTTCTCTTCGGCTTCCTTTAATGTATTTTTCATCAGCTTAAACTCCGGCGGATGGGCAAGCGTCACTTCGCAACCAAACCGCGTCAATAAAGTTATCAGCCCTTGAGGAACCGATAACGGCTTGGCATAGCTTTTTGTATAAGCCCAGCTGACAGCGATTTTCAATCCCTGCAGATCCTTGCCGAACTCCTCCCGTATAGTCATCAAATCGGCGGTTGTTTGAAATGGATGATCGATATCGCACTGCATATTAAAAACGGGAACATCGGCATATTTGGCAACTTCCCTGATATAGCTGTTCCCTTCCCCCGGGATAAGATCATGCCGAATGGCGATTGCCTCCCCATAAGATGAAAGTATTATCCCGGTATCCTTTGCGGTTTCCCCATGTGCTATCTGGGAAGTGGCGATGTCGATAAAATGGGCATGCGCACCCAATTGGGTTGCTCCCGCTTCAAATGAATTTCTCGTCCGCGTCGATTTATCAAAAAACATCAGAAACACCGTCTGCCCCAAAAGGTGACGATGGGGAATCCCTTTGTGCCTCATCTCCTTTAGTTTCGAGGAAACCTCAAGCACTTCGATTAAATCTTCTTTGCTCCAATCGGAAGTGGAGATATAATCCCTGCCAAAGTATTTATTCGATGTTTCCATTTTAACTCCTCAAATCGAAATAGCCAAAATATCCAAATAATTCAATAATATAAGATAAAACAAATAAAATTTCTTTTGAACTAAATCCAAACTAATTTGTATAATGATAAATTGCGCTGAAAAAATCAACACCATATCTTACAGGTGCGGTCGAAAACGGCATATTTAAAATAAACAAGAAAGGAGTTGCTGGATGATTGTTGCCCAGAATTTAACTATGCATTACGGTGCAACCGTTGCCTTAAGCGATGCCTCCTTTACAGCGGAAGACCGGCGGGTAATGGGTTTATTGGGTCCCAACGGCGCCGGTAAGACTACTTCAATGAACATTATCACCACCCAAATCGTTCCCACGGCCGGAACGGCGACAGTGGAGGGGTATGATATCCTTAAAAATCCCTTAGAGATACGAGAGATATTGGGATACCTCCCCGAGACAGCTCCGCTTTACAACGATATGCAGGTGAATGAATACCTCGAATTCGTGGCGCGGGGACGCAGTATCCATCCGGTTCAGGTCCCGAACAGGATAGAATGGGTTGTGGAGGCATGCGGCATTAAAGGCGTATATAAGCGTATTGTAGGCGAACTTTCGCGGGGTTATAAGCAACGTGTTGGATTAGCTCAAGCTTTGATACACGACCCAAAAGTTTTGATATTGGATGAGCCGACAGCAGGTCTGGATCCGGTACAGATTGTCGGCATAAGGAAACTTATCCGCGATTTGGCAAAGGAGAAAACAATCGTTTTCTCGACCCATATCCTTCAAGAAGCTCAAGCCACTTCGGATAAAATTGTCATTATCAACGAAGGCAGGATAATTGCCGATGGCACGGCGGACGACCTTCGTCAGCAGGTTGGCGGAGGGTCAATGGTTAAGTTAACCGTGGATGGTAATCCCGACGATATTGAAAAACAGCTGCGAGATATCGAAGGGGTAAGGGCTTTGAGGCCTGAACCGACTTCAATTCCCAATGCGGCTTGCTTCGTAATCGAAGCGGATCCCGGAGTTGATTTGGTCGATAAAATCGGGACCAAAGTAAAAGAAAACAACTGGATGGTCAGAGAATTTACCCCTCACAGCCTATCGCTTGAGGAGACATTTATCTCATTGATTAAAAAATCGATGAGAAAGGCAGGTTAAGGAGGGAAAATGAAAAATATAATGACTGTTTTTAAGCGCGAATTTACGGCGTATTTCAATGTGCCTATCGCCTACATTTTTATCGTCGTGTTTATCATAGTAAATGCCGGCTTATATATGACCAGCTTCTTTCTCACCGGAATAGCCGATATGAGGGGCTTTTTCGGATTACTGCCCCTGACGATGGTGATCTTTATTCCGGCAATCACTATGAGGCTCTGGGCTGAAGATAGAAGAAGCGGGACCTTTGCGCTTCTGCAATCATTCCCGATGAAAAGCAATCAGCTCGTAGTGGGAAAATTTTTCGCCGCTTATCTATTCTTTTTGGTTTCATTAGCGGGAACATTGGTAATTCCCATAATGCTCACCTTTTTGGGCAATCCCGATCCCGGTCCGATAATCGGCGGTTATATCGGTGCCGCCCTATTGGGAGCTTTTTATCTCTCTATCGGATTGTTCGTGTCCGCTCTGTTCAAAGATCAGATAACAGCTTTTATTATGGGGATGGTGGTCTGCTTTATTTTTTATATGGTAGGTACCGATTACATCGCAATGTTCCTCGATTCTTGGATAGGGGGAATGGGAAGTTTCTTCAAAAATTCGCTCGGCGTATCCAGCCACTTCTCATCAATTGAGCGGGGTGTAATAGATATTCGAGATATTCTTTATTTCCTTTCATACACCATTATATTTCTCCTGCTCAATGGCTATACGGTTGAGGGGAAACTCCGCCGTCATACCAGCAAAAGCTTTACGGTCGCGGTAATTGCGATGTTGGCTATCGGTATTATGTTTAATGTGGTGGTTGAGGGAACATCATTGGGAAGATTCGACCTAACCGAAGGAGGGGTTTATACCGTCAGCCCGGCGGCAAAAAACATCCTATCGAAGCTCAAAGATGCCCCCATCACGGTTCGCTATTATGTCTCCCCCAAAGATAAAATGCCGACCGCAATGAAGACAATTGAGAGGGATGTTTCCGATAAAATGCACGAATTGGAAAAAGTATCGAGAAATTTCCATTATGAGGTTTACGACCCCACACAAGCGGGATCCGAGGACGAATTGCGCCAGAAAGGGATTGTCCCCTTTCAGGCTCAATCGATTGAAAAAGATGCTTATGGGGTTAAAAGGATTTATTCGACTATCACCATATCCTATTTGGATAAAAAAAGCGAAATTATTCCTCAGGTGGTTCCGCAAACCCTTCCGAATCTTGAATATGACTTGATGAGCAAAATTTATCGGATGGTGCAACAGAAAGAACCAACTGTCACCGTTTATGCGCCAATGGGGGAAATCGATCCGAGATATAAGGACCCTAAAGTGCGGCAGATGCTGATGCAGATGGGACAGAGAATTCCCCAAAGGCAGGACAATTATAAAAGCATCAATGAACTTCTGAAGGACCAAAACTATGATGTCCGCCGTATTGAATTAACCGAGGGAGATACTATTCCTCCGGATACCAAAACGCTTGTCGTTATGGTTACCGAACCTTTAAGCGAACGCCAAAAATTCGCGATAAGCCGTTTCCTCGCCAAAGGAGGGAATGTGATGATGAGTGTTCAGCAATACGATTACAGTTTCACCCCTGACAGGCGCGGAGGTATAAGCGTAACCCCTTCGAGAAACAACACCAAAATCAACGATTTGCTTAAAGGATACGGGTTGGGTGTCAGCGACAGTATATTGCTCGATAATAGTATGGAGGTTATCAGTATTCCAACAAAACAAAAATTGGGCGGTATATTCTCGGCGGTTATAAACACTCCGGTAAAAATGCCCAACCAAATCAGGGTAATCTCCCAAAATATGAACAACAATCTCTCAATTACTAACCGTATCCCTTCGATTTTATACCTTTGGGGAACGGCTTTGGACATAAATGACGCAAAATTGGATTCGCTCGGATTGAAAAAGAATCTGCTGTTTTGGAGTTCAAACGAGAGTTGGAATATTCCGCCGAAATCAAGTGAATTAAACAGCATCGATTTGGATATCACCGAACACGAATTAAGACCAAAACAGCCCTTGGGAGTCTTTGTCACCGGCAAATTTCCGGATTTGTACGCCGGCAAAGAAATACCACCTTGGCCCAATCAGGGAAAAGACCAAAACGAAAATCCCCAAAAAGCCCAGACGGTGGAACAAAAACCCGGAAAGCTCATCCTGTACGGATGCGCGGAGATGTTCTCCGATAGATTATTACAGGCTTTCGGAGACGGGTTGTTGTTTTTAAACAGCGTGGATGCCCTAACTTTGGGGAACGACTTAATTAATATCCGTAGTAAAATGTCCACATTGCGGTATATTAAGGATGTTTCCACCGGGAGTAAACTTTTCTGGAGATTTTTCACTATAATCTTAGTGCCTGTTATCATCATCATATACGGCATAATTCGCTTTATGATCCGTCGTAAAAACAGGGAGGATTACCAGAGAATGATCGGCTCAATCGGTAATTAGGAGGTCAGGATATGAAATCGAAAAGCATTTATACATTAGTAGCGATTTTCGCTATACTGATAGTCATTTACATAATCCAAAACAACAGCGGAGAAAAAAAACCGGCTACGGAGGAGTACATCGATTTATCCAAGGGTGTAAATGGTGACGAAATCGCCGAAGTTGATGTATTTCGAGCCAACAAACCGGACTCCGGCATAATACTCGCTTTGGAAAATGACTCTTGGAAAGTTAAGACCAAATACAATGCCCCGGCAAAGAAAAGCGAGATCGACAAATTGATGGAAGATCTGACAGGAATAAAGGGTGAACTACGCGGAACCAATCCCGAGCTTGCGGGGGATTTTGGATTAAAGGACTCCCAAGTGGTGAAGCTTATCGTTAAAGGGAACAAAGGGGATACATTGCTAAATTTTGCATTGGGCAAAAGAGGACCGGATTACCGTGGAGTATTTTTAAAAGAAAGCGGTTCGAATAATATATATCTATCGCACCAAAATCTGCTCCAAAGTTTCGGAATTTTTACCGATAACGCCAACCCCGATTCCAAACGGTGGGTGGAAACAAAAGTATTTGATTATAACAGGAATGACCTCCAAAAGATAAAAATCATCTCCAGAAACAAAAGTATCGAGCTAATCAACGAGGTAATAAAAACAAACACCACATCGAAAGCCGATTCAATTAAAGCAGCACCCAAAAAGAAATGGAAGAAAGGCAAACTTTCCCCGGGAGTAAAACTCGCCGACAATCAAGCCAATCCTTTAGTCGGTATGGTCGTCAATCTCAGGGCTACGGATGTCGCTAATCCCGATAGTGTAAATAACTATGGCTTTGAAAGGCCGAAATACAAAATCGAAATAACTGATTCCGCAGGCGACCTGCATACATTCATAATCGGAAAACAGGTCCCCGGCGATGAAAACAATTATTACGCACGAATTTTGGGCAAAAATATAATCTTCATCGTGAACAAATCGGGTTTTAACAATATATTTGTAACCCCTTTTAAGAAGAAGAAATAACCCTTATTCAAAGCTGTTGTAAAAAAAAGCCGCTCCGAACAATCGGAGCGGCTTTTTGGATTATAAGGATAAATTTAATCAATCATCGCGCGTAAATACCATATCCTTACATCTCCAACATCCCTGTTCGGCATAACCTTTAGTGGGGTCTATGTCCTTATCACAAAGCCACATACAACCGTCGTCATCTAAGAACACCTTCATAGGCCTGGCACCCGGATGCACTACCCCGTGTCCCAGTTTGGGATTTTCTTTTTCGCTTTCCATAATATACTCCTTTCTCTATTAACTTTAATTTTTCTCCAAACAATCGTATTAATTGCCTATCAATAAATCTGCTTTGCCCCAGTCGGCTCCGACCCAAGCAAATCCACAATCAATTGATTGAAATCAGCCCTTGTCGATTCAACAATAACTCCCGTATTTCCAACAACGGCAATTACATACTTGCCTCCCCAAATCGCCCAACCATTTAACGGCCGCCAGTTATAATCCGAATTATCATCCAAAAAATCGACAAGTTGGGAAGCAGTCTTGTTTTGCGAAGCACACCATCCGGCAATCTCTTCCATAACACCATCCTGTATATCGCCTACCTTCCTGATTACCTTACCATCTTCTGAAAATTGCCCGGCGGCTATAACTCCGTTCATTTCTATCAATCTGTCTAACCCGATCATAAAAAAACCTCCTTAAGTTAACTGCCATTATTTATTTCAAAACTCTTTACCGCAAATCGTGTGCCAACTTAACCATATAGAAAAAGAATTGTTTTAATATCCTGCGGCACAATCGATTAAGGTTGGGATAATTCTCTGTTGAGGGACAATTATTGGAGAGATTACAATAAGGATGTTGCAATATCGCACGGCTATATATAAATAGCATTGCAGAAACGCAATTTTTATTCTCGTTATTCTTTAGGGATTTTCAGTCCGAGTCTTTTGATTTTTCTATAGAGGGTAGATGGGTTTATCCCTAATTCCTTTGCGGTTTTATTCCGTTTCCAATTATTCCTTTTTAGGGCGGCGATTAAAAACAGAGCTTCTAATTCTTTCATCGTTCCGGCGATTTCTATTGCCGGAATCGTTTTCTTATCCTGCATATATTCCGGAAGGAATTCCGGCCTTATAACACCTTTGGGGGTCATTATAAAAGCATGCTCGATGATATTTTCCAATTCGCGGATATTTCCGGGATAATTATGTTTCAAAAGCAATCTCATCGCTTCACTTGAGACGCCGGCGATATTTTTATTTAAAAGCCTATTAAATTTGCTCACAAAATGTTCCACCAACAACGGAATATCATCCCTCCGCTCGCGTAATGGGGGCAGAGTCAGCTTGACGACATTGATACGATAAAATAGATCCTTGCGGAATTTCTCTTGAGCGGTAAGTTCCTCTAAATTTTTATTCGTTGCGGTTATAATTCTAACATCAGCCTTAAAGGATTGAGTTGCCCCTAACGGCTCATATGTTTTCTCCTGAAGAACCCGAAGAAGCTTAACCTGCAATGCGGGCGAGATATCGCCTATTTCATCCAAAAAAAAAGTCCCGCCCTCCGCCAAGGCGAATCGTCCTTTTTTGTCCTTTTTGGCATCGGTAAAAGCTCCTGCCTTATATCCAAACAATTCCGATTCAAGTAATTGATCCGGGAGAGCGCCACAATTCAGGCTTACGAATGGTCCTTTTCTTCTTGCGCTTAAGTTATGCAAGGCGCGGGCGACCAATTCCTTTCCGGTTCCGCTTTCACCCTGCAATAGGACTGTGCTATCACTTTGAGCAACCATAGGGAGAACTTTGAAAATCTCCCGCATTTTGGCATTGCGGCTGATCATATTCTCAAAAGTATATTTTGCTTCATACTCGCTATGCAGCCTTGCCCCCATATCCAAATCCCTGAAGGTCTCCACAGCTCCAATTACCTTCTCATCCTCATTCTTCAGTAATGCTGTCGAGACACTTATTGGAACCTTTTTACCCGCCTTGTTAATCATACAAACCAATCTATTTATAACAGGTTCGCCCGTGGATAAAGTCTGCCTCAAGGCACAACTATCCTTACAGATGTTGGTCTTAAATACATTATGGCAATATTTACCTATCACCTCGTCTTTTTTATAGCCGGTGATGGTTTCTACGGCTTCATTCATAAAGGTTATACGAAATTCGGTATCTATGGTAAATACGCCATCGGATATGCTATTTATAATTGTAAGTAATTTATTTTTATCCATTACATTTGATATTGTAGCAAATTATCGTATAATTACATTTAATAAAATATCATATTACAGCGCTGTTTGGAAATCAATTTTAATTCCTTGTTCAAAACAATTGTTTTCCCAATCGTAAAAAAAGAAACCCGACACGACAATCTTCGTATTGGAGAATGAAGATGGCAATTATTAAAAATATATTCAGTAATACTTTTATTATATGGATATTTTTATCCGTATCCGTCCTTAATATCCATAATGTCGCTTCCGCGACCGGAAATATCGCGCCTAAAGTTATCATTGCCGAGCGTATCAATGAAGTCCCCTTAAAGATTGATGGTAAACTCAATGAGCCCATCTGGAGAAAAACTGTATTTATTTCCGATTTCCTTCAGAAAGATCCCAACGAAGGGGACTCCCCGACCGATAGCACTAAAGTAACGATTCTATACGACAATAAAGCGATATATATCGGAGCCAGAATGTATAGTAAAAATCCGCGGCATATAAGGAAAATACTTAATCGCCGCGATCATTATGGGGATACGGAACAGTTATCGGTCGCTTTTGATACTTATTTCGACCATCGCACCGCTTATGGGTTCGGGATAACAGCTTCAGGCGTGGAATTCGACAGATATTATCCTGAAGACACCGAATGGGAGCAAGATTATTCCTTCGATCCTGTTTGGGAGGCAGCAACATCGATCGATTCCCTCGGTTGGACTGCCGAGATGAAAATCCCCTTTTCACAATTAAGATTCAATAAGAAATCGGAACAAGTCTGGGGCATCAACATAAACAGATGGATTCCCACCAATAACGAGGATGATTATTGGGTGATCGTTCCCAAAGATTCCACCGGCTGGGCTTCCCGTTTCGGAATATTGAAGGGGATACGGGATATCAAGCCGTCGCGACGTTTGGAACTTCTGCCTTATGTCGCCGGCGAGGGGAAATTTATAAGCGATTATTCCCCCAACAATCCTTTCGAGAATGGAAGTGATTTATCGGCAAGGGTTGGGGGGAACTTAAAAATGGGATTAGGTCCCAATTTAACTTTGGATGCCACAATAAACCCGGATTTCGGTCAGGTGGAAGCGGACCCGGCGGAGATAAATCTGTCAGCATACGAAACTTATTTTTCCGAGAGAAGACCGTTTTTCATCGAAGGAAATCAATTGCTGAGCTCGACCGATTTTTTCTATTCCCGACGGATAGGCGCATCGCCCCATGGAACCGCCGAAGGTGATTTTGTCGATATACCCGAAAACACGACTATTCTCGGAGCCGCTAAAATATCCGGGCGCCTAAGCTCGGGATTGTCGATAGCATCCATAAGCGCGTTGACAAACAAAGAATATGCTGACACTTACGATATATCCACCGACACCAAGGGGAAAACCGAAGTCGAGCCTTTATCATTTTACCATGCCACAAAATTTCAGCAGGAATTTGGGGATAACGGTTCGACGATGGGTGCGCTTATTACCGCAGTAGAGAGGGATATCCCTTCAAACAGTCCCCTATCCGATATTTTGCGGAAACGTGCCTATACCGGTAATACCGAATTCGATTTACGATTCGGCGAGGGGGATTACAATCTCAGCGGTTTGCTCGGTTTCAGCTACATCGAAGGAAGTAAAAATGCGATTCTAAAAACCAAACAATCCAGTGCGCATTACTTTCAGCGTCCCGATGCGGATTACATCGAAATAGACTCGAATCGAACATCATTATCAGGCTATAAAATCGAACTCGACTTCAATAAAAACAGCGGAAAGCATTGGTTATGGGGAACCGAGTTTATGGCTGAATCGCCGGGACTTGATTTGAATGATATCGGGATACTTCGCTCAGCCGATGATATAAGGTTCACGACACAGGTTAGATATCGGGAAAACACTCCCGGAAATGTGTTTCAGCATTACAACTTATCCTTCTTCATATCATCCGGTTGGGATTTCGGGCTGATCCGCCAATTTACAGGATTCGGGGTTCACAACGAATTTACATTTCATAATTTTTGGAGGACTTGGGTAGAGATTGGACTTAATACCAGATCGTTGAATGATGACAAAACAAGGGGAGGACCGCTGACGAAAAACCCTCTTCGGGGATGGTTCAATGTCGGATTCCATAACAACTTCGCTTCAAACACTCAATATGGAGCATTTTTCGCTATCAGCAAAAACGAATTAGGAGGTGTTTTTAATGCCATAAATTTCGATTTATCAAGCCGCATAGGGAATCATCTGCAACTATCGTTATATCCTAATTATTCATATTCCGTTTCGAAGCGTCAATATGTAACCACCCTGAATGATGGTCCGGCGGAAACTTTCGGAAAAAGATACATCTTTTCCAGCCTTGAAATGAATCAATTGAGTTTGGAGTGCAGGATAAACTATTTCTTCACACCCAAATTGAGTTTTGAAGCTTATTTTGAGCCTTTTATCGGCGCGGGGCATTACTATGATTTCGGCGAGCTCCCCGAACCCCGAAGTATGGATTTGCGAATTTATGGAACCGGGGGAACAACCATCGTAAAAGAATCCGATGGTTCTTATACCGTTAGTGAGGGTGGCGATACATTTTCCATCTACAATCCGGATTTCAGTTATTTATCATTTCGAAGCAATATGGTATTGCGTTGGGAATTCCGTCCGGGAAGTATCCTTTATTTGGTTTGGCAACAGAACCGAGAAGGGGAGAATACGCCGGGTGAATTGATTCGACCAAAGGATATATTCGATACGATCAGGGCCTCCGGCGATAATTTTATCGCAATAAAATTAAACTATTGGATTCCCATATCGTAAAATAAATAAAGGAACATCGTAAATTCCAAAATGTTTCCATATACGGAGCGCGGGCTATGAAAACATTAAGTATTAAATCTATACTCCCGCTTTTCAGAAAGGAGGTGATGTGATTTCTTTAATTGTCGATATTATCCGTTTACACATCATCAGTTATGACATCATCGTGTAAAAACAGTCTAATTTAGGAGGTGTCATATAATGAAAAAATCATCAATCATTTTAATCGCATTTGTATTTATCATTGTCGGCGTAGGATTAGCCTTCGCCAACAATTACAATGCTACAAACACCACGCCTCAAGATTCCCCCTGCTTTGACAATCATGCGACTCGGGGAAGCAATGTTGCGCTTACAATAACAAATCAAGGGATTATAGGCTCGGAACAAAATCCTTCTACGCTGGATCCGGAAAGCGGACTTCCGGCGCCGTCCTGCCGTTTCCCTGCAAACAGCGGACTCGAATACCTGTTTATGGGTTCCATCTGGGTCGGGGCAATCGTGGATGGCGATACTTTGGTTTCCTGCGGGAGTGATGGTTGGTGGGACTCTCATGAACTTTTCCCCAAACCCTGCCCCGAGGGAGAAATGGAAGTTACCTCGAATGTAGCCGACAGGGAGATTATCGGAGTATGCTACGATACTTCATCCTTCGCCGACGATGATCCGATAGACGGTCCCCATACTCCTATCGGCTTGAAGATTACTACTCATTCCTTCTCTTGGAATTATCCTCCATATAGCGATTTCGTCATCCTCCGATTTACAATCGAGAATATAACCGCCAATCCAATCAACGATATTTGGACCGGGCTTTATTACGATGGCGATGTAGCGGATACCTCCCGATTGGATTCCGGAGGCGCTCAGGACGATATTTGTGGATATACCGAGTCCGATGGGAGAGAGATAGCCTGGATTGCCGATAACGATGGTGACCCTTCAAGCGGCGAATGGGATGACAGGAGTGTCCGTTCGGTCTGCGGGATAGAGATACTGTCCCCACCGGAAAGCGGATTGCAAACATCGTTTAATTAGTGGATAAGCAATGTCAACTCCGATTTGGATTGGGGACCGCAAAAACAGGATAATTATCACGGACCATTCCCGGGCGGAGGTAATGGGACCCCCGGTGGGGATGCCGCCCGGTATTTTGTGATGGCGAACGGAGAACACGATTACGATCAAATTTACTCCGCAATCGATTATTCGGGTGAAGGATGGATAGCTCCCTCGAATGAAGAGGCAGCACGCGATATCGCTAACGGCTATGATACGAGATTTCTGTTTTCCTTCGGTCCTATGGATTTGAATCCGGGCGAAAACAGGAATGTCGATGTTGCTTTGGTAGGCGGAGAATACTTTCATCAAAATCCTTCCGACTACGATTATCTCGAAGGAAACGAGACTGACACCACCGCCATAAATCAATTTTACGGTAGCTTGAATTTCTCCAATTTCTTCGCGAATGCCGAAAGCGCCTATACTATCTATCGGGGATTAATTAATGATGTATCCGACCACTCGACGGAAACACCTATGCATTTTCAATTGCGAGATGCCTACCCCAATCCGTTTAACTCTACCGCCGTTATCGATTACTCTATCGCTGAACCGTCCAAAGTGAAACTAAGCATTTACAATATTTACGGGCAATTGGTTGAAACATTGGTAGATGAGGCAGTCTCGGCGGGGAATCATTCGGTTAAATGGAATGCGTCCGACTTGGCAAGCGGAATCTATTTCTACCGCCTTGATGCCAACGATCATTCGGAAGTAAAAAGGATGACTTTGATAAAATAATTCCCCCGTCTTATACCGTTCCTTGAAAAACTCCCGCTTTATGGCGGGGGTTTTATTATTTGTACTCCATATTAAACAGGAACCGCAAATCGTCTCTCCGTTTTGTTTTCCCGAAAACCCCGAATAAAGGGCGTTGGGGGTTGACTATGGTACCCTTATTGATTAAATTACAGTAATAATAAAAGGAGAATGTTTTGATTTCCGAGCAATTAATTGACATACTGAAAAACGCAAAAAGGGTAGCTGTGTTGACCGGAGCAGGGGTTTCCGCCGAATCGGGCGTCCCCACCTTTCGAGGTACGGACGGTTTATGGAAAAGATTCAGCCCGGAGGAACTTGCGAGTTTCGATGCTTTTATGCGTAATCCCGAATTGGTATGGGAATGGTATCAATATCGCCGTTCGTTGATTTACGATATAAAACCCAATACCGGACATTATGCTTTGGCGGAAATGGAGGATCTCTTCGATGATTTCATTTTGATAACCCAAAATGTTGATGGATTACATCAGGTCGCCGGCTCCAAAAAAATAATCGAGCTTCACGGTAATATCCGTCGGAACAAATGCTCTAAATGCGGCGAATACTACGCTGAAGAAATACCTGTCGATAAAAAGGAAGTCCCCAAATGTCGGTGCGGAGGGTTAATCCGTCCCGATGTCGTCTGGTTTGGAGAGATGCTTCCCGAAGACGCTATTAATAAGGCATTTTATGCGGCGCGTAATTCCGATCTGTTTTTTTCGGTTGGCACTTCCGGATTCGTCCATCCGGCGGCTCAATTGCCGATAACCGCCAAAGAATCGAAAGCCTATGTGGTGGAAATTAATCCTGATAAAACAGCTATAACTCCATACTTGGATGAGCTTCTCAAAGGACCATCGGGGAAGATACTTCCCGAAATAGTAAAATTATTGAAATTAAACAATGCATAAGGAAATTATCGAGAAAGCTTACGATTTGCTTTCCCCCTGTATGGTCTGCCCGCATCAGTGCGGAGTTGACAGGTTAGCCGATGAGGCTATCGGCGATTGCTTAACGGGACTACTGCCTAAAATCGCTGCGGTAAATTTACATTTCGGGGAAGAACCGCCAATTTCGGGCTATAACGGTTCGGGAACCATATTCTTCGCAAATTGTAATATGCGGTGTCTATACTGCCAAAATTATCCCATTTCCCAATATGGCGAGGGTAGGGAAGTCTCTCCGGAGAAATTGGGAGAGATGATGATAAAACTGCAGAAACAAAATGCCCATAATATCAATTTGGTCACCCCCTCGCATATCATCCCGCAAATCATAAAAGCATTTTATTTCGCCAAAGAAAACGGCCTTAACCTACCGATAGTCTATAATACTTCGGGATACGACAGGGTGGAAACATTAAAACTCCTCGAAGGTATAATTGATATATATATGCCGGATATGAGATACGGTGACAGCGATATCGCCAAAAGACTGTCGGGGATAGAGGATTATCCAAAAGTAAACAGAGCGGCTGTTTTGGAAATGTACCGTCAGGTGGGCGATTTAAAAACAAATAATGACGGCATAGCGATTAAGGGCTTGCTGATAAGACACTTAATCCTCCCGAACGGTTATTCGAATTCTAAGGAGATATTCAGGTTCATCGCCGACAATATTTCCAAGAAAACTTATATTTCCCTGATGAGCCAGTACTTCCCGGCTTATAAAGCAGTTGACGATCCGCAATTAAATAGGCATATTACCAAAGACGAGTTCCAAAAGTCGGTTAAGGCATTTTACGATGCCGGATTATCGAATGGATATATACAAACCGAACCGATGTGAATGATAATTTATCCCGTTGGTAAAACTTTTCCATCTGAAGAAATGAAATTAAATAAATTAAATTCCCCGCTTATACTTATAATAACCGTAATATTAATCGGATTGGGTTCGGGGTGTGTTTATTATAATACTTTTTATCATGCTAAAGAAAAATACAATCAAGCATATCAATCACAACGGAAAACCTCTGATGGAAAAGCCAACGATTCGATAAAGAAGACATACGAAGAGGCGATAAAAAAAGCCTCCAAAGTTCTAACATTTTATCCGGACAGCAAATATGCCGATGATGCCCTTTATTTAATCGGCAAAGCATATTACAACACAGAAGAATGGCGAAAAGCCGACAGAAAATTCAAGGAACTTACGGTAAGCTTTCCAAACAGCGAATACGCAGAAGAGGCGGATTTCCTTCTTGGGATGTGTAGCTTCAATTTAGAGAATTACGATCAAGCGGAGGTGATTTTTCAGGATGTAATTTCCAAAGGTAAAAAGGGGAAATACAAAGATGATGCCGCCTTTATGCTTGGAGAAATGGCTTATGTTCAGGAAAGTTATCCAAGCGCCATCGAATCGTTCAAGGAAATGCTCACAAAATACCCAAAAAGCGATATCAAAGCAAAAGCCAAACTTCGTATCGGGGAATGCTTGATGGAGCTTAAGAATTACAGCGAAGCGCTGGCCTCATTAAAATCGGCGGAAAAGTCCGGACCGGATTCCAAACTGGAATACGAAATATCGTATAATATGGGCGAATGCTTATATAAGTTGGGCAAATACGAAGATGGTTTGAAGATATTTAAGAGTTTGGAGAAAAACCAAAAATACTATGACAAAATAGCGGATATAAAATTAAAAGTCGCCGAAGGATATCATCTTCAAAATAAATTAGATGAGGCGATAAAATCCTACGAAAGTATTACACTCGAGAATCCACATACCGAACAATCAGCACAAGCATATTACAAAATGGGCCTAATTTATGAGGCGCAAGGAGAGCTGAAAAAAGCAAATGAAGCATATTCCAAAGGTAAGGGTGAAAGCAGAGACTCAAAATATGCGGAACTGTGTGTAAATAAATCCTCGGAGATAACCAAACTGGAATCATATCGAACCACCCTCTCCAATGACTCAACCGGTGGGGAAACTATATCACACACATTATTACTGCTTGCCGAGGCGATGCTGATGGATTTCTCTCAACCGGACTCTGCGGTGAAAGAATACAAGCGTATTTTGAAGGAATTTCCAGGCAGCGATGAGGCGAAATATGCTTATTATGCTCTCGGCTATATTTATCGAAATATAAAGGGAGATACATCATTGGCGGACAGCTTTTACATTGAATTGGCCGGCCGCTATCCAGATACGCCTTTCGGATTGGAGGCGGCTAATATACTCGGTATAACCGAAGCCCTCCCGGATTCTCTCAATATCGAAAGAATGTTCCGTTTGGCGGAAAAAGAACTTCTCGAGGAAAACGATCCGGATTCGGCAAGGAAGATATACATTAAAATTAAAAACGACCATCCGGGAACCGATTATGCCGCCCATGCCGCTTATGCCGCAGCTTATGTATTGGATTATTATATCTGCCCTCAAGATTCAAGTGTAATCTATGCCTATCAGGACATAATCAAAAAATATCCCGATACCGATTATTCCAAAGCAGCGAAAATCCGCTTAGGGCTTACATCTCGAAAAGTCAAGCGCAAAAAATTGGGGGAATTGGTGGAGGAGGATACCTCCAAAACATTCAATCCCGAAGATACTACGACATACGAAAACGCCGGGTTCAAACTTGCACCCGAACCTGATAACAAAGCACCGCTGGAATGGCCCAACTCAATCAAAGATATGGAATACCGCGGGATGGTGGTTTTAAAGTTCTATGTGGATATCTTCGGTGCGATTTCAAAAGTGGAGCTGCTGACCACTTCGGGAATTGATGAGGTGGATGATGCTGTTGTCGAAGCGATGATGAAATCCTCTTACAATGCTCAAAATATGAAGACGGAGGATTTAAATCGATTTTACATCTATCGGTATCAAATAGTATCTCCCGCCGAAGAAAGGAAGCGG
>JALSTH010000078.1 GCA_026983835.1 Candidatus Zixiibacteriota bacterium | reverse complement strand
TAGAAGCTTTTTCAATGATTTCCTTAATACTCGAATTCCATATAACTAAATAAGTTATTTAATAGGGATTTTATTGTCAAGTGATTTTTATCACTATCTCGTATAAAAAATAATGAAACTATAAAACTATAATTTAAAAGACAATTCAGCCAATTCGTCCATAACTTTATAATGCGTCAAGTCCATATGTAATGGGGTAACCGATATAAAACCCCGCTTAACAGCGCCTAAATCCGTCCTTTCCACGATTCGCAACTTTCCCTCCACTCCACCTATCCAATAATACGGCTTTCCTCGAGGATCTATTTTTTCAACTAAAACATCCTCATAAATACGACGCCCCTGTATCGTAAGGGCAAATTTGTCAATTCTTGCATTTTTTGTATTGGGAACATTTACATTTAATAGGGTATCTTCAGGTAATCCGTTTCTCAATACATACTTAGCTAATCTGGCTGTAAATTCGGAAGCGACCTCCCAAATCGGCTTTTTATTATTACGAACCACCAAAGAAACCGCTATTGAAGGGATTCCCAATAAAGTCCCCTCCATCGCCGCCGCTACCGTCCCGCTGTAAGTTATATCATCACAAAGGTTTGCGCCTTGATTAATTCCGGAAATAAGGATATCCGGTTTCCTGTCCCGCAATAAACCGTGAACCGCTATCATAACCGCATCGGTTGGTGTGCCATCAACTGCGTAAAAATCCCTCCGTATTTTTTTTATTCGTAGCGGACGGGTTAAAGTAAGGGAATGACCCGTTCCCGACCGTTCCCTATCCGGAGCACAAACTACGACCCTTCCCAACTTACGGAGATAAGGCCAAACAGCGAGCAATCCGGCACCCTCAACGCCGTCATCGTTTGACAGTAATATTAGAGGTCTTTTCACCATAACCCAGAAATTAAAAATATAATGACCTCAAAGTCAAGCGGATAAATCTAATTGTATCTCGGAATTTCTTTATGGAGCTGGGAGCATCATTGTAAATTGCGGGTATGGGGATATGACCTATTTTATATCCGCTGCGCGCCGCTTTGATAATAATCTCAGTTTCAAGCTGATAACCCGGTTCGGTCAACTGGATATTCTTTATTACTTCCAAAGATATATACCGAAAACCGGATTGGGAATCCGGAATATAGGTTTTCGTTAGGGTTGTAACGATAACCGAAGTTAAATAATTCGTTAATCTTCTTAAAAAAGGCATCTTTCTTAATTGAAGGCGCCTCGATCCTATAACCATATCGTATCTCCCCCCTTCGGCGGCTTTTATCAATTTAGGTATATATTCGGGAGGGTGTTGAAGATCCGCATCCATCGTAATGACCGCCTTGTATCCGTTTTGAAAAGCAAATTGGAAACCGGAGACCAATGCTAACCCCTTACCCCTGTTTTCGCTGTGTTTAACAATGTTGACCTGATATTTCAGCGATTGAACTTCGGTATCATCGGTAGATCCATCATCAACTATAAGACTGTCCGCCAATGGATGGACTTTCCCCAATCTTTCCAAAAGCTCCCGTAAAAATTGCCCGGAGTTATAAGATGGAATAATTACCAAGGGGACAGATTTCGATTCCGACAACTAAAAATCCCCGAATTTATTATGGATTAATAATAAGCTTCGGTGCCAATTAAATCTCTTCTACTAACTCCACAATCCTTTTATAGGGTATGGTTACCCAGCTTTCGGTAGCAAATGCCCCATTGGATAAGCTTATCATAGATACTTTAGCCGCGGTTTCCTCGTCGGGAGCCTCATAGATATCCATAAAATCATAAGGTCCCAAAAGGCCATAATGAGCAATGAATTTTACCTCCGGGCATTTTTCTTTTACTTGTTCTAACCACGCCCTCCCGATTTTAGCTCTCTCTTTCATTTTCATTGATACTTCCGGCGCCAGTTTTGTTAAAAGGACAAAAGTCTTCATAACAAATCCTCCTTAATCGTAATCCCGCTTCTCGTAGAACTTTTTATATATAAATATATCACTACTTCATATCAATTGGCAAGTCGGAAACTCACGATCCGTCTATTTATCCAACCCCATCTTTTCTTTGGTTTTTTTAACAAATCAAGCGGGCAAAATTTAATTTACAATATGCAAAATCTAATCCGCAATGTCGGTTTTTCATCCCTCGCTATTTTTAGTTTTGGGACTATGATTATTTTTCTTACGGCATTCGCTGCAAACTCCGAAAGCATCAAGGCGGTATCTTTCAATTGAAAAGTCAGCTTCGGCAGCGGAAATTTTTATCTTCGATTCAATCAACGGGTCATAGAATTCTATTAACTTTCCACACTGCTGACAAACAAAATGGTAATGCCGTTTATTCCCAAGCATATTTTCATAGCGGGTTATTCCATCGCCCAACTCGACCCTTTCGGCTATCCCTGCCTTCTGCATCAAATATAGGGAACGGTAAATCGTCGAATATCCTATTTCCGGATGTTTCTCCTTTACTATTTCCGTCAGATTATCCACCGATAGATGCCCTCCAACCGATAGAAATATATCTAATATTTTATCCCTTTGTGCCGATTTTTTTAAGCCGTGCTTTTTAATATAATTATGGAGGAATTCTTTTCCATTTTCCATTTTGACCTCATCCTTTAAGTCAACCTTAAATAATTCATTCCAATAAAATAATAACGATGGAAATTTCCAAAAGGTTTATCTTTAGGCATCAGGAAATAATTTATTTTCAAGGTAAAAACAATTCGACAAACAAATCCGATGATATATGCCAAACAAATAACTATCGAGGATTTCCGCTTTATGTCATAGATTCAATAGGTAATTCCTTAAAATATTTTTTCCTGAAATACAAAGCCACATTGACCAAACTTATTAAAACAGGTACCTCGACCAAAGGACCTATCACGGCACTAAAGGCTTCGCCCGAATTGATCCCAAAAACCGCTACCGCAACGGCAATAGCCAACTCAAAATTGTTGCTGGCGGCGGTAAAAGATACCGCGGTTGATTTTGCGTAATTAGCTCCCACTTTTTTACCCATATAAAACGATATCAGGAACATAATAACAAAATAAATCGAAAGTGGAATCGCCACCCGAATTACATCTAAGGGGATCTCCACAATCACACTTCCCTTCAAAGAGAACATAACAATTATAGTAAATAGGAGGGCGATGGGCGTAATGGGACTGATGGTCGGGATAAAGGAGTTTTCATACCACCTCCGCCCTTTATAACGGATTAAAACAAATCGTGTAAACATACCCGAAAAAAACGGGATTCCCAAATATATCAAAACGCTAGTAGTAATTTCCTTGATAGTGATGTCGATTTCGAATGACTGTAGCCCTATCCATTTCGGGACTATCGTCAGAAATATATAGGCGTAAAATGAATAAAATAGCATCTGAAAAATGGAATTGAAAGCAACTAACCCCGCAGCATATTCGGTATCGCCATCAGCAAGATCGTTCCACACGATAACCATTGCGATGCACCTTGCCAACCCGATTAAAATCAACCCGGCCATATAATACGGATGGTCGTGCAGAAATACTATCGCTAAAATAAACATAAGAATCGGACCAATAAGCCAATTTTGAATCAAAGATAATAACAGGACTTTTGTATCCTTGAACACATCTCCCAATTCCTCATATTTTACCTTTGCCAAAGGCGGATACATCATTAATATCAAGCCTATCGCAATCGGTATATTGGTCGTACCCGAACTCATCCTACCCCAGAATTGAGCCGAACTCGGAAAAAGATACCCTCCGAATACACCGATAATCATAGCTAAAAAAATCCAAATTGTCAGATACTTATCAAAGAATGATAACTTTTTCGCCACTTTGTTCACATTTCTCTCCTTTGGAAGTGAAAAGAAATCCCCGAACTCCCAAAAAGCAGTAATCACCATAATATACCTGTCAAATTAAATCAAGTTTATTCGGCAATTGTATGAATTTCATCCTCATATTTTTATTGCATTCTGAAATAGAGATATTTAGATTGAAATCGCAATAAACATAAGATAAGCCAAAGGAGGAATCGATTGCGTAAAATTCGAGTTGTTTTGATTTCGGTGCTATTTTTGGTTTCGATAGGTGTTGTTCTCAGTTCCTGCGATAAGGAAGCCGCCGAAAGGAAAATATTTAATGACCCTGTTATAAAAAAATCCCTTTTGGATAAGATGATGGCGGATTCGGACATGATGGATACTTTAATAAATCATACCCTCGAAGATAAGATATTATCGGATTCAGTATTAATCCGTATTATTCGGGATGAGAATCTTCGCAATAGGATGCTTACTAAAGCATTTGAAGATTCGACAAGCCTCGAGGATATAATATTTCGTATAAAAAGCGATAAAATTCTCCGAAAAAGAGTCCTTAAAAGAAAATAACGCATTCGAAATTAAGACGCTTTCACAAAAATGAATTTTATTGGGAGCAAACAACCTCCGTTTTAGGCGGAGGTTGTTTTTCTTGATTTTTGAATAAAATACAATCCTCAGGAACAAATCGACGTTTATTTATGTTTTTGGGTTAATAATTGAATGTTTTACCATATTAGTCATATTTAATGCAAAAGCGACCGAATTAATGAATATATCAAAAGCTCTCCATAGAAAAAACGAAATACGAGAAATCCTGCAAAAAAGGGATTGGGAAGCATTACGGAAATATGCATCGGTAAGGAATTTTATCTTTAGACCGTTACAATCATTGCTTTTTGACAATGATAATTTAATCCGCTGGCGAGCCATTGAGGCAATTGGAATAGTTGCGGGCATCGAATCGAAAAGGGATTTTTATAAGGTTCGCACGCTAATACGAAATCAATTATGGATGATGAACGACGAATCCGGCGGGTTAGGATGGAATGCGCCTGAGACTGTCGGTGAGATAATCTTTAATGTCCCCCCATTAATTGGAGAGTTCGGACCGATTTTGGCTTCTTTTATGAATGAAGAACCTTTTGAGCAGGGGGCTCATTGGGCGGTAGCCCGCTTGAGCAGATTGGAACCGAACACTTTCGAGGATAACACTAATGAGATTATTGATTCGTTAGGTAATAGTAATCCCTCCATAAGGGGATATTCCGTCTTGATTTTAAATAATCTAAATTGGAATATAAATACGGATAAACTTTCAGCTCTGATAAAGGATAATTCGCCGGTAGAGTTTTACAATTTTGACAGCGGGGATTTTGAGGATATTACCGTTGGGCAAATTGCCAAAAGATATATCGACAATACCCTCTTATCCCGAAAAACATCAATATAAATGAGGAGACACAATTATTATGCTGCAAATCAGCGATAAGGCAAAGCGAGAATTAAGTAAAGTTTTGGGAAACAAATCCGCAAGCGGGAAACAGCTGATTGTTTATTTCGGGGGTTATGGTTGAGGAGGTCCCTCATTAGGGATGGTTCTGGATGAACCAACGGATAGTTTTCGTAAATATGAATCGAACGGCATTTCCGCATATATGGAACCGGAATTATATGAGCATTTATCCGGGGTCGGCGATATAAATATAGATTATGTTGAAAGTCCATACGGCGAGGGTTATAGGATTACTGTTGGCGATGAAAACAACCAATCCGATTCTTGCGGTTGGTAGTATGATTTTCAAAGATTGGAAGTCAAAAAACATAAACTTGACGCTGTTTTTCAAACTTCAAGGGCGACCGCAACGGCCGCCCTTTTTAATAGAAGCATCGAAAGATACTGAAAGGGGAATTTTCTATCCTTTGGAGGTTTTCTCTTTGTCCGATGATCGGCTTATTTCCGGTAGCTCAAGCATCGTTTTCACCACATTACGAAATGATTCGGCTGTTTTGCTTTTCGGATAATGTTTCATAAATGAAATTCCGATATCAGAAGATTCCACCACTTTAGGATCAATTGGTATTCGCCCCAAAAATGGAATTCCCATCTCGGCCGCCATAGCCTCTCCCCCACCCGATTTGAACAGCTCGGTTATTTTGCCGCAATGCGGACAGACAAACCCGCTCATATTCTCAATTACCCCCAAAACGGGTAGCTTTACTGTGCGGCAGAAAGTAATCGATTTGCGGACATCATCGACAGCTAAATCCTGAGGGGTTGTAACGACGATTGCACCATCGATTCCAGTCAACAATTGGGCGATGGATAAGGGTTCATCCCCTGTCCCCGGAGGCGAATCGATAATCAGATAATCAAGCTCACCCCATTCGACATCCCGCAAAAACTGTTTGATAATGCTATATTTCAAAGGACCACGCCAAATAACGGCCTCATCCTTATTCTGCATTAGAAAACCGACTGACATCACGAATAGATTATTATCCTTCTTTACGGGATTGAGTGAAGTTTCAGTCCCATCGACCGGGCTGCCTTCCAATCCCATCAACTTCGGAATGCTGGGACCATGGATATCGATATCCATAAGTCCGACTTTTTTGCCTTCCATTGCCAAAGCAGTCGCCAAGTTAACTGCGACGGTGCTTTTGCCGACACCCCCTTTACCTGATAAAACCATAATCCTATGCTTCACACCGGCAAGCTTTTCGGCGATGATATGCTTATCACTGAACGCTTTCCCCATACTTTGGCGATGCTTTTCAACCTCATCATTGTTCGCCTTCGTACTATTATCGGAGTTTTGTTTATCCATCATTATTCATCTACCTTATTTTATTATTGTTGAAAGTAAACATATTCGCAATTAAGGAAGCCATATAATTATTTCTAAGGCGTCCCTTACTTTGTATTATATAACAAATCAATCCATTTCAAAGGCTTTTTGTTTCCGAATTAGCAAAATTTCTACTAAAACTCATTTTAGAGTAATCTCTGCCGAAGTTTATAAAAAGGGAGCAAATTCCGATAAAAAATACTTGACTATAATAGGACGGCTGTTATTATTAGTTCCAATGATTTTTCAATGTGAGTATTACAAAGTTGTTGAATTGGAAAGATAAGGCGGCTTAGCCAAGGGGTAAGGCGGAGGTCTGCAAAACCTCTATTCTCCGGTTCGAATCCGGAAGCCGCCTTTTTTATTTGCTTATTTAATCCAAATTAAATATTTTTAGCTGGCTATTCTAAATAGAAAATGCCGGAGTGGCGGAACTGGCAGACGCAAGGGACTTAAAATCCCTCGGTGAATTATCACCGTACCGGTTCGATTCCGGTCTCCGGCATTTAATCAAATGCGCTATAAGTATATCCCACAGTCCGTCTTATTTCAAAAAAACAACCCTGTTGCCCACCTCCATAAAATACAATTAGGGTTTAGGAGATGTAATTACTTAAAGTAAATCAATTGACATCTCGGACATAAAATTTTAATTT
Organism: Candidatus Zixiibacteriota bacterium; assembly: GCA_026983835.1. Lineage (GTDB taxonomy): Bacteria > Zixibacteria > MSB-5A5 > UM-FILTER-46-8 > UM-FILTER-46-8 > JALSTH01. The sequence goes on along the minus strand of JALSTH010000078.1, from coordinate 3,394 downwards.
GAAATTATAAGAAAAGAATTGATATGAATTTAGTCGAATGATTTCCAAAGTATTATCAGCCGCCATCGTCGGGATAAACGCCTATATCGTAGGAGTCGAAACCGATATCTCCCCTCAAATGCCATCCTTTACTACGGTAGGCCTGCCTGAAACAGCGGTTAAGGAATCCAAAGACAGAGTCAAAGCCGCTATAAAGAATTCGGGATACTACTTCCCCGCTAAAAAAGTTACCATAAATTTAGCTCCCGCCGATGTCAAAAAGGCTGGGACGGCATTCGATTTTCCGATGGCAATAGGTATATTGGCGGCAACAGGGCAAATACGGAGGGATGATTTCTCGGATGTGGTTTTTTTAGGCGAGTTATCTTTGGACGGAACCCTCCGCCCCATAAACGGAATTCTTCCCATGGCGATGAAACTCCGAGAACTCGGCGGGAAAAAACTCCTTCTGCCAAAGGGGAATGCCTCTGAGGCAGCAATAGCTGAAGATCTCCCGATTTACTCCATCCGTAATTTAGCCGAAGCCGTTAAATTTCTCGAGGAGGGGAATTCAATCCAACCTCATAAAATCGACATAAAAAGGGTATTTAATCAGGCAAGCGTATATGAAATTGATTTTAGCGATGTGAAAGGGCAAGAACACGCCAAAAGAGCGATGGAAGTAGCAGCTGCGGGAGGACACAATATATTGTTGATAGGTCCCCCGGGATCGGGCAAGACAATGTTGGCAAGAAGGCTACCGACCATACTTCCCCATATGACTTTGGATGAAGCCCTCGAAACGACTAAAATACATTCGGTGGCGGGATTGCTTCCCAAAGGAACACCCTTATTGGCGACAAGGTCCTTTAGATCACCTCATCACACTATTTCCGATGCGGGTTTAATAGGTGGAGGAGCATATCCAAAACCGGGTGAGGTATCACTCGCACACCACGGTGTTTTGTTTCTCGACGAATTGGCGGAGTTTAAGCGCAGTGTCTTGGATATGATGCGCCAGCCGTTGGAAGATGGTCAGGTTACTATCTCAAGAGCTTCGATGTCTTTGACTTACCCGTCCCGTTTTATGTTAGCCGCAGCGATGAATCCCTGCCCTTGCGGATATTTCGGCGATGAGTTCCATGAGTGCAAATGTTCCACCGGCGCTATAATGAAATACCGTTCCCGTGTTTCGGGTCCTCTACTCGATAGGATAGATATTCATATCGATATGCCCTCGGTGCAATATGAGGATTTAGCCTCAATGCCATCCGGGGAGGAGTCCGAGGCGATACGAGAAAGGGTCAATCGCGCCCGAGAAATACAGGTCAAGCGCTTTATGGATAGGCCTGATATTTTTGGAAATGCGCATATGAATTCGCGAGATATCCAAAGATACTGCCGTATCGGCGAAAAATCCGCTAATTTATTGAAAGTCGCTATTAATCGATTGGGGCTTTCCGCACGGGCTTATAATAGGATTCTCAAGGTCGGCAGAACCATCGCCGACCTTTCCGAAAGCGAGGACATACTGCCGGAACATATAGCAGAAGCGATACAATACCGCAGTTTAGACCGCAACCTCTGGAATTGAAATTTATTGCAGGAGAATAAAAATGGCAATGATGCAAAGAACCATAAAGAAACCGATATCCATTTCAGGAATAGGGTTGCACACGGGGAACGAATGCGCTATTACCTTCAAACCCGCCCCTATCAATCACGGCATCCTGTTCGTCCGAGAGGATTTGGATAATCACCCGGAAATACCGGCAAACATAGACTATGTAACTGATATTACCCGCGGGACCACATTGGCGAAAGATGGAGTGGAAATCCATACAGTCGAGCATATCCTCGCGGCGATAGCCGGACTTCAGATCGATAATTTGATTGTCCTGCTGAACTCGAACGAAGCCCCCGTATTGGATGGCTCCTCCAAACCATTTGTCGATGTATTACTGGAAGCGGAAATAGCGGAACAGGATTCCCCAAAGGAATATCTTCTAATAGATAAACCGATTGTATACTCGGAAAAAGAGAGGGGAGTAGATGTAGTCGTTGTCCCGTCCGATGAGTTCCGTATAACCTTTCTGGTGGATTACCGCTCCCCTACTTTGGGAACTCAATATACCAGCCTCGTTGATTTGGATAAGGAATTCGTGGAAGAATTCGCTCCGGCTCGCACTTTCTGTTTCTTAAACGAAGTTGAGGAGTTACGAGAAAAAGGACTTATCAAGGGCGGCAGCTTAAACAATGCGATAATAGTTTGCGACGATCCCCAGAAAGCCGATATTGAAAAATTAAAAAGACTGTTTGATGTCAATAGCGATGTATATATCGGTAAGAGCGGGATTATCAATGATGTACCGTTAAGGTTCCCGAATGAATTGGTAAGGCACAAGGTAGTGGATTTAATCGGCGATCTCGCATTAATAGGCGTCCCGTTGAAAGCCCATGTTTTAGCCGCTCGTTCCGGTCATGCCGCCAATGTCCAATTGGCAAAAATTCTAAAGAAGGAATACGAGAAAAAGAGAATAACTTCCCGCTACCAAGTCGCCCCGATAAGGGGCAAATATATCCTCGATATCGAAGCGATAATGAAATTCCTCCCCCATAGATATCCCTTCCTTTTGGTCGATAGAGTTTTGGATATGACTGCCGGTGAACGGATTCGCACCTTGAAAAATGTCACCATCAATGAGCATTTTTTCCAAGGGCATTTCCCCGGCAGGCCGGTGATGCCCGGAGTTTTGATAATTGAGGCTATGGGGCAGGCGGGGGCTTTGCTCTTGCTGAATATGTATGAGCATCCGGAAAACCATTTAGCGTATTTTACAGGTTTGGAATCGATAAAGTTTCGAAGGACAGTTGTGCCCGGAGATACGCTAATCTGCGAATTGGAGATGACGAGGTTCCGCCGCAACACCTGCCGATTTGAGGGAAAGGCGTATGTGGATGGTCAGGTCGCCGCTGAAGCGGTTCTCAAGGCTGTTGTTGTGGATAAAAATAAAAACAAATGAGACGGGTTGATTCGACAGCGATTATCAGTGATAAGGCTATCATAGGGGATGAGGTCGAAATAGGTCCCTATTCCATAATCAACGGACCTGCGGTAATAGGTAAAGGGACAAAAATCGGTTCCCATGTCCTCATAGCGGGCGATACGACTATCGGCGTCAATTGTAAAATTCATCATGGAGCTGTAATAGGAACAGATCCACAGGATCTGAAATTCGGAGCTGAAGAAACCTCCGTTGTTTTAGGGAATAATATTACCATCCGCGAATATGTTACCATAAATCGCGGCACAACCGAAAGTAAGATGACGAAAGTCGGCGATAATACCCTCCTGATGGCATATTCCCATATCGCTCACGATTGCCGCCTTGGGGAAAATGTTATCCTCGCCAAC
>JALSTH010000077.1 GCA_026983835.1 Candidatus Zixiibacteriota bacterium | reverse complement strand
GAGAGTTTTATCGAATACGCAGATAGGTACCGAGATATTTCTGATGGTTATCGAGTCCCGAGAAATATCATCATCATCCAATCCCGGAAATTTTGTGCAGATAAAAATAAATTTGGGGACAAATATCTTTTGGCGGAGACCCTTTTCGATATTGGAAACCGACAATGGTAATTTCAGCATTCTCTATAAAATAGCGGGCAGGGGAACAAAAGCTCTCTCTCAAATAAAGTCGGGAGATTCCCTTAATATCATCGGACCTTTGGGAAATCAGTTTTCGCTTCCCGACAAAAAGGATAGGGTTTTGCTGATCGGGGGAGGAATTGGAATCCCCCCGCTATATTTTTGGGCGAAGAGGTTATTGGAATTGGGATATGGCAGGACCGATATTCATTTTTTCAATGGGGCAAAGAATAACCTTTCCTTGACTTATTTAAATCAAATCGCCGATTTGGGCATAAATGTCTATCCGGTAACCGAAGACGGCTCCATCGGAACCAAGGGGGTTGTAATCGATGAACTCAACCATTTTCTATCAAAGAACAATGTCCCGACCGATAGGATTTCTGCATTTTCCTGCGGACCTACGGCAATGTTGAAATCGGTTGCCGAAACGGCAGATCGCTATGGGATAAACTGCGAATTAGCATTGGAAACTTTGATGCCCTGTGGATTCGGAATATGTATGAGTTGTGCCATAAAAGTAAGGGATGCAACCGATATGGAAGGATTTAATTATCGACGGGTCTGCCGGGATGGGCCGATATTCAAATCGCAAGAGATCCTATGGGAATAAGCGCTGATATTCTTCCGATCGAATCATTATCGGGATATCCGCTCTAACAGCGCGATCGATGGATTTCATCATACTGATATTTTCAACCATTTTCGCTGGGTTTATCGGCGCCATATTGGGGCTGGGGGGGGGAATTATAATGGTGCCGATGTTAGTGATATTTTTTGGCTTTCCCATACCGAACGCAGTCGGCACAAGTCTTACGGCGATTGTAATAACTTCGGCCGGGGCGTCCTCGGTTTATTTGAAACGGGGTGAGGTTTCGATACCGGCGGCATACCGATTGGAGCTTTTCACCGCTGTTGGGGCTACGGTCGGAGGACTTTTGGCGGGTGTATTTCCCAATAAAATTATCACTGTCGTCTTTGGCGTCATATTACTATTCACAGCTTACAAAATAGCCCGAAAATCTTTGGGAAAAAACGGAAATGAGTTTTCGGAGAAATCACCTTCCAATGATAAATGGGATTTCCAAAATGTTCCTTCGGTTCGCCGTATTTGGGGATATTTGGGAGGATTATTAGCCGGAGTAGTGTCTGCGCTTTTGGGGGTTGGCGGTGGGATTATCAAGGTTCCTTTGCTGAATTTAATCTTTAACGCTCCTATCCGCACTGCCACGGCAACATCATCTTTTATGATAGGAATAACAGCTTCAGCGAGTGCGGTACATTATCTCTTCAGAGGTTATGTAAATCCGTTGGTGGCTTCGATAGTTGCAGGGTCTATTTTTATCGGGGCAAGGTTCGGGGCTATTATCGCTCCAAAGATAAAAACCGCCCATATAAGAATCGCTTTCAGCCTAATCCTGTTATATACAGCCATTAAAATGATTTTACAGGGGTAGTTATGGATTTGAAGCATCAGAGAAAATTAGCGTATTTTTACAGGATAATACTAATCACCGTGATATTCCTTATTATAATTAATACGATATATTCCACCAAAATCGTTCGGACAAGCGAGATAAGTCAGCTTACTTCAAGCCCGCTGTCGGGCGTAGTTTCGCTCCGCAATATATTAAATATGCCGGCTGTTCTAATAAACATAATAATACTCTTCATTCCCATAATAATAAGCATCTTTGCAATAGCGTTATTATTTAAGCGGGAGAGGAAGACCGCTTTTTTTGCTTTGGGATTGGTCCTTTATCTAACAGCCAATTTTATTGCAGCGCTTTTAGGATTATAGCCTTAATAATGGAATCATTATTTTCCCTTCGAGCGGTTAAAAGCCTCCGTTCGTTACGCTACCTTTGGCTTTTTAACCGCTTAATCCAATTTTTTAACTCTCTGCCTCCCTCCCTTCTCATACATCAATAGGGAAACAACTTTTATCTTCCTTTACCATACTCCGCATAAAAATAACTTGACATTTTATATTATATTTGTATTTTAAGTAAAAGTCCCTAATTTCTTTAGGGATAGGTATGCTATTTCTTCGTAGATTTTACAGTGTTGGTAGTGAAACAGTTTAAAACTATTCATTAAAAAACATATCCTTAAATTCGTAATTAGGAGGTGATGCAAGCACAAGACTTAAAACAAATTTCCTTTCAGCTATTACCAATGTTCCTCTAACTTAAACCTTCACATTAACTTCCACAGATTTGGAGGATGGAAAGAATGAAAAAAAGCTTGATTATATTCTTTGTTCTAATTGCATTCGGTTTAATGTCCATAAATGCTTTTGGTGTTCAAAGAATGGTAACCGGGGAGCTATTTACAAATACAGGTTGTTCGTACTGCGCACCTGCGGATGAAGAACTCGATCAAATAATGTTGGATCACAGCGATATTTTACTTTTGGTAAGATACCATGTATGGTGGCCCGATGGCAGCGATCCCTTTTATCAATACAACACCGGCGAAGTCCATACCAGAAACAGTTATTATAACAATAACTATGCCCCCCACTTCTTTTTGGATGGTGCCGATCGAGGTTCCGGCTATAGCAGCTGGGAGAGTTATATTGTTTCACGGGCTAATGTTGACTCTCCATTGGACATAAGTATAGCCGGTACCTGGAACCGCTTCAACAGAAACGCCAGCGTCGATGTTACCGTGGATGTTGTCAACAGTGTTCCTTCCTCGAATTTGCGCATATTCTACGGCTTGATCGAGAATAACATACATTATAACGCTCCCAACGGAACCAGCATTCATAATCAGACCTTTAGGGACTTTTTAAGCTCCGCATCGGGCGATGCCGTTTCTTACACACAGGGAGAAACATATCAGCATAGCACAAGTTTCACCGTCCCGGGGCAATTCGATGAGGGAAATGTGGAATTTTTCTTCTTTGTGCAGAACTACTCGACAAAAGAGATATTGCAGGGAGCAAGGGCTTCCATAACCGACTTCCCTTCTCCTCCCGATGTGGAAATTGAGATGATCCCGGATAACCCACCGGTAGAAGTTCAACCGGGCGGTTCATTTACTTTCACCGGGATTTTGACCAATAATTTGGATGAAGCTACGATTACCGATGTCTGGATTATGTTGGATGTCCCCGGTTATGGAATGTATGGACCCCTACAGAATTATGAGAATATCCTTCTAACCCCTCATCAAACGATGACTGTCGAGGGAGTTACGCAGGACATCCCGACTTTTGCGCCGATAGGGACTTACAATTATATCTCTTATTGCGGGAATTATCCTTCCTCGCCTATCGATTCCTCATCATTTAATTTCACGGTGGTGCCTCCGATTGACGGGAATGCCGACGGCTGGAATCTTCATAGTTGGTTTGGTTGCGAAGGCGATATTCCATCAACTTTGAGTTTGAACGATAACTATCCGAATCCATTCAACGCTTCAACAAATATAACCTTTACCCTGCCGGAAGCCTCGAATGTAAATCTTGCGGTTTACAACCTTGCGGGCAGGAAGGTTGCTGATTTGGTTAATGGTTATATGGGAACGGGATCTCATACCATAACTTGGAATGCCGCCGATTACTCCTCAGGTGTTTATTTTTATAAATTGGTTGCTGGGGACAAGGTCATCACCAAGCGTGCGACTTTGCTGAAATAATCAAATCGATAATATCGTTAATGATAATTCTGATCTAAGCGGTGGAGCGACAGCTCTGCTGCTTTTTAATTTTTAAGTATTTTGGAATTCAACGAGTTTTTTTAGCATAACCTTGAGCATTCTCCAAAAGTATTATACCTTGACATCCCCCGAGCAATTTATAAATTACTTTGTGGCAATTGCCCTTTATATTGATGTAAACATATAGTTTGTTAAAGGATTCAAGATGAGATGCAAAAATATATCGATAGCAGTTTTGTTGTTTACTGCTTTGCTTTTTTCCATTGCGGTCGGAGGGAATAAAAATACCACGCAAAAAAATACCAAGAATCAAACAACCGAGCAGGGGAAATCCACCGTTCGCAAGGTGAGGAAGGGCGGCAGCATAAAGATTCCACCGCCGGCGAATTCCCGTATAACCTGCGATAATCCTTATTTCGATTTCGGCGAGGTCCCGCCATCCTGCAATGTAGAACATAGTTTTTGGATATGGAACAAAGGAACCGATACCCTGAAAATATATTATGTACGAAGCTCGTGAGGATGCACGGCAGTCAAAAGACGCGGGATAGTTATCCCTCCGGGCGATAGTTCTACGGTTGACTTGATTTATGTCAGCAATAATAAACATAAAATAAATACCAGCGAAACGAAAAGTATAGTGCTTTATTCCAACGATTCCACAAACAGCAGAGTTAAGCTAACGGTAAAGGTCGCTTTCCAGAATATCGACCTTCCAATTAGACCTATGCCCCGAATAGCCGATTTCGACACGATAAAAGCGGGTGAAAGACATCAATTGACTCTAACGCTTGCGAATACCGGTTCCGAAGAGACTCCTTTGGCTCTGGTCGATAGACCCAAAGACAAGAGAGTTAAAATCAGCATAAAGGATATGTCCGTCAAACCTCACGAAACAACCGAAATTAAAATTTCCCTCGATGGTATTTCGGAGCCGGGCAGGTTTTATACTTCATTTACTTTGGATGTCAAAGGCAGAAAAAAATCCCGTATAACGATACCGATTAGGGCGGTGGTTATCGGCAATGAAAGTTCATCATCATCGGACCTTAAATAGATTTTCCTTTCAGCCGATTTCTAATTTGAACATAAAATCCGGAGGATAACACCATATCGTGATGACCGCCGTATGACGGAAACAGTATCGTTTCGGGAATCACAGTTTTTTTGAGCGGAGTTTTTTTGTTTAGCGATAAAAGGCTTGACTTGAGGGCTTTATTGAATGATTATTGTGATGCATCTTTAAGATTAGGAGAATGTTGATGCGATTTCTAAAGACATTTATACCGCTTATTGTTTTAGGGTTGCTGTCGTTCTCGCAGGTTCCCGCTCAAGGAAGGAACGATATAAATCCGTTTATTACCGATCCTTTCCTCAAAAGTGTTGAAAGGGAAAAACAACAACCCAAAAATAAGACGAAAAGAAGGCTTATAAAGCCCTCCAAAGGCGGCAGCAGCGTTCCGCTTAATGCGTCCAAAATTGTTTTCGATCACCTTAAGTTTTATTTCGGGTCCATACCCAAAGGATCGAAGGTCACCCATAATTATCCCGTTTGGAATCTCGGGTCGGACACCTTGACTATTACCAGCATAAAACCCGGGTGAGGTTGCACAACCTCAAGAAGGAGAGGAATAGTTATTCCTCCGGGTGATAGTTCACATATAGATGTGATTTTTAACAGCAGGAAATATCGAGGGCAATTCAGCAAAAGGATTCGGGTGGCATGCAATGATTCCACCCATATCAAGACGATCTTGAGTTTTCATGGCTTTATCAACGGCGCACGCTGGACCATATCAGCCAAACCCGAAATAGCCGATTTCGATACGATAACGGCGGGACAGGACAACAAACTCTCTGTCACACTTACCAACCTCGATTCCACGGCAGCTGATTTGGTAGTGATAGATGGACCGCAGGAGGATTTCATAAAAGCGGAAGTGGGGAAATATCACCTATCTCCGGGAGAGTCAACCACTATCGATTTTTCAATATCATCGAAGGCGAAGCTCGGTCATTTTCTAAGTTCTTTTGTCATCGAGGCTAAAGATAAAAAATACTCAAGGCTTACAATACCGATACAGGGGACTTTGGTCATAAAATCCCTTAAAAGCAAATAAATATGGGGATAATCTTGTAGGTTTCCTTAATCGGCGTCTTTGGAAATTGGTTTTCATCTCGGCATAAAAAAGAATTAAAGAAACAGCAGGGAAAGAGTTCCTGCTGTTTCTTGTATGGGCTCGATGAGCTATTGAGAGGAGATGTCATTTCAGAAGAGTCATCTTTTTTGTAAGAACTTTTCCCCCACCGTAAACCCTATAAAAATAAACTCCGGAAGAATAACGGGAAGCGTTCCAGTCAACTGAATGCTCCCCCGCTTGTTGAAAACCATCAACCAGCCTTTCCACCATTTGACCGTCGATATTATAGATTTCCACTTGTACTTTCGATGCGCTCGGAAGATTGTAATGGATTTTGGCTATAGCATTAAATGGATTGGGATAGCAACCTGTCGAAAAGTCGGTGGGAATGTTAAAACTCTCGTTGCCCACCCCATCCTCGCCGCTTTGGAAGCTGAAGTAAATTACTTCCCATTCATCCGAATCATTACTTGTCGATACGGGAGTAACGGTGAAATCGCTGCTATCCGCACCGGTGATGACCTCCATCGAGGAAGATGAAGCCGTAGTAGCGATGTATTTATAATCGCCGATAGGGGCATTTTGAGGGATGAGGTGACGAATAATCCCGGAGGTGGTTCCATTGGGAAGTAGGGTAATCTTAAAGGGTCCGAAAATAGGGCCATAGGCGGTGCTATCGGGCAGAATCAAGCCCGTGCTTAAATAACACCAACCGTTAATGTCAGTCGGGTTTTCAATCGTTATCCGGCACTCAAGCGTATCGCCGATCTGGCGCGTCTCCGATAAAATAACGCTTTCCACTGGAATAAGCGGGAAGACGGTCATATTTATCGGGATATGAACATTATCGAGCGTCGGGGAATCCGAATCGAATGAAATCTCTCCGCCATAATTACTGTAATCCAAACCTGCAGCGCTGAAAGTTGCGGTTACCTCTACGGTATCCCCCGGATTCAGCGTGATGGAATCCGGCTCAAAAAAGACCCAAGAAGAATCGCATACAGGGATAACATACGCAGACCCATAATCTTCATCCCCGTCATATATTACCTTGAAAGTCTTTATAATAAGGGAATCTCTAATGATGTCGAAAGTAAAATCAGCACTATCATAAACGACGCTCAATTGTTGCGGGATAACGCTCATCTCAACCGGAATAGTTTCCCCTTCCAATCCCGGAGCACTCGCTTGGAAGGTAATTTCGGTGGAATACACTGAATCATAATCCAAACCGGTCGGATCGAAGGAAACTATCACCGCTACCGTATCGAAAGCCGACAACTGCACCGAATCCGGCTCAAACGAGACCCAAGAAGAATCGCATAAGGGGAGAATATAGCCGGTGGTGTCATAGGAAATAAAGTTAAATGTCCTGCTTATGATATGATTTCCCGAAGTGGCAAAAGTAAATTGGGTCGAATCATAATCCACCGCAAAGATTTTTGAATGGTCGAAATAATATGCTCCCATATCGGCGATCGAGCCATCGTTATCAAAAGTTGAAGTCGGGTCGCCGGAATCGATGCAAGGGGAAGTTCCTCTTAAATGGTAATCACCGGCTGAAGCATTTACAAACAAAGGGTCGGAATCGATATTGCCGTTACCGGGCATTCCGCCCTGGATATCGCAGTAAGTTATTTGAGGCGACCCGCTCAAAACGAATACCTCTACACTGTCAGGAACGATATCACCCCAGATGATATTATTCGTAAGGACGGGGTTAGAATTATTACAGGTAATTCCTCCGCCTTCATAGGTCGCATCGTTGGCACTGATGGTATTGTTCATAACTTCAGCATCGGAGCTGTTGAAATAAATACCCGCACCGGCATAAGCGGTGTTTTCGATGATAAGGTTTCTGCTGATAATCGGCGTGGAAGTGTCGCTATTCAATCCGCCGCCTTCATAATTACAGGTATTCCCTTTGATGATGTTCCCGGTTATTTGAGCATCGGAACTATAACATTGGATCCCGGCGCCGTAGTTGGAAGAGGTGTTCTCCGTTACATTGTTATCGTTGATAATCGGATCCGAATAATACGAAGCTATTCCCCCCCCATAGCTTGCGGTGTTATTGCTTATTTCATTGCTGTCGATATTGGCGGAAGCGTGATGCCGACAGATTATCCCTCCGCCATATACAGCGGAATTTTCGGTGATTACATTATTGTCGATGATAGGGTTGGAACTATCGGCACAAATACCGCCACCTCGATGAGTGGAGCCATATTGGATTATATTATCGGTAATTATCGGAGCAGAGGTATTCTCGCAATCAACCCCCGCACCGGCATAAGCGGTGTTATAGGTCATTATATTATTGTCGATTATCGGGCTTGCACCATCGCAGCTGATGGCTCCGCCGTAATTCTCCGCATAGTTGTGAGTCAATGTGTTATTGCTGATTGTGGGATTGGAGTGATAGCAATAAATAGCTCCGCCATTGTTGTTTTCCCATCCGCCGTTTGCTTTTCCATATTCTAAATGGGAATAACTTACGATGGAGGCGCTATCCGAATTTATAAAACGGATTCCGTTCCAACCGATCGATGTATCCTCGGCGGTGAAATAAATGGAATCGCTTTCGGTACCTACCGCAGTCAAGGTAGCGGTGCTGTCCACAGTAAATTTATAAAACCCCTTGAAATTGACAATTACTCCCGGATCGATTGTTAATGTCGAGCCGGCTGGAACGGTTATATCACCGACTATATCGTAAGGATTTCCTTCTGTATTCCATACGCCAAACACATCCCCTGAGATTTCCGTTCCGTATGCTAACGAGGGTATTATTGCTGCTATCAAAGCGATTGTTATTAAAAGTCTCATATTTACGCTCCTAATCTTGAGTTTCCACCCTAAAAATTTATCTTGATTGATTTATGTAATACAAATTTACTCAAATTGTATGCCATACATAATCATTTTGCTCACTATTGTTAATTCGTTGGGTGAGCTATAATTAGGGGCGGGGTTGGGCAGATGAACAGTCCTATAAGCCCTATTAAATGATAACCCTCTGCAACATTTTCAGCCAAAAGATGAAATTCAATGCATATTTGTTGGACGAAAAATACCCCTAATTTTTCGGTGTCATAAAAAACTTTTAAATTATTCAATATTTTTCGGAACCCTGTAGTATAATACAGGGAGTTAAACCATATAAATGAGGTAAAATATGTGTGAGCAAAAATACAAAACAGGTGAATTGGTAGCCTTGGCAGAGATAGGAAAAGAAACACTTCGATTTTATGAGAAAAAAGGGTTGTTGCCGAAACCATCGAGAACGGCTGGGGGATATCGTATTTACACTGAGAAAGATCTGCGACGCTTATTGTTTATCAAAAATGCGAAAAAGCTGGGCTTGAGCCTAAAAGAGATAGGCGAATTATTGGCAATCGCTGATGGTGAATTAGTCGATTGCGCGGAAGTTCGACATATCGCCCAAAAAAGGTTGGATATTATAAACGAGCAAATCGACAATTTGGGCAAACTTAAAACAATTCTGATTGATTTAATAAATCAATGTTCCAAAACAAATACTATCAACAGCTGTCCGATTATTGATAGTTTATCGAAAGGAGTAAAAAAATGAAGATCGAATTCCTGTATTTCGATGGGTGCCCTAATCAGGAGAAAGCATGGGAGAATTTGAATTCCGCCTTGATGGAACTTCATCTTAACGAGGATGTGAAAAGGATAAATATCCATAACAATGAGGAAGCCCAACAATATCGCTTTTTGGGTTCGCCTTCGATCCGTATCAATGAAAAGGATATTGCGTTTACCGATGATAATGGGGAGGAATATTCTATGTCCTGCCGTCAGTATCGTTATGGATCTGAAACCTTAGGATATCCAACAAAGAAAGCGATTATGGAAGCGCTTAAATCGGAGCTTTAATTCCCAAATAACTTTAATCTTATATCTCCCGTTTCGGCCGGCCGTAAGAGTCTGGCCGATTGTTTTATTCCTGCAATATTATTATACAAATTAATTTCCTTAAATTATCCTTGATTTTCATTTTTGAGTTGATATATTAATTTGGTATTGTAGTAAGTAAGGTAATTACGCTTTTTTGATGGATCTTCCTATCATAGCGATTTTATAGATGTTATTTAATTCTATAACTTATATAGCATTTCTGCCGATTGTAGTAATGCTGTATTTTGCTATTCCGCATCGCTACCGTTGGATTCTTTTACTAGCGGCAAGTTATTATTTCTATATGTGCTGGAAGGTGGAGTATATCGTTTTGATAATCACTTCCACTTTAATCGATTATTTCGCCGGCATAATGATGGGTAAGACCGATGATAAACGAAAACGGAAAAAATATTTATTGTTGAGTTTGACTTCCAACTTCGGACTACTGGGAACTTTTAAGTATTTCAATTTCTTTAATGATTCCTTCCGGGCATTATTCAGTCATTTCAACATAATGTATAGTATTCCTGCATTGAAGGTGCTTTTGCCGGTTGGGATTTCGTTTTACACCTTCCAGACTTTAAGTTATTCGATAGATGTTTATCGAGGGGCAAAAAAACCGGAGAGACACTTGGGGATATTTGCTTTATATGTTTCCTTTTTCCCACAGTTGGTTGCGGGACCTATTGAACGCTCGACTCGGCTTCTGCCCCAATTTTTCGAGAAAAAGGAATTCAGTTATCAAAACTTCTCCAGCGGGTTAAAACAAATAATCTGGGGGTATTTTAAGAAATTAGTGGTCGCAGACCGCTTAGGAATTTTTGTGAGCGCAACTTTCAATCACCAAACGCACCATTCGGGGGTAACCTTATTTGTAGCAGCGATATTTTTCTCCTTTCAGGTTTACTGCGATTTCTCCGGTTATTCCGATATTGCAAT
>JALSTH010000076.1 GCA_026983835.1 Candidatus Zixiibacteriota bacterium | reverse complement strand
CCTCAATAAGTTAGGATGATAACGCTTTGGCGATGTATAATTTCCAGCCATTAATTCCTCTTGCTTTATATAAAATCATAGCTCAAAAATGATATCATTTCAAGCGAAAAAAAATAAAATTATCACCCTAAAATTATTATATCTCTATATAAGGATAATTGTTAACAGTTCTTGGCGGATAAATGAAAAGAAATATCAAATCCGGCAATCGTAATGCCCGCCCATACAAGGCGATCTCCACAAATATTTGGATATATCAGCGACTGGAATATTTCCGCTTACCGTGGAATAATAAAAACCTCCTTACGGAGGGATCTCGTCCACAAGCGAAATGGATATGTTTCCTTCTTTAACCCCCACTTACTATCCTTCCTTCATTATTTTATAGATTTGGTAATAGTTATACCCCAATCAGCGGGATCTCTTGGTTTTGGGGCATTCCATTCCTCAAAGGAATGCGAGCCGTCGGTGATAAAATAAGCCCTATATTTTCCTCTGTCCAAAATTATATTATCGTCATACATTCGGTTTTTCCTCGCACCCCCGGCCGGGTTGGTATTGCGATAAGTCATTTCCCAGACAACCCGTCTATCAGGCATTCGCTCTATCCAACCATAATCATACATCCGCGTTCTATCACCCTCACCAATACTATAAATATGAATTTTCGTCGGTTTGGTAAGTTCGAACGATTCAAATCGATTTACATCGTCCCCAAGCCCCACCATCCTAACCAATATATCAACTCCTTCTTCAGGACCTTCAAGAATTTCGAAACTCTTAGGATCGAAAGTTTTTCCAACGCCACATATTGAAATACCATAATTGTTGGGGTCGAAGGGGGGCGAAGCGTTCCAGTGGTTGTATGAATGGGAATCATCGGTTAAATAATGAACCGTATAACTTCCCTTTGGTAAATTTATTATACCGTCAAAAACCCTGTTTTTCTCCGAACCGCCGCCGAACTCCGAGTTGTCCCAATTCAGCTTCCAAACCGTTTCGTGAGTTGAGTTATCCTCTATCCAACCATAATCGACAAATTCACCATCGCTTATGCTGTATTCTCCAAAACAATAAATCCTTAGTTTAGCATTCTTTTTGAGTTTGAATGATTCCTGCCGAAATTCGTTATTCCCCATTTTAATAATTTTCAAGAGCGGTTTGGAAATATGAGGGTTTTCTGTCAGTTGGAAATCGCCCTTTTTATAATTTTTCCCACCACTGATAGTTATCCCCCAAAAATATGGATCCGACGGCGGTAAATCATTCCATCCCTCAAAGCTATGGGAATCATCAGTAATATAAACAAGTTCATAATCACCGGCGGGAAAATTTACATCGTCATCAAATACCCGATTTTTCCGAGCTCCGCCTGCAAAATCGGTATTCCAGCGGGTAGCCTCCCACACTTTCTCACCCGTATTCAAATCGGTAATCCACCCACCATCCACCATCCGCCTCCCGGACCTCGAATATTCACCAATCATATAAATATGAATATTAGTTCGTTTGGTTATACTGAAGAACACCTTTTTAAAAACATTATCTCCCAGTTCGGTGTATTGAAGTAAAACGGGTTTTCTAGCGTAATCGGGAGCGAACGATTTTGGGTTGTCAATAAGCCGAAAAACCGAGGCATCACCCTTAATTTCCAAGTATAAATTCTCAAACGATTTATAACGATCTTTTATAGCCCTTCCGGAAAATAATTTTCCCAGAAATTTGAAAAGCTCGCCGGGTCCCTTTATATCAATATTGCCCATTTTATTTGCCGAAGCATAGTAATAAACTTCATATTTCCCCTTTTTCAATTTGAGGTTTCCTTCATATTTTCGGAGCTCATCACTGTTGCCGAATGAATTAGTATTTCCCATATTCATCCTCCATACTTTAAGGCGGGAGTAGGCGTCAATTATCCACCCACCGCAAATTAACCCATCGGAAAATTGACCTTCAGCCCCAACAGCACTTATCCATATTTCACCGTCATCGGTCATCTCAAAAGAAAGAGCTTTTAAGTCCCCCGAATGAATTCCTTCTATTTTGATAATCTGCCGGGCAAAAACCATTCCGAAGGAGAAAGTTATAATAACAGCGGCAAACAACAATATTTTATGGAATTTAATATTCATAATATAAAACCCCTTCTATCGGAATTTCCCCCTTTCTAACTAACTACGAATGCCAAACGAAGAGGTTGCATTTTTTTACCAAGCGAAGTCGATATAAATTAAAGTGTATAATCGCCTTTCCAAATAATCCTTATTTCCCGGGTAAAAACTGCTTTCCGAGGAAGCCTTCGCTTTGGAATAAAACCACCGCAGTCCAAACTCCGCGCCAAATGCAAAATCGGCGGATATATTATAGCTGCCCCCTATACCGAATGAAAATCCGGATAAGGAATAAGGCTTTTTAAGATATTCCAAATCGGCGTTGCTATAATTTCCCTCTTTCGATTTCAGTTTAACATAACTTTTAAATACCTCCGCAGTAAGGTAAGCGGATGCCCCGCTGGCGGATGCTCTTCGGGGATAATAACGCAAGCCGATAAATGGTTGAAAAATAGTTGCGGAGGTTTCATTTTTGCTGCTAAAACTATAATATCTGGCACCGAAATATATAAATTCGCCATTAGAGACGAAACTGCCAATGTATGCTCCGGTTTGGTGATTTGGCGAAGTTCCGCTGAACGAATCTGGTAATATTTCAGCATTATAAAATGTCCAGCGAATACCAATAGAAGCTGTTGCGTTCTGTTGAAAAGCGGGCAGGATGAGGACGCAAAACAAACAAAATATTATCGTTTTTTTGGGCATTTAATTAACTCGATGGTTAAAATTGAGTTTTACCGCTGAAATTGAAATTGGATATAAGCAATGTCGGAGCAACGATACACCCAATATCAGACCACCAAGCATCTATTGCCTGACGCTCCCTGCTTATCATTTTCACCCGGGAAAATGCTTTGACCATACTTTCCGTAAAGCGCAAATTCTTGATACTTTGATTAATTTTCCCGTTTTTAATCAGGAATGTTCCGTCTTTGGTCATCCCGGTCATTACTGCCTTGTTTGTGTCAATAAAGCCATTGATATAATGGAACCTTGTTACTAAAATCCCTTTTTCGGTTTTGGAGATCATCGAATTTAAGCTATTTCTGCCGGCTGCCATAAAGGTATTAAAGCTGTATGCGTTATCGGAAGCATCGGGGGTTAGCGAATGACCTGTCGATTTCGTGCCGGCGTGATGAGCGGTCAACGAGTTATGCACAACCCCGACACCGATACCTTTTTTCACAAAATAAACTTTTCTCTTCGGAACTCCCTCGAAATCGAAAGGAAAAGGGATTCCATTATCATCAATGGCATCATCATACAGGGAAACATTTTCCCCCATTATCTTTTTCCCGAGATGCCCTGCGAGGAAACTTGAACCATCATCCAAGCTTTTGGGATTAAAGCCCGTATAATTCAGCCACTCTATTATTTCGGCTACCGCTTTGGGCTCAAGGATGACATCATATTTACCCGGAGGTATTTCCATCGGATTAACGGAATCCAAGCATTTTTGGGTTGCCCTTTCGGTAATCTCTTTGAAATTCAGTTTACGCACATCACGTGAAAGACCTTCGGCATACCCCGAAGAGTTATCCCCCAAAACTATCAAATTTATGGCTGCCGAAGTCAGCGGTTGATAAGCTTTAACCCCATTGGAGTTGACTACCGCCACTTCCGTCTCACTGGTGGAGAAACTTCCCGCGGCGTTAAGATTATGCTTACCTGCGATACGGAATATCGCCTTTATTTTTTTCGCCCTTTCCATAGGTGTATAAGCAGCGGTGGATGGATAATATGTTTTGATTTTCCTATATTCCGCTTTCCCGGGAAGTTCGGTAAAATCGGGATTGTCCCGTTGGTTTAAGGCGATATTATAGGCATTCAGCAACGCTCGATTTAAATCCTCCTTTTCCATTGAAGTCGTGGAAACTACGCCAATCCTTTTCCCGACGGCAACCCGAAAATAAAGCTTATTCGTGGATTCGAAAACATTCTGATGGATATGGGAATTTGTGAACCTTGATAACCCAAAAGAATTCCCTATGAATACCGCTTCCGTTTGTTCGGCGGGCGATTTTTTTATTACCTTATTCAAAGTCGAAAATATCTTATCTTTTCCTATCATTTGGACACCCCGATTTTAACATTGTGAAATCTTGCTGGAGAGGTCCCGTGAGCGACTCGGGCGGTTTGTGTCGGTTCACCTTTTCCACAATTGGGAACTCCCCATATATGCCACTCAGATTTACCTGCGATGGCATCACAGCTATTCCAAAACTCCGGCGTAATTCCGGTATAGACGGGATTCTTCAGCATCCGCCGAAGTTTGCCGTTTTTTATCTCCCAAGCGGCTTCCACCCCAAACTGGAAATTCAACCGCTTATCATCAATAGACCAGCTCTTGTTCATATCGAAATAATAACCGTTTTTAGTATCCGAAATAAGTTCCTCCAAAGATCCTTCTCCGGGTTCCAAATTGATATTGGTCATACGGATCAACGGAATACGGTTATATCCATCAGCCCGCATACACCCGTTGGATTTCTGACCTATTACGGGAGCTGTTTCTCTGGAAGTCAAATAACCCGTAAAAATCCCCTCTCGGATTACATCGGTACGCTGAGCTTTGATACCCTCGTCATCATAACCGAAACTTCCCAGCCCTCTTTCAGCGGTGGCATCCTGAACGATATTCACAATCGGAGAACCATAACGAAAGCTACCCAATTTATCAATTGTCAGGAAACTTCCGCCGGCAAAAGAAAGCTCCGTACCGAGAACCCTGTCCAATTCGGCTGGATGTCCGCAGGACTCATGAATCTGCAAAGCCATCTGTGAGCCTCCAATTATTATTGTCGCCTCAGTCGATGGGCAGGGGGAAGCCTTCAGTAAGGCGACAGCTTCTTCTTTTACCCTGTCGGTATGCGAGAGGAAATCCAATTCACGGATGAACTCATACCCTCCCGTTATAAAATCACCTCGATGCGAATTTGGATAGGATCGCCACTGGACATCGTTACTACCAACCGCCGTTGCCTTAAACCCTCCCCCACTTTCCAAAATATCCTGCTCGATATAGGCTCCCTCGGTTGAGGCGAAAATTTTATGGGTTTTCCAAAAATTAAGGGAAGCTTCCGCCGATTTTATGAGTTTATCGGTTTTCATCTCCTGTGTCGTAGTAATCAGCAGATTTAATTTATCATCCATTGGAACTTCAAAGGGGTCTTCTTTATAAGGAGTGCGATAAGTATCGATATAAGGCTCGGCTTCGGTAAGCTTAGCCTTTTTGTTTATTGTTGTTGCGGATGCTCTGGCTATTTCGATAGCCATACGGGCGGCCTTTTTCATAGACGGCAGATTGACTATCGAGCTGGATGCAAACCCCCAAGCTCCCTTATAAATAACCCTAACCCCAAAACCGATTGATTCATCACCCGTAATATTTTCCACCAACTGGTTTCTAACCGATATGGATTCCGCTCTGGTAAAAACATAACGGATATCGGCATAATCGACATTATTTTTCTTGAGATATTCGATAATTTCCAAAAGCTTTTGCTTCATTACCCCTCCTTCCATAAATATGGGGATACTAATTCCATTTGTTTTTCTTTTAATGTAAAGCCGTAATAATCATTATCATTAAATTCTATTATAACACAGAATAATTGTCAAGGGTTGTTTAAGTAAGGTAAAATATATATAAAAAAATCCCGCTTTTTAGGGAACATTATACTATACATTTTAGTATAGTATTAAGGATAGATTAATTTTGACAAAAAAAGTGAATTATGAAAATTACGGCTTTGGAAGAATATGGATTAAGATGTATGATACTGCTTACCCGACACGGCGAGGAATCTCCTCTGACACTTAATGAGATAAGCGATAAGGAGGGTATTACCGTTGCTTATGCCGGTAAGCTTATGATGATACTGAAGAACGCCGGACTGGTGGAAGCGGTCAGAGGGCGGAACGGCGGCTATATATTGAGCAAATCGGCTGAAAATATAAATCTAAAACAGATATTCGATGCCTTGGGAAAACCTATCGGTGGGAACGATCACTGCGAAAGATATTTAAATAAGGATGGATTTTGTGTCCATAATGATGACTGCAACATTAGAGGAATCTGGAATCTTTTTGGCAATTTTATCGACCATTTCGCGGAAAATGTCTCTTTGGCACAGATTGCCTCCGGAAAATATACGCTTAATAACAAAGTTGACCTAAATAGATATTTTTCGCTGTTAAGTGATGCGTATTTGTAAGATAAGAGCGTATAAGATAGAGGAATAAATTATCGATCGAAAATATGCGGGAATGTTAAATAAGAGAACAATTTCAAGTCAGATAAAGAAGTTAGAGGTTA
>JALSTH010000075.1 GCA_026983835.1 Candidatus Zixiibacteriota bacterium | reverse complement strand
TTCTCCATCAAGGATGTTTTTGTCGAAGTGGAAGGAAAAGAAGTTGTCAAAGGCGTCTCATTGGATATAAGGCAGGGAGAGAAGCATGCAATTATGGGTCCCAACGGTTCCGGTAAGTCCAGCTTGGCAAATGCTTTGGCAGGTCATCCGAATTATAATATAACCAAAGGAGAAGTTCTCTTGGACGGCAAAAACCTCCTTGAGATGAATGCTTCCGAGCGTTCTTTGGCGGGGTTGTTTCTCGGCTTTCAGAATCCGATAGCTATTCCGGGAGTAACTGTGGTGAATTTTCTCCGAAGTGCCATAAATGCCCGTGCGCAAAATAATGAAACCGTTTTGAGGGATTTCAGGAAGAAGCTCAAAGAGAAATTCAAACTCTTGGAAGTGGAACAATCATTCGCCACCAGATATATCAATGATGGGTTTTCCGGCGGCGAGAAGAAGCGCTTGGAGATACTTCAAATGGCGATGCTCAACCCCCTAATCGCAATTTTAGATGAGACCGATTCCGGTTTGGACATAGATGCGCTCAAAGTGGTATCTAAAGGAATAAATGCTACCCTCAACGAAAACAATGCCGCCCTTATCATAACCCATTATCAGCGGATATTGAATTATGTAAAACCAGATTTCGTTCATATTATGATGGATGGGAAGTTTGTTCACTCCGGCGGAGCGGACTTGGCTTTGAAACTTGAGGATAAGGGTTATGATTGGGTAAAAAGCGATTTTTCTGAAAAGGTAGGTGCTTGATATGGCAAACTCTCGAAATAAAAACAACGATACGGGAATTGCCGATATCGGTGACAATTACGCCGAAAAATACGGATTTCACGACCCGGAAGAGTATTTTCACAAGGGAGCGAAAGGGATAAATCATAAGGTTGTGGAGATGATTTCCCGTATGAAAAAAGAACCGGATTGGATGCGAGAGTTTCGTCATAAGGCGTTGGACATCTTCCTTTCCAAGCCGATGCCGAAATGGGGGAATACGGATCTGTTGAATGCGATTGATTTTAGTGATATTTATTATTATATCAAACCGATCGAATTTCAAGGTAATAAATGGGAAGATGTCCCGGACAGTATCAAAAAGACTTTCGATAAATTGGGGATTCCCGAAGCAGAACGCAAATTTTTAGCCGGGGTTTCCGCACAATATGAATCGGAGGTAGTTTATCACTCGGTTAAAGAGGAACTTAAAAAACAAGGGGTGATATTTCTCGATATGGACTCTGGGCTAAGGGAGCATCCGGAAATCGTAAAAAAGTATTTCGGAACCATAATTCCTCCCGCGGATAACAAATTTGCCGCCTTAAATTCCGCGGTTTGGTCGGGAGGATCATTTATCTATGTTCCCGAAGGAGTCGAGGTAAAAATCCCTTTGCAGGCATATTTTCGAATAAATGCGGAAAATATGGGGCAGTTCGAACGGACGCTAATCATCGCCGATAAGGGTTCCCGCGTTCATTATATCGAAGGGTGTACCGCCCCGATATATACCACCAACTCCCTCCATTCGGCAGTGGTGGAAGTAATCGCCTTGGAGGGTGCTTATATTCGCTATTCGACAGTGCAAAACTGGTCGCATAATGTCTATAATTTAGTAACCAAACGGTCGGTAGCACATAAGAATGCGACCATAGAATGGATCGACGGCAATATCGGCTCCAAGCTGTCGATGAAATACCCCTGTATCTATCTTGTAGGCGAGGGAGCGCGAGGGGAGATTCTCTCGATAGCTTTCGCCGGCGATGGGCAACATCAGGATGCGGGAGCTAAAGTTATCCATTCGGCTCCAAACACCAGCTCGAAGATAACCTCAAAATCGATTTCAAAGGGAAACGGAAGAGCATCCTATAGGGGATTGGTTAAGATTTATCCCCAAGCGGTGAACAGCAAAGTTTCGGTGGAATGCGATGCGCTCCTTATCGACGATGCTTCCCGTTCGGACACCTATCCAACAATGGAAGTGGATGCCAACAATGTCAAGGTGGAACACGAGGCACGGGTGAGCAAAGTGGCGGAAGAACAATTGTTTTATCTGACCAGCCGCGGGCTTTCCGAAGATGAGGCTAAACTTTTAATCGTCAACGGTTTTATAGAGCCGTTCACCAAAGAGCTTCCGATGGAATACGCTGTGGAGTTAAATCGTCTTATAGAGCTGGAAATGGAAACCTCAGTTGGTTAATGAATATGACAAAAGAGGATAATCTATGAACACCATTACATTGGATAAAAAGAAAATCGAATTTAGAGATAAGATACCGAATGAACCCGAATGGATTTACGGGGCAAGGGTTAAGGCATGGGATTATTATACCAGCTCTCCCCTACCCGATAGAGCGCAACATCTCTGGAGATACTCCGATCCGTCTAATTTCCTGTTTGAAAAACCGGAACGGCTTATTAAACCCTTTCCCCAAAAATCGCATTCAAATCTATTTCGGGTAAAATTGGAGGGCGAACAAAACAACAACATTATTATAAAAGATTTACATTCGGCGGTGGCGGAAAATTCCGATTTGCTGAATAGATATTTAGGTAAGGCAATCGGTGGGGATTTTGGCAAATTCGAGGCGTTGAATTTCGCTGCTTGGCAGGAAGGACTTTTAATTTATATCCCTGATAATACCATAATTGAAAGACCTATTTCCATCCAATGGGAATTTCCAAAAAACGATTTTTTAGGCAGGTTGTTGGTTGTAATCGGAAACAACTCCAAAGTGACGATCGTGGATAATTATTCATCCCACCCGAATAATAAAACTGCAATGCTGAATAATGCTGTCGAGCTGTTTGCCGATGATAATTCGGAAGTAAAATATATCAATATACAAAATCTATCAATGGATAGTCGCTCCTATTTAACTCAAAGGGCTCAAGTCGGTGCGAAATCGAAATTATCCACCTTCTTTGCTCTGCTCGGCGGAAAAACCTCGAAGTTAGATATCGGAACGATTATCGAAGGAGAAGGTTCCGAAGCGTTGATGTCGGGTTTCCTCTTGGCGGATAACAAGCAACAATTCGATGTCCATACCGTTCACCATCATAAGGCCGCCGACTCCAATTCCAATCTCGACTATAAGGTTATCCTGAAGGATAAAGCTTGCTCATCATATACCGGCTTGATAAGGATAGAACAGGATGCCCCCGATTGCGAAGCTTATCAGGAGAACAGGAATCTGCTTTTGGGCAATGGCGTAAACTCCAGATCAATACCCGAATTGGAAATACTTAATCAAGAGGTCAGCTGTAGTCATGGAGCTACTATGGGACCTGTTGACCCGGAAATGATTTATTATCTCAACAGCCGAGGGATACCGACAACCGATGCGGAGAGGATGATAATAGAAGGGTTTATCGAGCCGACATTTAACGAAATCCCCGAAGAACCGAAAGAGCTAATTCGTAGATTATTTTTCGGGAAATTAGAGGGGGAAGAAAATGGGCGGTAATTTCCAAAAAGTTTGCAGATCGGAAGAGCTTCGAGATGGATATTGTCAGGTATTCCGGATAAACGATCTCTCTATATGTCTGGCGATGGATGGGGAAACCGTTTATGCTTTTGATAATATCTGCACACACGATGGCGGAATTTTGGGGGAAGGTAAAATAGAAGATCATCAGATAGAATGCCCGCGACATGGAGCCAAGTTCGATATAAGAACCGGCGAAGCTACTCAAATGCCGGCGGTTGTGCGTATCAATACCCACGAAGTGAAAATCAAAAACGAATGGGTGTTCATAGAATTGACGGAATAATAGGAGAGGGGATAATCCCTTCCTCGAAATTTACAATGAAGGATAAAAGTAAGATGAGAAGCACTCACAAGGTATCCGGTGAAATAAACATCGGCGGGGAATTGCAGCCTTCCTTGATAAGGAAGGATTTTCCCGCTTTGGAAAGGTTGATTCACGGTGAGAGGTTAATTTACCTCGATAACGCCGCTACCACGCAAAAACCTTGGTCGGTAATCGATGCGCTGGTAGATTACTATGAACACAAAAACGCAAATGTCCATCGGGGATTACATACATTGGCGGAAGAAGCCACGGAAGCTTTTGAAAATGCAAGACGGAAGGTTGGCGTGTTTATCGGCGGCGTCAAACCCGAAGAGATAATCTATACCCGAAACGCCACCGAGGCGATAAACCTCGTGGCTTATTCCTGGGGACGGAAGAATATCGGGGAGGGGGACCGTATCGTTTTAACCGAGATGGAGCACCATGCCAATTTGGTCCCTTGGTTGATGTTGGCGAAAGATGTTGGGGCGGAGCTGAAATATATACCGATCGATGTTGAGGGGCTGTTGGATTTAAACGATGCGGAGAAGATAATCACCCCGAATACCAAATTAGTTGCGGTTACCCAGATGTCCAATGTTTTGGGAACTATCAACCCGGTGGGAGAATTAACCAAGATTGCCCATAATCAGGGAGCTGTGATATTGGTTGACGGCGCCCAGAGCGCCCCGCACATTCCTGTGGATGTCAAAATGATGGATGCCGATTTCTTTGCATTTTCCGCCCATAAAATGCTCGGTCCGACAGGGTTGGGGTTCCTTTATGGAAAAGAATCGATACTCGATGATATGCCCCCTTTTATCTACGGAGGTGAAATGATAAATGAGGTCCGTTTCGATTATGCGGATTGGAATTCCCTCCCCTATAAATTTGAAGCCGGAACACCAAATATCGCCGGAGCCGTCGCCTTTGTGCCCGCGCTCGATTATCTCAATAATTTAG
>JALSTH010000074.1 GCA_026983835.1 Candidatus Zixiibacteriota bacterium | reverse complement strand
AATGTTATCCTCGCCAACGGGGTTCAATTAGCCGGTCATGTCCATATTCAGGATTATGCCACCATCGGCGGATTAGTGGCTGTTCATCAGTTTGTAAGTATCGGCACACATAGTATGATTGGCGGCAGTTATAGAGTTACGAATGACATATGTCCTTATGCGCTTGCCCAAGGGTATCCACTTTCGGTTAAAACTATTAATTATATCGGCTTGAAACGGCATGGGTTTCCACCGAAAACAATCGAAATAATTAAATCCGCTTTTCGCCTTCTATTCAACTCGCCATATAATACAAGTGATGCCGTATTAAAAATCAAAGAGGAATTGCCTCAGATAAAAGAAATCCAAACCATCCTCGAATTTATCGCCTCATCGCGTCGAGGGTTAACAAAAAGATGATAAAGACAGCGGTAATAGGTGTGGGACATTTGGGAAGCCTCCATTGTAAGGCATATAAGGAAATTGAGGGATCCCGATTGGTGGGTATTTATGATATAGATAAAAATAAATCCAAAGATACCGCCGACCGTTTTAATGTTCAATCTTTCAAAAGCCTTAAGGAGTTGCTCGAAAATTGCGATGCTGTCTCTATCGCCACTCCGACAACCGAGCATTTCAAAACGGGGATATGCGCCGTTCAAGCCCACAAGCATATTTTAATGGAAAAACCGATTACCGCTACAATCGATGAAGCCGAAGAGCTTTTATCCGCCGCCGAAAAAGAGAGAGTGGTTTTGCAGGTGGGACATATTGAGAGGTTTAATCCGGCATTCAAAGCGGCACGGGATTATGTCGATAAGCCTCTTTTTATCGAAGCGCATAGGCTGACCCAATTCGCCGGCAGAGGAACGGAGGTGGATGTCATCCTTGATTTAATGATTCACGATATCGATCTAATCCTAAAATTAGTCGGGGAAGAACCGGGGGAAATCCGCAGCGCGGGAGCTCCCGTCTTGACCAAAACATCCGATATAGCGAATGTCCGCTTGGAATTCCCATCGGGATGTACCGCAAACATAACCGCTTCGCGGATATCGGCTCACCCGATGCGCAAGATGAGAATTTTTCAAAAGGCGGGCTATATCGCTATCGATTTCGCCGACCGTAAAACCGAAATCTATCTATTGGCCGAAGATGACAAGCACTCCGACCATCCGGCACCGATATTTAGAATACCATCCGGCACAAAGGGTAAATCAATCGATATCCTATACCCGGACATTCCAAAGAAGGATATGCTCCAAGAAGAAATTAGGAATTTTATTCTTTCGATCGAACAAGGGATAAAACCCGAAGTGGACGGAAATGATGGTTTGAGAGCTTTGAAGGTGGCTATCAAAATTATCGAAATGCTACCCGAACCGCCTTAATCGGGAATGATTAAATCAAATGATTAAGAAAATATACATCAGCGCCGGGGAAACATCGGGAGATATTCACGGAGGCGGACTGGCACGGGAGCTTTATCGCTTAAACCCTAAAATCGAGATATATGGAATGGGAGGGGAGCGGATGAAGAATGCGGGCGTTAACCTTATCGCCGATTGCCGCAATTATGCGGTTATGGGTTTTTTCGGCATCATTAAAAATATATTCCGTTTCAAGAAACTTCTATCGACGGTTTCAGATTTCATAATCGATAACAAAATAAATTTAGTGGTCCTCATAGATTATTCGGGATTTAATCTACGCTTGGCTAAGGCGGTCAAGTTATTCGGTGTCAAGGTCGTATATTTCGTCAGCCCTCAGGTGTGGGCGTGGCGTACCAGAAGGGTAAAATCGATCAAGCGGTATGTCGATAGAATGATAACTATATTCCCCTTTGAAAAGGATTTCTACGAGCATTATGGGATCGATGCGGATTTCGTTGGCCATCCGTTATTGGACAGTATCCCTGCTCCTACTATTGAACGCAAAAAGTGGAAATCGATTCGTTTCAAGGCGAAATATAAAATCCCCGACGAAGCACCCCTCCTATCGCTGTTCCCCGGTTCCCGAAAACAGGAATTGGACAGGATGTTTATTACTATGCTCCGCACGGGAGCCATACTCCAGCGCGACATCCCCAATTTACAAATCTTGGTTGCTCTCGCCCCCGGAATGGATATCACCAAATTCAAAAATACTCCCGAATTACTTTCCATAAATCCATTAATCCTTTTCAATGATGCTTATGATATACTCGAGGTCGCCGATGCCGTACTGGTAAGCAGCGGAACTACTACTATTGAAGCGGGACTATTCGGTGTACCACAGGTCGTTATGTATAAAACCAATACACTTACATATCATATTGCTCGAATGTTGGTCAAGGTCAAACATATCGCTATGGTCAATTTAATATTGGGTGAGAGAATAATTCCCGAATTCATCCAAAATAATGCACAACCGGAAAATTTGGGCAAAGAGCTTCTATGCTTGCTCACCGACGACAAAAGCAAAACGAAAGCTATGGAAATTGCTGTAAAATTACGGCAGGTTATGGGAAATAAGGGCGCTTATGGAAGGGCTGCGGAAATAGTCTTACGGCAGGGATCTCCAAATTAATATAAGTAAACCAATTTTCCCCAAACTTTCAATCCTCCCTTCCGTATATTAGTGAGGAATATACATAAGTTAAGGAGAAAGTATGAGTAAAACTGTTTCGATAACTTTATTGGCATTACTCGTATTGGCTTATCCTCTCCTGTCCTTTTCAACCGCTTATTCGGTGACCGAAGGGGGTATCCAAAAGATTAAAATGATATTCGAATCGGACAAACTTCATTTGATAATAGTAGATGATGAAGGAAAAAGAAAAGAAATATCCGTCAACCCCGAGGAGATACAATATCACTACGGAGAAGTAAGAATATCCGATAGGATAACTTTGGGGAAAGATGGGATATTATTCGATGGCAAAAAAATAGACAATGACAAATTAAAGTGGATTACTATCGAAAAGGAATCCAACTCAAAATGGAAAATGAAAATCAGATCTTATTTGGGAAAATATATAAGGAACAGCTCCAATATAACTTATGAAAAAACAATCTCGGACCGATGGAAATTCTCGGGGAATTTGATTATAGACAACGGCGAATTAATCGAAGGAGACGCTATTGCGGTTTTGGGGGATGTAGAAGTTTATGGCAAAGTCAAAGGAGATGTAGTTTCCGTATTCGGCGATGTGTTTTTGGATTCCACCGCTATTGTGGGAGGCGATGTAATTTCAGTGACGGGGGATATAATCACCAACGACGATGTGGAAATAGATGGAGAATCTTTCCCGGGCATATTATATCAAAATTATGAACCAACCATCAAATTGGGCGAAGGGAAAACAGCCCAACTCTCATTCGATTTGGGATATAACAGGGTAGCCGGACTTAATCCGAAATTGGGGGTTGACTTCCACGATTATACTTATCAGCTACCGGACATAAAAATCAAGGGAGGATATGCGTTTGCTGCGAAATATTGGCAATATGATTTCAGACTGAAACAGCAGATTTTCGACCGCTTTGCCCTTAAATTCGGGGGGGCATTTTATCAGTTGTATGATAACTCGGATAGATGGGTTATCCGCAATTGGGAAAACTCAATGGGAGCATTTCTTCTAAAGGAGGACTTCTGGGATATTTATAGGCGCAAGGGTTTCTCGGCTTTTATAGAGCAATGGATAGGTTATAATAACAGGTTAAGATTAGATTACTACGCCGATTCCTATTCCATTCCCCGCAAGAATACCAATTGGTCTCTTTTCGGAGGCAAAAAGACATTTCGCGAGAATTATTCATTTTGGCTTCCCGACAGCACCGCAATTAAAGATTCGGAAGGCGAATTAAGAAGTATGGTTTTCAGTTATGAATTAAACAATCTTACTCCAATTGAAGAACCATATTCCGGCTGGCGGATTTACCTTGAATATGAAAGTGCGGGCAATGGATTAGGGGGAGATTTCGATTTCAACAGATGGTGGGGAATTTTTCAACGCCTGCAACCCTTAAACGCAAAACAACATCTCAATTTGAGGGTAGCCATTGGATTTTCCAAAGATAACCTGCCCATAGAACGGCAATTCTGTCTTGGGGGAATAGGGACAATGCGCGGTTATGATTATGATAAATTTCGGGGAAATTATGCATTCCTATCAAATTTGGAATACAACATAGAATTCCCGGACCTTATGACCATAATCCCCTTTTTCGATATAGGAAAAGCCGCGTATGGGCGAAGGAATTTCCGATCGGAGAAACTTCATTCGGACATAGGGATGGGATTTAGGTTTATGGATAAATTAAGAATTAATTTGGCAAAACCGACCGATGACCCTAATAGCGACCTCAAAATTACCATAAGAGCTGAAATACCATTTTAGATTGATGGATTTCCGATGATAGGGGGCATTTTAAATTTGGAACTCCATTACGGCGATAACGGAAACAAGCAATACAATTATACTCCCCTATGGTGAGGTTGTCTAATTTTAGTTTAAGGATTCGTTGGAGATTTATAGCTGGTGGAATTGGGATTTCAGATTTGATAATGTTGTTTCGTTCGCAGATAATCTCCCACGGAGTTTTGTTGTTTTTGTAGCTGTTTTTACGGGTGACCACCATTACTTGAGGTTTTCGAGTTGCTAATTTAACGCTCAAGCTGAGAATGTGTCCCCTATTTTTCCTTCCCTCCTTTCCCATACACTAACAGGGGGATACCTTTTATCTTCCTTTTCCCAGAATTTGTTATTTTTCGCTTGACTATTTTGGAGGAAGATAGTTTTTATTATGTTTAGGGTGCGGTAGGAAAAAGCACAGATTGCGGGAGTAACTCAGTTGGCTAGAGTCACAGCCTTCCAAGCTGTTGGTCGCGGGTTCGAATCCCGTCTCCCGCTTTTTTTATTAGAATACAGGATGATGATTTTATTCTTGGGGATATTATGCGAATTATTATCTATGCTAACTATCGATAATATTATTCGGAGGAGATAAAAAATACGCCCAGGAGGAGTCGAACCCCCAGCCTTCTGATCCGTAGTCAGACGCTCTATCCAATTGAGCTATGGGCGCATTTACAAATTCGTAATCTATATAAGGCACATCCCTAAATCAAGTATTTTCTATCAAAAAAATCCCCTTCAATTTATCTCAATATAATATGTCTTTCCCAACCAAACATTATAGAAAATAATGATAATCCCGTACCCCAAAAGCCTATGAGCAGTTATCCCCGCCTAAAATATGTCTTCACTAATTCGGGTTCAGGTTCGACAGTCCAAGCCCGAAATCCTTTTTCCATAGCCTTGTCAACAAGCGGCGCTGGCTTGAATTGAGTTATAAGTTCATAAATTCCATCAGCTCCCAAACCATCCAACTCCTTTAACACCCTTCCAACCGGATGCTCGTTTCTCTCTATCATCTCCCGCGCATCCAAAGACATTACAATCTTATCAGCACTAAACCAATCGGGAGCATCATCATCAACCCTCACCCCCATTTCGACATCCGACAACGGCTCCAATCCCACCTCATTCCGCAAAGTTGTTATCAGCTTACCCAAAGAAACCTCCCCCACCTCAGCCACCTGCCGAAGGTTCGCTATTTTGGCAACCGTATTTCTCAAGAAAGGGTTTCTTAATCTCTTAAATGCCGGCGCTACTTCTATCAAAATAGGTTCGAGGTTCGGATAAGCATCCAGCAGAGCCGCTAATTTCGTATCCGGCGTTATCTGTAAAACATTGTTATTCTCATTCATTTTAATTGTCCTTTTTCCCATAAGTTAAAAGCCTTTGTTCCCCTTCGAGTTTCCGTTTCTCCGTTAAATCCTGACTGACCTCCAATGTCCCCAAATACTCGCCGTCTTTCCCCCGTAAAGCGAAATATTCTATATGAATAAACCGCCCCCCCATATTAATCCAAAAAGCACAACTATCCTCTTTGCCCGATTTGAAATCATCCAATATCCGCTCTACTATATGTACACTTGAAGGCGGATGACAGTTTTGAACTTTCCTGCCCAATATCGCCCTGCTCCGTGCAAAAATCCGCTCCCTCCCCTGAGTAAAATAACGAACATAATCGTCTTTATCAACAAAGGTTAAATCAAATGGTATTGTATTCAATAAAGCATTTAATTCCGAAATATTAAAACCGCCGGTGGAAAGTTGTATGCGCCCCCCGATAGATGGGGCGGCATCCTCAATAGTAACACCCTTCGGTTTCCATTCGTCCGGCGGGTCGTAAAGGCAGAAACCTATCTCCAAGCTCTGTTTGTAGATTTGATACCATTCGGAATCATTGAGCTTATCCATACACATCGGAAAGAGTATCTCTTCCTCCTTGTAAATCATCTCCTCTATAGAATTGGAAGCTGGATTAAGAAGCAAATCTATAACCCCCTTCGCTTCGCCCGCCGTAATTGTTTTAGTCTGTGATAATACCTCCATCGCCCCTTTCATTTTCCCCCGAGTCTCATCGTGTTTGCCCCACATAACGGTTGGGGGACCGGTTATTCCCTTTTTTTCCAAGAACGGGAAAAGCAGATTTTCCTTACGGAGGTAATGCTTTTCCACATCGGCTAAAGCATTGAAACCGACTTTAATCTGCTCCCAATATTCGGAGGCGTCCTCATTATCATCCATTTCGGAAATTGCTGCGTATATTCTTTTCAGCGAATCGAGTTTCAGACTTAACGCTTTGTTTTCCTCTTTGAATGTATGCACCGGATGTCCGGGGGGAGCTTCGATCTCCATAGTGGTATCGATTACCCCCTTCAAAGCCGCGGTATGAATATCACAAAGTTTCAATATCTCCTCCTGAGGCAGTCCCTCAGCTATCAACTCTTGCTCGACTTCGACCACTTGATTATATGGCACCTGCCCCATCAATTTAATCAATCGCCCTCTGACATATTCCGGAGCTTGACCTTCATGGAGCTGAAGTATCATAAGTTTCAGTAATTCCTTCTTCTTGGCGGAATTATCGATTAATTCGCTCATTTTAGCTAACCTTTATTTAATATAAAATTAATTTCAAAACAATATTACTTGACTATTATTATTAGGATTATAACCGACAAAAGGATGTTTTGTTTCCGTAAAATCGAAAATAAACCGTTTTCTTTTTTTAGATAATACGAAATTAAAATCTGATATATTTATCGAATACATATTTGGCTTTGGCGGCCAAGCTCAACATAGTATAGGAATCCCATCCATAACAAAACGACGGATCGAAATAACAATTGATTCGGCACCCGTCGCAAAAAACGAAACGCCCCTGTCTATGGCGATATTGTTTGACCTGCTCCAAATTATAAACGGTTTTCAAGTCCGGTTCGAGGGGAATTGTTTCGAGCTGATGATGATAGCAGGGAAGCACCAACTCGCCCCGCGGATTAATTACAATCGTTGAATCTATCACCCGACAACGGGGATTTATTATGCTATTTCCCCCTTTTTTATGCAGTCTCTCGAAGCCGTAATTCAGATATACATACGGTTTGTAACTATACGATCTAAGATATTTCCAGAAATCGGCATTGAAACTGTTATTATTCCCTGAGTAATCGAATTCCGGATTCAGCAACAAAATTAACTTTTGGTCTTTGGCGAAATGTGCCATCTCCCCTATCGAGGATAAATTGTTTTCATTAATTGTAAACATCAAGTCCGGTTTTTCTCCGATATGTTTCGCTATCTTAATAGATTCCATAACCTTATCGAAGCATTTTACGCCGCGGATGGAGTCGTGAATATTCTTATCCAAAGAATCCAAAGAAAAATGCAGATATGTCACCAATCCCTTAATCTTTTCCGCATACTTGGGATAAAGGATACAATTAGTGGTAATCGAAGTATAGAGTCCGAGACTCCGAGCGATTTTTAGCAAAGAGGGCAAATGATTATAAAGCAACGGCTCACCACCTGTGAAATCGACAAATCTTACCCCCAATTCTTTAGCCTGCTTTACTATATCTGCGGCTTTATCCAGAGGTAGTTCTTCCGAGAAAGATATATCGCAATTATCGGGTATATCGCAAAAAACACAGCGGGCATTACAACGGCAGGTCACATAAAAATGTAGCAATAAAGGTTTCATTTTCTCATCGCTTTGTGGAAAATATATAACCCCAATACGGCTTTAAGGCGTCAAATATCCCGGAAATGGTAGTAAATGACGGCGTAGCGAAATATTGATACCAGCCGCAGTGATAATTGCATTGAGCCATCCGTCGGCGGTATGCTTTCGCCTCGTCGGATTGGAGGTAGGAATGCAGATCGACTTCCGTTAAATCAGCGGTCTTTATATCCAGTTTTCGGCAGGGATAAAACAACCTCCCATCGACATCGATTATAATAGATGATGATGAGCATCCCGACCCATTATTAAGAGCCTTCAGATATCTATCGGGGGATATGATGGTGCGGGGATATTTTGTTTTCAGCGCTAAAGTTGTATTAATAAATTTTTCGGTATCGGGATAATAGTTTTCCGTTTTATCGAGATGAACCGCCGGCATAATTACTATTTTAACCCCAGCTTCATAACAACGCTTAACTTTCCATTCCAATTCGGGAAGATCATCAACGGTTACCACTGTTTGAATACAAACATTTTCGTTCCATTTTTTATATTGTTCGAGGTTTTTGAACATATAAAGGTTTTTGTGTCCTTCATCTATGGAGATATGCAGGAAATCGATATATTTGGAATACTCCTCCATCGGATAACGCTCCAACCTCCTTTCGCTTGTGGTGAAAAGCAGGTAAAATGCCTTTGTTGAGACATACTCCAAAAGTTCCGCAATGTCCGGACGCAATAGGGGT
The DNA here is from genome assembly GCA_026983835.1 of Candidatus Zixiibacteriota bacterium. GTDB lineage: Bacteria > Zixibacteria > MSB-5A5 > UM-FILTER-46-8 > UM-FILTER-46-8 > JALSTH01. The sequence continues at coordinate 2,420 of JALSTH010000074.1, read as the reverse complement.
TCTCCTCCTTCAAAGCTAACCAATATCACCGAGCTATCGGACAGGTTATCCAAAACCTTTTTCATCTTTTTTGTATTCAACTCCGGAGTGGTTTCCATCCACACATTACAGAATTTACATCTGAACCGACATTTGTTGGTCAATTTCAAGGATGCGTAAAATGGGAAGATATCCTCCCCTTTAATTTTATTCTTAAGAAGGGATTCCGCAATCCGAGCATATTTCGACGCCGGCAAAAAACGCATTTACGCCTTGACCTCCCCGACAGCGGTGAACCTCTTTCCTTTCCATTGGAAAGAGGAGAAATTACTTTTGACAATGATTAACGGTACCAGAACCAAATTCACAATCCAAGCTAACGGGAAATATTTCAACAGATAAGAACAATGAAAAATGTTGGTAGCGCGTTTAAGGAAAAGGAGGTCGGCCACTAATTTCACAACAACGGCTATAATCAAAGAGGGCAAAACCGATATATCGAAAATCGAGAACAGCACCCCTAACCAAATAAGCAGATAAAATAAAAGGGCGGGAATAAAAAACGCCAAAACGCCAACATTTAAAATACCATCGCCATAAGCCCCCCAACGGAAACGCTGATTGAGAAAATGTCTTACATCGGAAGCGCCTTTAGTTTTTACAATCGAATCCTTATCGGAGGCAACAACGATTTTATAATCAGTACTCTTTTGAATATAATTAATCAGGAAATTATCTTCGGCGGGGCGAACCTTCAGACGAGCGAAATCATCCTTTAATTCCTCAAAAATCCCTCTTCTATAAGCGAGATTTGCTGCGGTGGATGTATATACCGAACCCACTCCAATGAACGCCGCCCCCATAGCCCGTTGGGAGAAATAATCCAAAGCATCCACACCTTTTAAAATATTTTCGGACTTCGGATAAACGGCATTGCCGACAACCATACCGACATCATCGGTAAAATAGGAATTTATTGAGGACAGCCATCTTTTTGGATGGATACAATCAGCATCGGTGCTGACAATAATATCACCGCTCGCAGTCGGCAAGGCTTTTAGCAGCGCCCCTTTTTTGGGAACAACATCCTCTTCAACATCAACTCTCACGGAGCGGATATTATCAGACCTACGACAATAGTCCTCTATGATTTCAGGGGTCTTATCGGTTGATCTGTCATCGGCTACTATTATCTCGAATAGATTGCGGGGATAATCCTGTGCCAGCAGGGCATCCAAACATTTTCCCAAATTTTCCTGCTCGTTAAAAGCGGCGATTACAACACTTAGTTTGTGCTGTTTTCCGTTTGTAGGGATCGATGTTTTCGATAACCCTTTTCGCAAATATAACATCAAAGCGAAATAGATAACCGCAAAAGATACAAGTAAAATATCGAATAATTCTGTCATAAAATAATTAAAGCATTTCCTCTATGGTTACCGGTTTAAGCCCTTTTAATATAATCTTTTCTAAAAATGATTTCAAGGCGGAGATTGTATTTGTATAATCGAGGGATTCATCCGCGAAATTTCTGTCGTGAAAAAGAATAATCGAACCCGGCTTTAATCCTTTATATATCCGATCCAAAATTGTATCCGCCTTTTCCCTTCTGTAATCTTTACTATTTGAATCCCATAGGACGATGGAAAGTTCCAAACGGGCGCAAACCGAAAGCATCGACGGAGTGATAATCCCATAAGGAGGCCTGAAATACCTGTTCGGTTTAACGCTAATATCCTCGATTAAATCTTTTGTTCTGGAAATCTCATCGAACAGCTTCCCCCTGCCGATAAAATAAGCTCGGGGATGATTGTATGTATGATTCCCCAAAATGTGTCCTCGCTTTATTATTTCCTCCGCTATTCCTTTGTTTGCGGAAATATTCCTGCCGGTTATAAAAAAAGTCGCTTTAGCGTTGAATTCCGCCAGCACATCCAATATCCGCGGGGTGAATTTCGGATGAGGACCATCATCAAATGTCAATGCTATCTTATCGCTGGACTTCTTCCCCTTACGGATTATACGGCACCCCAAAATCCTCATTCCGCCTCCGATTTCGATGACCGCCATTTAAATCCGGTTATAAACACTGACCCGATTATAGCCGGTACGAGCAGGTTAAATGAAAACAGCAACAGGGAAGCATTAAGGGCGGCGGCTCTGCTTACGCCGAATTTTCCCAACATTAAAATCGATGCCCCTTCCCTGATGCCCAAATCCCCGAAGCTGATGGGTAGTATCGATTTAACGAACATAATAGCGCTTATCGACGCAAAACCATCGACAGGCGATATATCTTCAAAAGCAGTGATAAGCAAATAAAATTGAAAGGAATAGCAGAAAAACATCACGGCGGAAATAAACAGCACAAATATTATCCGCGATATGGGTAAAACCTTTATTGTTTCCCAAAACTCAACCAATCGGAATTTTACGGGGAT
>JALSTH010000073.1 GCA_026983835.1 Candidatus Zixiibacteriota bacterium | reverse complement strand
ATGAAGGACGGATATTGCAAACGGCACCTCCGGAGGACATTTACAAACATCCGGCGAATACTTTTGTTGCTTCTTTCATAGGCAGTCCGGGTATGAATTTCATAAAAGGAATCATAGATTCCCCAAACGGTACAGTGAATATTTTGGGGAGGACTTATCAAATCCCCCAAAAAACGCCTATATCATATAATGAGGTATTAGTAGGTTTGCGCCCGGAACATTTCGATATAGTCGATAATAGTTTAAGGGAAGGACTTGAAGCAGTTGTTGAGGTCACCGAAGTTTTGGGATCGGAGATAATTTATGAAGTCGGAGTCTTCGGAAAGACATTAATAATTAAATCAACTTCCGATTTCATCGCGAAAATGGGCGATACAATTTATATCAAACCCGTTATTGAAAAGGCAGTTTATTTTAATGTTTCAAGCGGAAAGAATTTATTCCCTTTACATTTTTCATAAGATGGACATCTCAATCCGACCAACAGACCTATTCGACAAATTTTTTGAAAATCAAAACAGCATTATGTCCCCCAAATCCGGCGGAATTGCTCAGAGCGTAATTTATCGTTTTTTCGGTTATATGTTTTGCCGAATAATCCAAATCGCACTCAGGGTCCGGATTATCCAAATTAATGGTCGGATGTATCTTGTTTTCCTTGACGGATAATATCGTTATCAATGATTCAATCGCCCCGGCGGCACCCAATAAATGTCCGAGACAGGATTTCGATGAGTTGATAGTCAATTTATAAGCGTAGTCCCCGAATGTTTTCTTTATCGCTTTTGTCTCAATGGGGTCATTTAAAATTGTAGAGGTTCCGTGGGAATTGATGTAATCAATATCGGTGGGTTTGAGCCCCGCATCTTTTAATGCCGCTTTCATAGCAAGGTGCAATCCATACCCTTCAGGATCCGGTGCCGTTATATGGAAAGCATCGGAGGACATTCCATAGCCGACAACCTCCGCGTATATTACCGCCCCTCTTTTTTTAGCGTGTTCTAATTCCTCCAGAACCATCATTGCCGCCCCCTCCCCAAGTAAAAAACCATCCCTATCCTTATCAAACGGACGAGAAGCTTTTTCCGGCTCATCGTTACGGGTCGTCAAGGCTCCATATTTACAATATCCGGATATGGACTGCATAGATATGGGGGTATCCGCCCCGCCGGTTATCATAATATCGGCTTCGTCATATTGGATATTGCGAAAAGAATTTCCGATCGCATGGGCGCCCGAAGCACAGGTTGAAACTGTCGAATAATTAGGACCTTTTAGATTATACTCAATAGCCACAAGGCTGGGACACATATCGCTGAACATCATTTGTAGAAGGTGAGGACTTAAATACCTTTGTCCCTTTTTAAGGAGAATTTCATATTGTTTTGTGAATGTCAATTGCCCGCCTTGCGCCGTTCCAATTATAGTCCCGGCCCTCTCAGGCTCATATAAATCGGGGGTTAAAAGGCTATCCCTCACCGCCTCTTTAACAGCCGCCAAGGCAAATTGATGATGCATATCAATTCTACGTGCCTGTCGTCTATCCATATAGTTAAGTGGATCGAAGCCCTGAACTTCGGCGGCTATTTTTGAGCACAGAGATTCGGTATCAAAACGGGTTATCCTTCTTCCGGCTGAATGTCCCTCCAATAAGGCATCCCACATCGTCAGGACACTTAAACCCAATGGCGATATAACTCCTAATCCCGTTATTACAACTCTTCGTCTCATTTAATCCTCAAACTTGATGAATAGTTTCTATCTAAAACAATTGAAAATTATACAACATTAAGTTAAACAAAAAAACACTATTATATAAAAAAGTTGTTTAAGGGGGAAATCTGCAGAAAAACACAAAATAAGCAATTTTAAGTTTATATTGACTGAAATTTAATTTATTGTTTTATTCAAACCTTTAAGGCGGAGGTTTAATGGACTTTCAAAAGAGATTGAAGAAACTGAAATTGCTTATATTTGATGTCGATGGTATCCTTACCGACAATACTGTCCTTATGGGTGAAAACGGGCGGGAATATAAAAGATTCAATTTAGCGGATGGAATGGGATTTTATTTGGCCCGACTAGCCGGCATAAAAATAGCGTTGATTTCCGGAAGGTATTCTCCAGCTACTGATTCGAGGGCAAAGGAACTCGGATTGGGAGATGTTTATCAGGGGTATCTCAATAAAGTAAAAGCCATAGAAGAACTTACGGCCAAATACGATTTATCCCCCGAAGAAATATGTTATATGGGCGATGATATTATCGACCTGCAGGCAATGGAAACCTCTGGTTTTTGCGCCACCGTTCCCCACGGGGCGGAAGAGATCCGCTCAATCGCCGACTATATCACGGAAAAGGAAGGGGGAAACGGCGCCGCAAGGGAACTCATCAACTTAATTCTCAAGGCCAAAGGGATAAAAGCGACAGAATTGTGGGGGGCTAATAATGCGTAATATCGCTAAAGATGTTATCCGAAAAGAAGCTGAGGCTATCATCTCTTTAATCGATAAAATCAATGAATCCTTCGAAAATGCGATTGAACTGATTAGAAATTGTAAAGGAAGACTTATTATTACCGGTATGGGCAAGTCCGGTTTAATCGGCAAAAAAATCGCCGCCACTTTCAATTCCGTAGGGACACCTTCCTTTTTCCTGCACCCCGCAGAGGGGATTCATGGCGATTTGGGGTTGGTAACAAAAGATGATGTAGTATTGGCCCTTTCCAAGTCCGGCGGCACCGATGAGCTGCTGTCTTTACTAAAAGTGTTTAAGCGTTTGGGAACCCCTATTATTTCGATAACCGGGGATATAAATTCTCCCTTGGCGCAAAAATCCGAAGTCGTCCTGGATGTCTCCGTTGATAAGGAAGCGGGGCTCAACGAACTCATTCCGACATCCAGCGCTACCGCCGCAATGGTAATGGGTGATGCGTTAGCAATGGTTTTATTGAAATTACATAACTTCAGCGATGAGGATTTGGCTTTCCTGCATCCCGGGGGTGAAATCGGGAGGAGACTTTTAAAGGTCAGGGATTTGATGCACACCGGAGATGAAATCCCGAAAGTCAGTGCCAATACCCCCATATATAATGCGGTATTGGAAATTACTACCAAAAGGCTTGGCTTTACCGTAGTCACCGATTCGGATGGCAAACTAATCGGCGTCTATACCGATGGCGATTTGAGACGGACGATTAAACAGGGTAAAGATATCAAAAACACGAGTATAGACAAAGTGATGAGTCCAAACCCCAAAACTATCTCTAAAGATGCGATTGCGGATAAGGCGGTTCACATAATGGAATCATATAGCATAACTTCCTTAGTAATTGTCGATGATTATGGGAAACCCGAAGGGGTGATTCATCTGCACGATCTTCTCAAAGCAAAAATAGTATAGCTCCGCCGCTATGAAAATCTCCAAAAAAGGATTCAAGAACCTTATTATTTATATATTGCTGCGTATCCTTTTAGGTTTTATAAATCTCCTTCCGCTGAAGGAAGCATACCTTTTTGCGGGCGCTCTCGCCAAATCGGCTTATTACATATTCCCATCCGACAGAAGGACCGCCTTAAGCAATTTAAGAATCGCCTTTGAAAATCGATCCCGCCCTGACCTCAAATCCATTTATAAACAATCCCTCAAGAATATTGGTTATTCCGCCGTGGATGTATTGCGATTTAAGAAATTCAATCGCGGGGAGATAATGAAAATGGTGGAAGTAGTCGGTTTGGAGAATTTCGATAAGGCTTATAATCGAGGGAGGGGAATCGTTGCGGTAACCGGTCATATCTCGAATTTCGAGCTTATTGCCGCCTGGTTCGGACAAGCGGGATATAAAACGGCGGCTGTCGGGAGACAATTATATGATATTCGGTTAAACAGAATGCTGATAAAAAACCGCGAAAGGATGAATGTCCTCTGTATAGATAGCGAAGCCCCTGTTAGCCGATTTATGAGAACACTCAGACAGGGATATGCAATCGGCGTACTAGTCGATCAGGACAGCAGTCGATATAGGGGGGAGTTCGTGGAATTTTTCGGCAAGCCCGCTTACACGCCTATAGGTCCCATCCTATTGGCAAGAATGGCAAAGGCTGCTGTTGTGCCGATAGTTATTATTCGTAAAAAGCCGATGAGATATAGTATGATTATTTTCCCGGAATTGACATTCGATTATGAGAGCGATAGGAATGAGGATGTAAAAAGGGTTCTTACAAAAGTTACCGAAATACTTGAGAATACAATCAAGGAGAACCCCGAGCATTGGGTTTGGATGCACAAACGGTGGAAAACGAAACCGAAGGACATTGAAGAATACATAAAATGAAAACAGATATATAGGAAACGATATGGAACTAGGGAGTTCTAATAAAATATAAATAAAGGTGTAAATATTATTTCAGTATCGTATTCGCTTATTGCATAAAGGGATAATTTATTATAAATTAAAATTTGTTTTAGCATCAAGCATATATAATTTAAATGAATATTACTCGACTTATTATCATAATTTTATTGGCGTCATTTCTTTTAACTTTCTGTTCCAAGACGGAAAAGCAACCCGCCGGCAATTCCCGAACCGAATACCCCCAATCCGAATTATATAATACCACTATCATTTTTACAGTAAAGGGTGTTCGGAATACGGTAGTTCATTCTGCTTATATCGCTAAATACAGTGATAAAAAAGAAACTTTTAGCAAAGAACTCAAAGCCGATTTCTATGATAAATCAGGAAAACATACTTCCTTCCTAACCGCCGATTCCGGTTGGATAGATGAGGCGAATCAAAAAATGGAAGTTTTGGGAAATGTGGTCGTGGTAAATGATGATAGCGCTAAATTAGAAACAGAGAGCCTGAAATGGGATCCGAATATCGATAAGATAGTGACGGATGATTTTGTGAAAATAACCCGCGGCGGCGATGTTATAACCGGTTATGGTTTGCAGACCGATCAAAGACTGAGCAAGATAAAAATACTAAAGGATGTCAAAGGGAAAGTAAAAGATATTGAGGAAAAAGGAAAAAACGGTTAAATCGGCATAGTATGAAATTGGAAGCAAAGAATTTAGTTAAGATTTATCGAAAACGAGTGGTTGTAAATAAAATAGATATTAGTGTTAATGGCGGCGAGGTAGTTGGTTTATTGGGACCCAACGGCGCTGGGAAAACAACAACTTTCTATATAATTACCGGTTTTATCAAGCCTAACTCGGGAGAAGTTATCCTTAATAATAATCCTATTACTAAATTGCCAATGTATAAAAGAGCCAGACTCGGAATAGGGTATCTTCCTCAGGAGCAATCGGTGTTTCGTAAATTAACTGTCGAACAGAACATAATGGCGATTTTAGAAATGCAAAAGTTGAATTCATCCGACCGCAAAAAACGATGCGAGGAGTTGATGTCGGATTTGGATGTTTCCCATTTAGCGAAAAATAAAGCCTACACTTTATCGGGGGGGGAGCGACGCCGTGTCGAAATAGCCAGGGCATTGGTCACCAACCCGGATTTCATGCTTTTGGATGAACCATTTTCGGGAATAGATCCTATCACGGTTGAAGAGATTCAGAGAATAATCGGCAAGCTTAAGGATAGGGGATTGGGAGTGCTTATCACCGATCACAATGTCAGAGAAACCCTTTCCATTACCGATAGGGCATATATTATATTCAAGGGGCAGATTCTCAAATCAGGTGATGCGGAATTTTTAGCGAACGACCCGGAAGCGAGGAAGATATATCTTGGCGAACGCTTCCGCTTAAATTAAGAAAGAAAAGGACAAAGAGGATAAAATGGGAAGTATTAATCGAAAAAACCGCGATTACATAACGATTGCGGTTACGATAGCTGTTTCAATTAACGCCTTTATAACCTACCTGTTAACAATGGCTCCGGATGTCCCGTTTTGGGACTGCGGCGAATTTATCGCCTGTTCCAATACTCTTGGCGTAGCTCACCCGCCCGGAACGCCATTGTTTATATTAATAGGTAGGATATTCATCCTTTTCAATTTCTTTTTTCAGAATCTTGCCGAAAGGGTAAATTTCATATCAGTTTTAACTTCCTCGGCAGCCGTAGGATTCAGTTGCATAATTATTATTAAAATACTAAAGATATGGTTCAAAAACAGATTTTCCGAATTTCCATATAACCTATTCATTTACGCGGGTGGAATTATCGGGGCGCTTTATATGACTTATTCATCCACATATTGGTTTTCCGCAGATGAAGCTGAAGTTTATGGCTCGGCGATGTTTTTGATGCAACTGATTGTTTTTCTATCATTGAAATGGTATGAAAACAAAGATAAACCCCACAATAACAGATATCTATTGATAATAGTTTATATAGCTTTTCTATCCATCGCAATTCATATGACCGTATTTTTGGTAATGCCGGCGGTATTTTTATTTATCATCTATTCGGACAAAAAGCTTTTACGAGACTGGCGGATATGGATGCTCGGTATTGCTCTGTTGTCGATGTCAATAAGTTATGTATGGTTCTTAATAGCCACATCAATAACCATCATCATCAGTCTTTTACTTAAATCGGGCAATCAAACTATAAGGAGCAGAAGTGTATGGGGATTGGTTTTAGGGGCATCCCTATTATCGATTTTAGCCTTTTCCGTACATCTTTATATCCCCATCCGTTCATTGGATAACCCATTTATAGATATGAACGATCCCGATAATTTAAGCAGGTTTTCCTACTATATGGAACGCAAACAATACGGCGATGAATCGATGATAGCCGGGATGTTTCACCGAAAGGGAAGTTGGGAAAACCAGTTTGGCAATTTCCACAGGATGGGGTTTTGGTATTTTTTCAAGGAGCAGTATTCTTCGGCGGGGATGGTTTGGCTACCACTTCTAATCGGCTTAATTGGAATAGTTACGGCGTTAAGAAAAAGCCCCAAAGCGGGAGGGTTGCTCGTATTGCTCCTATTGATTTGCACCATCGGATTGGTGCTGTATATGAATTTCTCCGATGGGCTTCACGGCGAAAGATTGGAGGTTCGGGACAGGGATTATTTCTTTACTCCCGGCTTTATGTATTTTGCTATGTTCATCGGATTTGGGACCTCGGCATTAGGAGCGTTTATTTACGAAAAGCTCTTGAGGAATAAATTGTCGGGAGGAATCGTGGGGATAATCCCTGCGGTTATAATGTTGATCCTTTCGCTGTTTCAAACCGCGCCGGCGCATTGGAATAGTCATGACCGCACGGGGAATTATGTTGCCAGAGATTATGCCTTCAATCTGCTCAATTCCTGCAAACCAAATGCAATTCTTTTCACAAATGGCGATAATGACACTTATCCCCTGTGGTATCTTCAATTGGTTCAAGGGGTGCGAACGGATGTTCATATTATGAATCTTTCACTTATGAATACCGATTGGTATTTAATCCAAAACAAAAACCAATATGGGATACCTATTCCCCTCAATGATGATCAGATCAGGTGGCATTACCATAAAGATGCTCAAGGAAATCTTCTTATGACACCTGAAAAACCATTCCGCGATCCAATAACCGGGAAACAGAAATATCTTACCCCTAATTTGATGAATGTAAAGGCGGAAATGGTAAGGATGATAACAATCGCAAATAATTTTAAGAGGCCGATCTTTTTAGCGGCTACCGCAGGATCGGATGTTCAGGATTTGGCTCACAAATACCTTTATAGGAAAGGTATGGCTTATGAAATAACCCCGGAAGAACATAATGCGGAATATGATATAGCTTCAACCGATTCGCTTTTGGAAAATGTATTTAAGTTCACAAATCTCGATAATCCGAATGTCAACAATTCCGGAACTGAATTGGCTATGTCCATAAGTTATCCGGAGATGTATATCTCGATTGCCGAAAAGCAACTCGCTGACGGGGATACGACGGACGCTATCGATCATCTTCTAGCGGCCCAAAAGAAATTCCCATTTTACTTCCGAACTTCGATTAGGTTGAATTCTCTTTATAAGGCGATGGGAAAACCGGAGGAAGGGATTAAATTCCTTCAAGAGTCTGCGGATAACATTTCTATGATGGAGAAGCGGTACCCCGAGGAGATACTTTGGCCTTTGTTCTTGGGCGGATTATATCTCGAATTGAACGACATCCAAGAGAGCATAAGAGCTTATGAAAGATGTTTGGAAATAGATCCCGATGAAAGGATGGCGTTTGACCGTGTTTTAATCGCTTATCAAAAGGCAGGAGAGATGGAAAAAGCCTCTAAATTGGTTGCGCGCTGGCAAAGGAAATATCCCAACGATACGCAAATCGAACAGATTGCACGGTATTTCAAATCGCGCCAATAACATAAACTTTAGCTTGAACATCAACGATTATGAACGAAAAAACCGACTACCTTAAATATCTCAAACCCGAAGTAGTCTCCCGATTGAAAAGTCTGGAGCTTAAAGCACGCCTTGTGGTGGAGGGTTTTATTATCGGGATGCATCGTTCGCCGTACCATGGATTTTCGGTTGAATTTGCGGAGCATAGACAATATATGCCCGGAGACCCGATAAAAAATATCGATTGGAAAGTTTTCGGCAAAACCGATCGCTTTTATGTCAAGGAATTCGAGGAAGAGACAAATCTCAAATGCTATATCATTTTGGACTGTTCCGCCTCTATGAGATATACTTCCGGGGCAATTACCAAATTCGATTATGCCCGCCAATTAGCGGCATCGTTAACCTATCTTATGTTGAAACAACAGGATGCTGTCGGTTTACTAACCTTCGATGAAAATGTCAGGAGTTTTATACCTGCGCGAATGGCGAGACCCCATCTAAACATTATTTTAAGTGAGTTGGGCAATTCAGAACCATCTAAAAGAACGGATTCCGGTCTGGCATTTCATAAATTGGCTGAGCGTATCAAAAGACGAGGTTTAATAATTATCTTATCTGATTTTTTGGATGATTACGATAGAATTATCTCCGGCATAAAACACTTTCGCCATAAAAAACACGAAGTAATAATTTTCAGGATACTTGATAAAAGGGAGACCGATTTCAACTTTCCGTCCGAAGCACGGTTTAAGGATATGGAATCAAGCCAAACAATACTTACCAATCCCTACGAAATAAAGGAAAATTATCAAAAACAATTCTCGACCTTCTCCAATAAGCTGAAATCCGAAGCTCGTAAAGGATTAATCGATTTCAACTCTCTGACAACCGACGAACCTTACGACAAGGCGCTATTCGCTTATTTAGCCAAGCGCTCCAGATTGGGATAGATAATCTCAGAATCTCAATATCCCAATAATATACGATAAAAAGTAAGCAGAACCGAATATATTGGAGGGCTGGTTTTCACCAGCCCTCTGCCTTAAGGAGGAGAAAAAATGAAAACCAAAGCTATGGGAATTGAACTATTCAGGGCATTAGTACCTTAAAAGACTAAAATTAACATCCCTTAACCACAGAAATAAACCCATCAGCTTTCATAGGATTAACTATGAAGTTAATCAGATGTTCCTGAATATATGCAAATAATTCCCATTAGCAATAAAATAATTGCTAAATCCTCATTTTTATATTGTTTTCATAATGATTTATAAAATTAATTTGCTATATGGATCGGAACCGACCATCTTGCAAATGAATAGGTGGAATCAACTATCATCGCGGAATCATTGAAAACATCAATTGTAATATGGAAATAGCCACTCGTTTGCGGGGGGATAATCGTTGCTCGATATTTATTGTCGCCGATATATTCGGGATATACGATGACAAATTCATCCTTACCGATATGATAACTGACCTTGCCGTTATTAGTTTTCAATTTTGTGATGATTGTAATTTCTTCCCCGCTTCCGACTTCGAGAATATCCTTTAACCCCCGCAACTCCGTAAAATCGCCCGCACTATATTCGATGCTGTCTATCCCTATAGAGGACAAAGTGATAGATTCCAAACCCTCAAAAGCATTGATATTCTTTGTATATGATACATCCTGTAATATCCATCCGTTTCGAGGATCATAGCGATCGCCATACTGTATCATCTTTCCTTTTACGGTCATCAATTCTATTGCAGGTTTTGTAATTCTAATCATTGTGTCCGGTTCGGCGGTTGTATCCCGAGCAATAATATTGAAATTTATTTTAATTGTATCAGTAACCACCACTGTCGCCTCCGCAAACATCAACTCCCCGCTATCGGGGTAAACGGCATATATATCATAATCCCTATTGCTACCGGTAATATCCCTCCAATAATGTAAAACTTCATAGTCGCTTAAATTTGGGACATAAGAGGTGTCGGGGATATCGGTATTGATCAACTGAGTTTTAAAAAGCGTCGGATAATCCTCAGTTACGATACTAATCAAAGCATCACTATCGTTAACCGGTTCGTAAGTGGGTGTTTTTTCGCAGGATAGCACAACGGATAGAAGCAACCCGAAAAAGATAATAATAATTTTATTCACTTCAATCTCTCCCTAATGGATTTTTTCAACTTCAAGACTTCATCTCTAATTACCGCTGCCTTTTCAAACTCCAAATTATTCGCGGCGGCTTCCATCTCTTCCTGTAATATCAATATCCGCTCCCTCGGACTGTATGTCTCATAAGGTTTGAAGTTAAAGTCTTTTTGGGGTTTTGCGCTTTTGGAATCCGCGAAGGTTGTACTCCTTAATATCTCCTCCCTCGATTTATAAATTGTTTTCGGAGTTATGTTATGTTTCCTGTTATATTCCTCCTGAACTTTTCGGCGTCGGGCGGTTTCTTTGACGGCTTTGCGAATCGAATCTGTAATTTTCTCAGCATAAAGTATAACTTCACCGGCGCGATTCCTTGCAGCTCTGCCAGCCGTCTGAATCAAGGACCTCTCGGAACGGAGAAAACCTTCCTTATCCGCATCCAAAATCGCTACCAATGAGACTTCCGGCAAATCCAATCCTTCCCTTAATAAGTTTACACCCACCAAAACATCAAATTCCGCCAACCTTAAATCGCGAAGTATTCCTACCCTGTCAATCGCATCTATTTCGGAATGAAGATAGCGAACCCTTATACCCAATTTTGCCAAATAGTCCGATAAATCCTCAGCCATTCTTTTCGTTAAGGTGGTTACCAAAACCCGTTCGTTTGTCGCTATATGTTCCCTTATCCGTTCAACTAAATCATCAACTTGATTTGAGGAGGGTTTTATCGTAATAACCGGATCGAGCAAACCTGTAGGCCTGATTATTTGTTCTACTACGACCCCTCCCGATTTTTCCAATTCATAATCGCCGGGAGTAGCGGACACGAAAATTATATTGTGCTGAAGGGACTCAAATTCCTCGAAGTAAAGGGGACGGTTATCCAGCGCCGATGGTAGGCGAAATCCATAATCGACTAAAGTTTTTTTACGGGAACGGTCTCCGTTATACATACCGCGTATCTGCGGCACGGTTTGATGGGATTCATCGATTATCGTCAAAAAATCATTCGGGAAAAAATCAATTAAAGTATATGGCCTCTCCCCTGCTTTCCTGCCCGATAGATGGCGGCTGTAGTTTTCTATCCCGGTGCAATACCCTATTTCCAACATCATTTCAATATCATATTTTGTCCTCGATGCCAACCGCTGGGCTTCCAGAAGATTGTTTCGGCTTCGAAAATACTCAAGCCTATCCTCCAACTCCAGCTCGATATCTTTTATAGCCCGTTCCAATTTAGAGCGCGTCGTTACAAAATGTTTTGCCGGAAATATTCCAACCCTATCCCTCCCGGAAAGTATCTCTCCCCTTAATATATCCACAATAGATATTTTCTCAACCACATCGCCGAAAAATTCCACGCGTATAGCGGTCCCCTGATAAGCGGGATGAATCTCGATTACATCCCCCCTAACCCGAAATGTGCCCCTGCCGAATTCGATGTCGTTTCTCCCATAATGTATATCCACCAATTTCCTCAATAAGGCATCCCGGTCTATCTCCTCACCCACCTGTATAAAAACCATCATATCTTTCCATTCGGTAGGCGATCCTAAACCATAAATGCAGGAAACGGAGGCAACAATGATAACATCATCCCTTTCCATCAGGGACGATGTCGCTCTCAATCTCAATCTGTCTATGTCTTCGTTTATGGAGGTATCCTTACCAATATAAGTATCAGTTCGGGGAACATAAGCTTCGGGTTGATAATAATCATAATAACTGATAAAAAACTCAACCGCATTATCGGGAAAAAAGCTTTTAAATTCGCCATATAGTTGAGCGGCGAGGGTTTTATTATGTGAGATTATCAATGTCGGTTTACCGTAGTTGGCGATAACATTCGCTATCGTAAAGGTTTTCCCCGAACCGGTAACCCCCAATAGGGTTTGATATTTATCGCCGCGGAGAAGACCTTCGGTTAATTCGTTAATGGCTTTCGGTTGGTCGCCCCGCGGCTTATAATTACTTTGAAGCTTAAAATTCGCCATACCGATATAATTAACGCCCTAAAAGAAGGATATGTTTCATTCTAAATGAAGCCTGCGCATTATCTATAACTTCCATTCCCGTTCGAAGTCATTATTGCTTCCCCGACGGTGTAATGCGATCCGGTAACCAATACGGCTCCCTCGTCCTCTATGTCCGAAATTGCTTTTCTATATGCATTTCCGGGGGAAGGGATTATTTCATAATTCAGCCCCAACTTTTCCGCAGCAAACGCAACTTCTTCCGGGTCAGCGGCGCGCTCACTTATCGGCTTAGTTATAATCAGTTTTGAGATGAAAGAGCTATATTCCGTCAGCATTGCACCAAAATCCTTTTCCGCCAAAACACCGAACACAACAGTTAGTTTTTTCCGGGGGATTATATCCATTATCGCCCTTCGAAGGGTTTTGGCGCCGGCGACATTATGGGCGACATCCATCAATACTAAAGGATTTCGGGAGAACACCTGTATCCTCCCATTCCATTTAATTTTTTCGAATCCTTCATAAAGGGCATTATCAGTAATTTTATGACCCTTATCCCTCAACAATTCCACCGTTTTTATAACCCCAAGGGCGTTCTCGATTTGATGTCTGCCGGGCAGGTTTATGAAAATATTCTCATATTTTTTAGCGCCACTTTCTATATCGACATAACTTCCCGATAAACTCATTCGCCGAATATTATATTTCGCTACCTTATCCAAAGGAATAAACTCCGCCCTATTTTCATTGCATATCCTTCCAATAGCTTCCTGTACCCTTTTATCCTGTGCGCCGGTAATACAGGGGACCTCCGGTTTAGTTATTCCTGCCTTCTCCACGGCGATCCGTTCAAGCGTATTGCCAAGCGATTTAGTGTGGTCATAATCGATATTGGTAATTATTGACACTTCGGGAACGATTATATTTGTAGCGTCAAGTCTCCCCCCCATACCCACTTCGATTACTCCAAAATCGACATTTTCCACCGCAAAATATTGGAAAGCCAAAGCGGTCGTAATCTCGAAAAACGAGACGGGTATCTCTTTCATCCTTTGCATATTTTCATTCACGAAACCAATTATATAATCCCTATCGCAATTGTTATAGTTTATTCGCATTCTTTCGGAATAATCGACCAAATGCGGCGAGGTTAAAAGGCCGACTTTATAGCCAGCGGATGATAATATCGATTGGAGCATTGCAGCGGTAGAACCCTTACCGTTGGTTCCCGCTATATGTATTGTTGGGTATTTATCCTGTGGATTACCCAACGCATCCGTATAATCGCGAATACGCTCAAGCCCCAATTTTATCCCGTATTTCTCTATCGAGAAAAGGTAATCAAGGGTTTCTTGATAAGTCATCTCGCCGATTGACTTTGAACCTCCATATAATCCAACAAGAGGGATATTTTATTTTTCAAGTCCCGTCGATGGCAGATAAAGTCTATAAAACCGTGTTCGAGGAAGAATTCCGAAGATTGAAATCCTTCAGGAAGATCCTGCCCTATAGTCTGTTTGATAACCCTCTGCCCCGCAAAACCCAAAAGAGCCTTTGGTTCAGCGATAATTATGTCCCCCAAGGACGCAAAAGATGCCATAACACCGGCGGTGGTCGGATTGGTTAATACCGAAATATATGGTATTTTGGCATCATACAACAATGCCAACAAAGCTGAGGTCTTTGCCATTTGCATCAATGACAAAATCCCCTCCTGCATACGTGCACCGCCCGATGCGGAGACTATTACCAAAGGAATACGCTTATCGAGCGATCGCTCGATTGCTCTGGCTATTTTTTCGCCGACCACAGAACCCATTGAACCTCCGACGAAATTAAAATCCATTACCGCAAAACTAACCTGCTTGGAATTGATTTCGCCTATGCCGGCAACCACAGCCTCATTTAATCCGGTTTTCTTTTGGGCGGCTTTTATCCTTTCCGTATATCGTTTTGTATCCTTAAACTGCAGGGGGTCCTCGGAGACCAAGTTTGAATCGTATTCTTCCAATTTGCCATCATCCAATATCAACTTAATGTAATCGGCACTTGAGATTCTAAAATGATAATCGCATTTGAGGCATACCCAATTATTTTTTTCCAATTCTTTGATATAAACTATTTCGCCGCAATTTTTACATTTGGTCCAAAGGCCGTCAGGTATATCTCTTTTCATCTTTTTTGTCCCGTTATCACTACTTTTGGCCGATTTATCCATTTTGGTCGATTCTCTAAATTTCAACTCGCATAAAACACTATTTATGCTTTCTCACTAATAAACATAATTATAATTTATTGCACCCTTAATTTCCAATGTAATTTTTTATAAACAATCACGCTCCCCTCTCTTATGGCAGTCACTATAAAAAATTCCACCAAAGACAAAAGATAATTTAAATTATCAGTAATTATTTCATTAAAATATCATTAATAATATCCCGTAGCGCCGATGCTTGGCTATAAGCCCCTTCAGCAAAATCATCATACCCGTCCGCGAAAATTATCCCCCGCGACGAATTTATCAGAAAATCCGTCCCTTCAAGTGCCGACACCGTTTCTTTGATATCTCCCCCCTGCGCTCCTATGCCCGGGATCAAAAGAGGTAATCCCGGAGCAATCTCAATGATACTTTTGAAATCATCCGATGCATTCGCCCCAACAACCAAACCGCAACTCCCGATACTATCCCATTCCGCAACCCTCCTCGCTACCACTTCAAAGAGCCGATTGGGGGCAATTACATCTTCCCCACCTTTCCCCTTGCCGATAAATCTTTTCCCCGATAACTTCCGTTTCAAGGGAATTTGTATATCATCACTTTTTATATCCGCATCGAGCATCACTCTCAATCTTTGAAAGTCAATCGAAGACCGATTAGATGTATGGCAAAGCACAAAGGCACACTTATCGGGATATTCCAAAAACGGCTTTATCCCGTCAATCCCCAAATAAGGATTAACAGTAACCGCATCGGCATTCAAATACTCGTAAAACGCTTGGGCGTATTTTTTAGCGGTATTCCCTATATCCGCCCGCTTGGCATCAATTATAATCGGTATATCCTCGGGGATTGCGTTTACCGTAATCTCCAAACTCTTCCAACCCTCCGCCCCACGGCATTCATAGAAGGCGATATTGATTTTATAAGCGCATACAGTTTTTTTTGTCGCCTCAATAATTCGCTTATTAAAATAACCCTGTGGATTCTGATGAGTTTTTGCCGACTTCGGCAATTTATCATAATCGGAATCCAATCCTACACACACCCTTGAGTTGTTCCGCCGAACGGCTTCCCGCAATTTATCGATGAACTTCATTTATCCCGCACCTTTCCGATAATATCTTTCGGAGATGAATAACCTCTTTCCCCCAACCAATTCCCTATATCGGATATAATTTCTACGGCGGTTAATGGATTGATAAAATTAGCGGTTCCTACCTGTACAGCGCTTGCCCCACAAAGCATAAATTCGATAACATCACGATAATCGGATATCCCCCCAATCCCTACTATGGGAATGTTCACCCTTTTATAGGTTCGATAAACCATCGCAACCGCCACCGGTTTAATAGCCGGACCGGAGAGTCCGCCGGTTATATTGGATAAGCGGGGCACGAAAGTTTCGACATCGACAGCCATTCCGATTAAAGTGTTTATCATCGAAATAGCATCCGCCCCGCCTTGTTCAACTGCCGAAGCTATCTCCGCGATATCGGAAACATTTGGCGAGAGCTTGGCGATTATCGGTATCGCCGTTGACTTTTTAACTTCCCTAACCAAAAGCTCCGCCGCTTTGGGGTCTTTGGAATATTCCATACCATTGACCACATTCGGGCAGGACATATTTAGTTCGATCAGCGAAATATCCGCAAAATAATCCGAGAGCCTCTCACAAATCGACTTATATTCCTCTATGGAATTACCAGCCACATTGACTATAATATTCGCCCCTTTATTCTTTAAGAAAGGAATTTTGGAAGAGACGAAATCATCCAATCCGACATTCTGAAGGCCGATAGCATTTAGCATCCCGCAGGAAGTCTCAAACACTCTGGGAGGCGGATGACCTTTACGGGGATCGAGTGTGATGCTCTTGGTTATTATCGCTCCGAGCTGTTTAAGTGGAAAATATTCGGACAACTCCTCACCGTATCCGCAGGTTCCAGATGCCGTCCATATCGGATTATTAAATTGTTTTCCGGCGATTTCAATCGATAGATCAACAGCCATAATATTTAAGTAAATAAATTTGTCCAAATAATGCAAACCCTGAAATATGAAATATCATTCTCTCTCGCTTGAAAATAAAACAATCAAGCCAACACCTATCAGTATTGCGCCGAAATAAAAATATATGGTAGGTTCCTGTTTCAATACCGCCCAAGCAAGCAAAGTGGCTCCTATCGGCTCTCCCAATATACATACACCCACAATATAAGCTTTTAGATATTTTAAAGCCCAATTATATAACGAATGACCCAATACGCTCGGTATCAATCCCAACAAAACAAAATACAAATAACTTTTCGGCTGAAATCCATACAGGGGTTGTTTGAATAATATCACAATAAAAAAAAGACCTATCGCCGAAAAGGTGTAGCATAAGAATGTATAGCTCAAAAGATGGACCTCTTTGCGCACTTCTCGGCCGATGGTGATGTATGAAGCTGCCATAACCACTCCGATAAGCGCCAAAACATCGCCAATAAGGTATTCCGGACTCAAATTGAAATCACCGCCGGCTATTACTATAGCGCCCAATACGGCAATTAAAATACCGATAACACCCGACCACCTCAGCCTCTCCTTTAGGAACAACCAACCCAAAAGCGCAACAAATACCGGTTGGGTTGTAACTAGGATAACCGAATTAGCTACAGGAGTATAAAACAGTGAGGTAATCCAAGTGGCGAAGTGAGCTGATAGAAATAGACCGGAAGCAATCGATTGAAGGAGTTTCTTCCTGGATATCGATTCAAATCGCCCCGAAAGGTATCTCCAGAAAAATATCGGAGCCAAAATAATCGAAGCAAAAAACATCCGATAAAACGCCACCGAAAGCGGTGGAGCATCAGCCAACAGAATGAATATCGATGCGGGACTAACCGCAACGGCGGCGGTGATTAGCAACAATATTTGCTTCATTGTCAAAAACTTTTCATTTTTGCTCCAACTAAGATGAGAACCCTTTTTCGGTTTCAAATAATGACGGAGCTTGACGATAATATGCTTGAACCAAATAACAACCCTTGACTTCGATGGGCAAGATTTATATCCTGACAAAAAGTGGGATGTAAAATATATCCAATGGCAAAAGAATTATTCCATTAATCGGAAAAGAAACAAAAGCGGATAAATTAATGAAGATATTATACCTGAATTATTCCCCAAGCACCATCCAATTCACGCGGACTTATGGGCTTGCCGATGGTCTGCGATCATTGGGAAATGAGGTTATCGTTGTAAATATGCATCGTAAAATACGAGCGCAGCTGAAGACTGCCCCGGAAAATAAACCTATCGCGCATAGTGTTCCCAAGGTAAGATCGAATAAAATGATGAAAATAATCCCTCGCCCGTTTATCCTCCTAAAGGGAGAAATAAAACGGTTTCTCGGAAACCTCAGCTATCTACCTTTGGAATTTAAGTTGTTCTTGAAGTATAAACCCGATATAATTGTTATCAGACCTATGCCCTTATGGTCCTATTACTTGAGTTCTTTCATTTTGAGGAAAAAACTTGTTTACGACACCGATGGTCCCTTGTTGGAGCTATTCCAAAACGAATACCACGATTTCCCAAAGGTATATCTGAAATTCGAGCGCTTTTTTATAAGGCATTCAAAGGCAATCTGTGTAGTCTCCGAAGAAATGAAAAGATATTATGGCGCATTCGGCGGCGATATCAATCGGATCTTCGTCTGTCCTAACGGAATAGATCCCAAGAGGTTCAAATATGATATGGATGCTTCAGAAATCAGGGAAAAATATCATACCAAAGATAAAATAACAATAGGATTTATGGGCAACCTTGCACCATGGCACGGACTCCCCGGATTGTTGAATATCTTTCCTTCATTGGCGGAGAAATATGAAAATATACGCCTACTCTTAGTTGGTTTGAAGCTTGATTGGGATAATCTCCCCGCCGCTGTTGACAAGTGTTTGATTGAATTTAAAGATAAAATTATATGCACTGGTAAAGTGCCTTTTGATTTAATGCCCACTTATCTAAAAGCGATAAATATCTTCATCCTGCCTTACCCGCAAATCGAATTTTTCTATTTTTCCCCCTTGAAACTTTTCGAGTCGATGGGGGTCGGCTGCACCATAGTAGGGGCGGATATCGGGCAAATATCGGAAGTCATCAGGGATAATAAGGATGGGCTATTATTTCCTCCCGGGGATTACGATATTATGAAGGACAAAATTGAAAAGCTCATCAATAACCCGGAATTGCGCTCGCGGTTGGGGAAAGCTGCTGCCGAAAGAGTCCATACAAATTATCAATGGAAAAATTCCGCCGAGGGCATCATAAAGGCTTTTGAATACTCTTATGGGGAAAAACGAAAAACAAAGGCGGGTTAATCAGTTAATCCAAAGGGAAGAATATCCGAAATAATCGGGGGATCGGTGTTAATAACACCTATTAACTGATACCGTCCGCCACGAACCCAATCCCCATTTCTATCTTTGCAAAGCCATATTCCGCCCAATACAATTGAATCTTCGGGAGCTAATTCAATCTTCTTCAATCCAGTAGGATAATTCTCATCCTCCGAAAAGCGATATATTAATTCGTTCTTTTGATAAATAAAAAAGTCATAAGCATAGCCATTTGGGAAGTGCAGCTCGATAGTTTTACCGCCTTTATTGGTAAGGCGCATTTTCATATCGAAAGGAGAACCTAAGGCGTATCCCATTGTTTTACTTAATATCTTAAGGTCCAACTCCTCCAATGATGATGAATTTCGGGAGGTTCCGATATTGTTCTCATTTCGTTTGAAAGCACAATCTATGAAAATCCCGAAAACAAAAATTGTCAGAATGCCGATGTATAGTATCCACTTTCGATTAAATCGGTTAATCATATAAAATATCTTATTCTCGCAACAAATAAGGTTATATTTCGTCCTTAGTTATAGTTATCTTTTTCCCTTTGTTTAGAGAAAATTTCGGGAATAATAACAAAATGGAATCGAGATAACAGAATTTGTCAAAAAAACTTTCGCTTATCGGTTAAGATGTATTATATTACTTAATGGTAGTCCAAGCAACAACTAACAGTCCCCATAATTCCAATTCGTGGAGGAGATATGCGCAGTTCCCTAATAACTTTGTTTTCATTTCTGTTAATTATCAATTTGTTCCCCTCAAACGCCAAGGCAAGGGAATTCAAACGGATGATGCCGGAACCAAGTATTCATTTAATGCCGGGCGGTTTTGAACCATACTACAAACCGACGGGTCCCCTTGATGATACACTCAATGTTCGCATCAACTCCGATGAGTCCGGCGAAATACAAAACGAACAGCAGGTTTGTATCAATCCGACCAACCCCGATAATGTCGTTGCGGTCTGGCGGGATTTCCGTCTTGGATACCGACGCATAGGGGTGGGATTTTCCCTTGATGGAGGAAAAACATGGTTGGATGACCTGCTTCCAAACGACAATCAACCGAGAATGTCTGATCCCGGACTGACTTTCAATGCGGGGGGTACGATCTATGCCCTCAGCCTTTCGTTCAATTGGGACGAGGATGAAAGCGGGATGGAGGTGTTCCCCTCTACAACCGGAGGAATAACTTGGGATGAACCGACCATTGCCTTGATGACGATGGATTCCACGATATTCGAGGATAAGGAGTTAATTGCCTGCGATCGTGCTCCCGATTCTCCCTATCAAGGCAACTTATATATCAGCTGGACAAGATTTATTTATGAGCCGGATTTCCTTACTGATTGCTATGTAATCCGCTCAACCGATGGAAATCAAACATGGGAAGATCCCATAAGGATATCCGATGCCCCATATCTTCAGTGGTCGGTACCGGTAGTTGGGTCCGGGGGCGTTGTATATGTTGCTTGGGTCAGCTACTATTTCAATACAATTATGCTTGACCGTTCCTTTGACGGAGGGCAAACCTGGAACGATGATATCGAATTGACCTCCGTTTCCACGGCACAAACCGAAATCAATGGGGGTATAACCGTATTTTCATATCCGGCAATGGATGCGGATATCACCGGGAGTCAGTATAACGGTAATCTTTATGTAGCTTATATGGATTGGGCGGGTCACGATTTCGATATTTATTTTCGTAAATCCACCGATCAGGGAGAGACATGGAGCGAGCCGGAAAGAATCAACGATGACGATTTAGGTAATGGTGCGGATCAATTTCACCCTTGGACTTATGTCGATGAAAATGGAACCATTACCGTTATGTTCTATGACCGTCGTAATGACCCCGACAATCTGCTTTATGATGTTTATATAACCCAATCCTTTGATGGCGGAGAAACTTGGTCCGACAATAGGAGAGTTACGACGGTATCGAGCGATCCGACCCAAGGCGGATATAAGGGTGGACTTATCGGCGAATATAGCGGCGTGGCAGTCCACAACGGTGTCGCCAACTGCGTCTGGACCGATTTTCGTTTGGGCGATGAGGATACTTATGGAGCGAGGGTTGATTCCACTTACACAATCGGAGTTGACGACAATGTAGTCCCGATACCGACCCAACCCTTATTGATATCGAATTATCCCAACCCCTTCAACAGCTCTACGGAAATAAAATTCAATGTTCCCCATCAATCGGAGGTCGAAATCACCGCCTTTGATATTTCCGGAAGAAAAGTCGAGGATATAGCGAAATCCAAATATCAACCGGGCAGTTATTCAATCCGCTGGTCCCCGAGCAATTTGTCCTCGGGAGTTTACCTTATTAGGCTTAAATCATCCGAAGGTATAAATGTACGCAAGGCTGTATTTCTAAAATAGCGGATTTTGAAATTTCAGATTTGATAGACATCTTCTTGGAAAACTCGAAGATGCCTATTTTATCGTGATTTAAAAATCGATTTATATTCCATTTCTAATAATGTTGATTATCGACGGCGGTCGTATTATAATTGGTTAATTAAATACTTGAGCGAAGTAGAAAATATAACCGATCAAATTCCGTCAAGTTATTATATGAAACCGGACAGCCGTAAAATCCGCAAAATAATAAAATCAGCACTCATCGAAGATAAAGCGTATAATGATATTACAACAAAGGCGATAGGACATTTTGGCAAACGGGGAACCGCAAGAATTATAGCAAAGCAAACGGGGGTGATAAGCGGTATCCCGATAGCAATTGAATCTTTCAAATCGATAAATAAAGAAATATCTGTCCTGAAAAAAGTTAAGGATGGGAGTAGAATCAAAAACAACGAGACCGTTCTGATTGTTAATGGTGATATCGAGGCGATATTAAAGGCGGAAAGGACGGCGCTAAATTTTTTGAGCCACCTTTCCGGAATATCCACCCTAACTGCTGAATTCGTCAAGAGGCTTAAAGGGACCCGGACGAAACTGCTCGATACCCGTAAAACCCTGCCCGGATTAAGAGAAATTGAAAAATATGCGGTGCAAATGGGAGGAGGGGAAAATCACCGTTTCGATCTCTCCGATATGTATCTTATAAAGGAAAACCATATCGCCGCCGCCGGCGGATTGGAAAATGCAATTGAATTGGTTATCATACATCGCAAAAGAATTACCTCCCGCAGGAAATTCAAGGTACCCCAAATTGAGGTAGAGGTTACAAATTTAAACGAGTTGAAAATCGCTTTGAACTATGATGTGGATAGAATAATGTTAGATAATTTTACTCCCCAATTAGTGAAAAAAGCAATCCTTTTGGTTAAAAAGAAAAAGAATAATAAAATTAAATTGGAAGCTTCCGGAGGAATGGATTTGAGCAATATCTCC
This sequence comes from Candidatus Zixiibacteriota bacterium, assembly GCA_026983835.1. Taxonomy (GTDB): domain Bacteria; phylum Zixibacteria; class MSB-5A5; order UM-FILTER-46-8; family UM-FILTER-46-8; genus JALSTH01. Next base: position 26,300 of record JALSTH010000073.1, on the reverse strand, counting down.
AAGTATGCCGCCACGGGAGTGGACTATATTTCTGTAGGAGCATTAACCCATTCCGCACCTGCTTTCAATTTTTCACTTTTGATAGACAAATGAGAACCAATTTAGAATTGCACGGGAAACAGCAATAAAAGTATGATAAACAAATCCTATGACGAGGATAGATTAGACAGCAATATTCTACTTATAATAATTACCGCCCTGATAGCCCTGCTTATCAAGTTCTATAATCCGATACTTTATCCCATACTGGGAAGCATCCCTTTTATATCCTTGATAAATCAGCAATTATGCTTTATCCCAATTGCGTTAAGCGCCTTTACCCTTGGGTTTAAGGGCGGTATTATCGCCGCTTTGGGTTTTTCGTTGTTTTCCATATTGAGCGGAATAACCTTTTATCAGGGTCCCGATGTTTTATCCGAGACCATAGCTGAAATAATAAGTTATCTATCGATGGGAATTATCGCCGGCTGGGTAGCCGAAAAAAGCATAAAACAAATTTATGATGAAGAGCAACCTTCTCCAACGGCAAACGATAGGGAAAGAACCGAAGCTTTGGAGCGATTTGCAAAGTCCGTTGCCGATGATGTCCGTCAACCGCTTAGCTCACTCAGAAATGCGATTAACGACTTAAAATCCCAACAACTTGAAAACGATAACCACCATTCGATCGAAATAATTTCCAGAGAGATCGACCGATTAAGCGGAGTCGTAATGGATTATCTCGATTTCGCCACCCCGAAAGTAACTTATACGGACCATATAAATGTTCCTTCCGTATTGGATACCGTAGTCCGCCAAGCAAAACAGCAAGCCGATAGGTTGGGAGTAAGGCTTGTTTTTCAGAACAAAGAGGTAAACGGCTTTACTCGAGGAAATGAGAAAAGGCTGGAGCGGATGTTCCTCAATATCCTTATCAATGCGCTTCAAGCCGCTGAGGGTGGCGGTCAAGTCGAAATAAAATGTAATTATCGAAAGAATTCAAATCACCTTACCGTTGAGATTTCCGACAGTGGGGACGGATTCGATAAAGAAATTATCAATAGGGTCTTCGAGCCGTTTTTTTCCACCCGTAAAAAAGGTTCCGGGTTGGGTTTGTCAATTGCGAAAGCCATTTCCGACGAACACAAGGGCGAAATTACAATCACCAACAATTCTCCCACCGGCGCAACCGTTACAATAAAATTGCCGGTAGACAATAAATCGATTACTGAAGTATAATATAAACCAAATTTTCCTCGGCGGTATGTAAAGTGAGAATCATTTTATAAGCAAAATTCATCGGCAATCCAAATACCTTTTTCAAAGGGGAGAAATCGTAAACTCAAGGTCCAATTCCTTAGATTCGCCCGATTTTAGGTTGAATTTCCAATGAGGCAATAAAACTGAGGATTGATAAACTTTCTCAAAACCGGCTTCCGATAATGACACGGTCTGTATCGGGAAAAGCCAAAGATCGCTCTGTTGCCTAAGTTTGAATGAGCAACGAGTATCTAAGTAAGTATCCTCAATTCCAAACTCCCGAACCCCTTTGAGCTGATGTTCCTGCGCCAGATTTCGCGGGGATATTTCCCGCCCCTTAATAAAATAATAGCGATCATCCGATTTACCATCCAACATGGACAAATTAAATTCCACCGCAAACCATACAGGAACCGCCCCCTTATAATTATTGGTTATCCTGTAATGAATTGACATCGACGCAGAGTTATTGGGGATGGATATTTCCTTTTTAACCTTAATTCCGCACCAATCACCATCAACCCAGATATGGCCATCCCGTTCTAAAATTACCTTCAAGGCCTCATCCGCAGAGCTCATTTTTAGGTCATATTTTCCATCAACAAAATCACCTTGCTCCGAATATCGGCAAGCGGCGAAATCTTTAAATTCGGCATCCGTCCTTAGAAAGTGATCGATCAAAAATCCGCGTCTATACCAATCATAATTAAGGAACTTCTCCAACCCATCTTCCTTGGACACTACCATATCGTGGATACTGGCGGTATTATCTCCGGCGGGTTTCATCGTTAATTTCTCGAGTATTTGGCGATGGTATGGTTCTTCCCTGCGCATTAAGGTATTCAGGAAATTATACTCCGTCGGCTTATAATCCAATTCGTAAATCATCCCCCCCGAAGCGGGCGCAAAGTAAACATTCATTAACGAAGATTCCACCAAGAATTCCTCATACCCATCTTTGTCAAAATCGAAGGAATTTGCTTTTATCCAATTCTTTTCGCTATGTAAAACTTTATCCAACAATTTATCCGCAGCTATCAAGTGCTTATAAACGGCTGTCCGCAGATTATTCAGATATAATCCGCCGAATACGCCGTGCCAATAAGTATCATTACATTGGCTTTTAAGTATTTCGTCCCCCGCCTTCTCCAATATGGATTCCCGCTCGATATCCCCTGCTGAAATTTGTGAGCAGGCTCGTTTCAATTTTTCATCCACCCAAAGCATTTTCTTATGGATATTGTTGGACTCGGAATATTTGGAAAGGAAGTTTCTCCAAAACCCACCGCGAATAAATATCCCATACTCCTTATATAACCCTTCCTTTTTGAGCTTTTCTCCAAAGTCCTTCAAAGATACGGACGATTTCGCCGGTAAAGCCCATTCCATCATCTCTTCATAAGACGCCGTCGGAAGGTATATTCTTCCTTTCGATGGAATAGTGCTGATAACATCCTTAAAATGAACGGTTCGGATATAATCGGCGCTTTTTAGGATAGCTTCGAAAAAATTACTCAACCATTTCTTTTCATAACATAACTCGCCCGTTCCGGGCCAAATCCCGAATTTCTCGGCATCATCCGCATAAACAACAACCGACTCCGAAGACTGTCGGGAAAAACCCCGAAGATAATCGACAGTCTCCACAATACCCTTAAAAGGTATCGAATAGCGGAGGAATTTACTTGCCGGGAAAATTTTTACGATTTTCCCTAATTCCTCACTGATGTAATACCCATCCAACTGCGATTCACTTAATCCCGCATATTTGAAATGCGTATCATCAACGACAAGATAATCAATTCCCGCATCACTTAAAACGGCAGGTAGATGGGGTTCCCAAACTCGTTCCGCCAACCACATACCCCTCGGTTTTACCCCCGTCATTTTTTCCAAAAAGGAATTAAGCTTGTTTATCTGTGTTTTCTTGTCCTCATTTGGAATGATGGCCAAAATAGGCTCATAATATCCGCCGGAAAGCATTTCCAATTGCCCCCGATTGACCATATCCTTGAGCATCTCAATGTATTTGGGGTGATGCCTCTCTATCCATTCCAACAATATCCCGCTGTAATGAAGACAGCATTTGAAATTTGGATATTCATATAATGTTTCCAAGAAACGGCTATAACACCACTTATAGGAATCCTCAAAAACAAAATCGAAATTCCCGACAGGTTGATGGCTATGAATGGTGAAAATGAAGTTGGTGATGCCTATTTAAAATATCTCCAAGTGTATATATTTCTTGGGATTGCGTTTGATATCCAAGATTAAGGAATCGAGATTGACAGTAGTTGTATTAAGGCGGTCATATAATTCCCTATCCTTCAGCATTTTTCCCAAAGTATTATCATCAGACAGCAAACGATTACTGATTGTTTTCAGATTGCCGGATATCTCAGTTAACTCATCCGTCAGGTAAAGGAACCTATAGGAGGCAGAATCCATATTGGTTATCGTCCTTTGTAGCCCTGCTTGATTGCTATCGACTATCTCCCGTATTTTCGCCGATGAATAAGCGAGGTTCTTTGTCGATAACATCAACCCCGCCTTGATGGAATCCATAAGCGATTTTGTCCGCCGTGTCAATTCCACGGTATTGCTGATTATTTCTTTCATATCGGTGGTTGCTTGCTCGGTTCCGATGGTTCCTTTCAATATCCTGATAAGCTCTCGAATCTCATCTATTCCCCTTCCCATCATCCCCATAACCTCCGGGATGCCGGTGTCGTAAAAACCCCTCTTTGGAACGGTTAAGTCCAAAAGGGTATCGGATATACCCGGTTTTATTCTAATAAACCTCTCCCCCATTAACCCTATATTCATAACCGTAAATTCCGCATCTTTTTTTAGGATTACATCCTTGGTTAGATTAAAGGTCACATAAACCTCACCCCCTTTTAAATCAATTTTCTCAACCTCCCCCTTTGTAACTCCCAAAACGGCGACAGGATCTCCAATACCCAAAGAACCCACCTCGGGAAAAATAGCAGCATAATGAAATCGTTTCACATTGAATTTGTAATCCTTCAACCAGATGACCCCATAACCGAGGATAATCAAAGCCAGGAAAATGACAAGTCCGACCCGTAATTCTAAATTTTTCCCACTCATTATTTTTACCCTCAATACTTACGACTGCCTATTTTCAACAGATCGTCCAATGTCAATTGTTCGGAGTGCGGGGTATCCTGACAATATATATTCGCACAGTAGGATCTCAATTCCTTCAGCATCTCAATTTCTTTATCGCTCAAATAGATATATGGAAGATATTTTTTCCTGCCCGGGACCGAATAAATCCCTCCCAAGTTCAGATTATGAATCTTACACCCGGCTTTACAATATTCCAAGACATCCGAAAGAGAATAAAACAGGACTACAACTCTATCAACCTCATAATTGCAAAATTCGGATTTTGCAGCCTCCTCCGGAGTTAGGATACTGCCGATTATTCCCGGAGGCAGCGCTTGAAGATTTAACTGAATATAATTAGGGTTATGAGCGATATTTCTTGAAACACCAATTAACCTCTTCGCCTCCAAAAAAGGAAGCCAACCATAAACTAACTGGGCGTGAATAAATTTTTCATCAACCCTATAAAAAACCGTCTTCAATACTCAACCGCCTTCTATTCCTCTAATGCCGGCTTTACGAACTTCGTATTCCAAATCATCGGGAGCAAATCGTCCCCTTTTGGTAAGGAACGAGAGCAACATAGGAATATTTACGCCTGTAATAACCCGTATATTACTCCTTCTCAGTTCTATAAATTTAGCCGCTTTCCAACAACTCGAACCGAAAAGGTCAACAAAAACGAAGATACTTTCAAAGCTATCATAGGCAGTAACGACCTCCAATAAGCTCGCCTCGATTTCCTCCGTTCCCATATCGGCATTGCTTATGGCGACGAAGTCATCAAATTTGCCTATCATTCCTTCTATCGCCCTTTTCATCGATTCACCAATATCGCCATGGGCGAATATAATTCCGGGAGTTGTCTTGTTATTCGAAGTCAGATTCCAAATACTCCGTAGTTTTATTTTTCCGTTTCAAAACATCATCGAGCCTGCGCGCGAATTCCTGGGCCGGATTTTGGCCATATACTTTTAACATATGATTCATTGCTATCACTTCGGAGATTACCGTGATATTTTTACCGGGCGAGACAGGAATCGTAATCAAGGGAATTTCAACACCCAATAATGTCGTTTCCCTATCATCTATTCCTAACCTTTCGTATTTAATCTCGCTTTCCCACATTTCAAGTTTGACCATAACCTCCACTCGCTTTTGCATCCTTATGGCTCGAATCCCGAAAAGTTTCTCGATATCAATAATACCTATTCCCCGAACCTCCATATGATGACCCAACATCTCCGTGCTGGACCCCATAATAACCTCGGGGGCCTTACGTGTGATTACCACTACATCATCAGCCACCAAACGATGGCCTCGTTCAACTAAATCCAAAGCGCATTCAGACTTCCCAACTCCGGACTTCCCGGTATATAAAACACCCACCCCATAAACATCAACCAAGGTGCCGTGTATAGCCGTCCTCGGGGAAAACAAATTGTCCAAATAAGCGGTATAACGATATGAAAATTCGGAAGTATTCAACCTCGTTCCGATAATGGGGGTCCGCGTTTTCTTAGCGACTTCAAGTAGCTCCCCAGGGGGCATATTTCCTTTGGTAATAAATATTACCGGTATTTCCAAAGAAAGAAATTCCACGAGCCTTTTCTTCCGTACATCCGCTTCGAGGCTGTTGAGATAAGTTAGTTCCGTTTCACCGATTATCTGTGTCCGATTATGAGCGAACCTCTCGATAAAACCCGCCAAAGCAAGACCCGGCCTATGGACTTGATTATTAACGATCTCATTATTCAGTCCAATGCCGGGTGAAAATACGGTTAATTCAAAAAAGTCTTGTCGGTCGGAAATTAATTTTTCTACTGTTATCGAGTCAACGGTCGATTCCATTAAGACCTATTCAATCGGTTCGTTGTTTTCCCAGTTCTCCGTTGTCTTTATAGTTTGCCCATTTCGGGGCTTTTTATCGGTAAGCTTGGATTTATATTTTCTCAATCTGGTCTCCATTTTGGAAATAGCCTTTTCAACCGCATCATAAACATCAAAATCGCTTGAATTCGTGTTCAGTACCATCCCTTGAACTTTAAGCGATAATTCCGCATTCATCCTTGATTTATCGAGGGTTAAAACCAAATTCCCATCAATAATATTGTTAAAATACTTCTCCAATTTAGTTGCTTCTTTATCAGCGTAATCTTTCAAGTCATCGGAGATATCAAAATGCCGTGCGGTTATTTTTAGTTGCATAATACCACCTTTTGTTTTGAGGTGTTCAATTAAAAAATGTTTATAAATATCTTATACAAATATTATTAGTTCAATTAAGCGAAAAGTCCCAATCCAATCTCCATTATCGGAAATCTCGGAATTAATAGTTTAGAAAACTAAACCCTTACTTAATTATTGTCAAACAATTTCTCTAATAAAAATGGGAATACGAATTTAATTACCCATACCAATTTTACGCCTTCTTAACAATATTTGTTTCTGAATAAAGTGGAATTCGTTAAAATATTAGGAAACTATCCTTCGATATTTTTGGCATTGGGCACCCGTTTACGGAACCTTGCAGGCTTAATCCTTAATTCCTCACGATATTTACTGACCGTTCGGCGGGCGATATTGATTCCCTCCTTCGCTAAAATTTCCTTAATCTTTTGGTCCGGCAGCGGTTTTGTTGAATCTTCTGCGCTTATAATTTCCTTTATGCGAAGTTTTACATTTCGGCGAGACAGTTCCTCGCCATCATCCGTTTGCACTCCGGAATTAAAGAAATATTTAATTTCATAAACTCCCATCGGGGTTTGAACATATTTCCCACTGGCGACTCTGAAAACGGTAGATACATCCATACCCAACTCATCAGCTATATCCTGCATTTTCAATGGCTTAATATGAGAGTCTCCGTGTTCGAAGAAATCCTTTTGATGATGCACTATCGCTTCCATCACCCTTAACATTGTCGCTCTTCTATGATTAATGGCGGAAAGCAACCATTTAGCCTGATCAAGCTTTTCTTTGATATATTTTTGAGTCGTATCCACCCGCTTCCCCTTCTTTCCCAAAATCTTCCTATAGGTATTGCTTACCCTCAAGTGCGGCAAATTCTTATCATTGCTGTAAACGACAAAATCATCCTCGATCCGATCCACAATTAAATCGGGGACTATTGAGGCCGCCGGTTTTCCGAAACGACTCGTGGCAGGTCTTGGATTAAGCTTCTTTATTTCCACGAAAGCCTTCTCAATCCTTTCCTGTGGGACTCTGAGAAATTTCGCGAGCTGATTATGGCTGAGTTTGTCGAGTTTCTCAAAATATTGAGATACAATAAGGTATGGAAGTGTCCCAACCATCTCCTTATTATTCAACTGGATAAGAAGGGATTCCTTTAAGCTTCTGGCGGCAATTCCGGGAGGGTCGAACTTTTGGATTGTGCAAAGAACCTTCCATACTTGAAATTCGTCAACTGAAAGCGCTTCCGCCATCTCCGAAACATCGCAGGCAAGAAAACCGGCATCATCAAGATTACCAATTATATATTCACCTATCGATTTTTCCTCATCGGAAAGGTTTGTATAACCAAGCTGCTCATTCAGGTATTCATATAAATTCTTCTCGGATTTCCCAAAAGGATGATCTTTTTCATCATTATTGTCGTTGGAGCCTGTCCAATAGGGCTGATTATATTCATGATATTCGCCCAAATAAGTTTCCCAATCTATTTTTTCGAATTCGGTATCCTCGTCGGAGCCGACTTCCTGAGTAACTTCCTCATCCGAAGTCAATTCCGGCTCATCGGAAGATACAACTTCCTCCAGCATCGGATTTACGGATAGCTCCTGTCTAACCATCTGTTCCAACTTAAGGATAGGCATCGCCAACATTTTTAAGGATTGTATTTGTTGCGGGGCTATTATTTGCGTTTGCTTAAGTGTAGGCCTTTGTTCTAATTTCATTTTATCCCCCCCATCGTGAGTTGTAATAGTCTTTTGGAGTATTATCGGTTATATACTCCCATCCATAATAAAAGCCGAATCCCCTACGATAAATTGTATATTCGCTGATCATAAAGCGCATATCCAATCTGTGAGTTGTTATTCACTCAAGCCTTTCTTTCATTAATAATTTAACACTCAGGCGAAAAATGTCAACAAAATTCGTTCCGAATCAAAGAATAAACCACCGACCATTAAATCGGCGGAAAACCCCGGCGGAATACAACATTTATACTATAATACAGCTCTTATAATAATCATCAACGATAAAATTAAATGGTAATAATTATCTGCCAGATTCCTTAATAATCAGCGAAGAAAATCAATCCAATACCAACTGGTGATATTTATTGAACATTTTCCGCCGTGAGAGTAATATTGCCACAGTTGTACTAATCGATGTCCCGGAAAGAAGCATATAAACAACAATAAGCTGAAGTTTGACTGCCTCAATCGGGGAGGCGCCAGCCAATATCATACCGGTCATAGCTCCGGGCAGTTGCACTAACCCAACTATTTTCATAAAATTCAACATAGGCATCATCCCCGCTTTAACCGACTCTTTAACCGAAAAATCCGATGCCTTATCAGATGTCGCACCCAGGCTCAAAGCCAATTCGATTTTCTCTCGATTGTTTTTCAACTCACGATAAAGCCTTTCCATAGAAAGAGAACATCCGTTCATCGCATTACCGACAAGCATTCCCCCAAGCGGAATTATATATTTCGGATCAGTGGATATAACTCCCAAAGCCAACATCAATCCGATAGAAGTATAAGCACCGATAAGTATCGAAAACGAGCCTAACCAAAATCCCGCCGGTATGGAAGGCGCTCTATCCTTAACCGTCTTCCCGCCAATCAAACTCATAATAAATATAACCAAAAAAAACAGCGGAACGAACTCTATCGAAAAAATATACTCCAAAAGATAACCTATTAATATCAATTGCCCAAAAGAACGCAGAGTATTTACGATTAACTCTTTTTCAATACCCAATTCCAAAAAGCGCGATATCAAACCTGAAATTATTACTAAGCTTAACGCTGCAAAAACGGGTGTAAAACTATTTAATACCTCAAGCATTTTCCCTCCTGTGGGAATCTATAAAATTGGAAACTTTTTTATTAATAGGATTTTCCAAGACATCGTCCCGAGTCCCGAATTGAATTAATTCCCCATCAATCATTATCCCGATCTTATCGGCAAGCGCAATTGCTTCATAGAAATTATGCGTGACGATAACAAAACTTATCCCTGTGCCATTCAATCGGTTAATGACCTTTCGAACCTCTTCCGAGGCCGAAGGATCAAGAGCCGATGTCGGTTCATCCAAAAGCATCAACTCCGGTCTCAGCGAAAATCCCATAGCCAAATTCAATCTCTGCTTTTCGCCAATCGATAACCGTTGCGCCGGGCTTTCACACAGGTGTTCTATCCCCACTATCCGAAGACACTCCAGATAATCTTCCTCCGAACGATCCTCAACTTTATGATTCAAGCTGTATGCCCACTTTATATTGTCCAAAACCGAACCATCGACTACTACCGGGGTCTGGGGGAGAAGGATGTCCTTTTTTCTTATCGATGGTATGGAATATTCATCAATCGATTTACCATGAAAAATAATCTGCCCCTTATCGGGAGCATTTAAATAATTCATATAACGAAGTAATGTGGTTTTCCCGCTGCCGGAGGGGCCCAAAAGAACAATTCTTTCGGACGGATAAACCTTAAGGGAAAGATTACGAACTGCCTTTCCGAAAATATTTTTTAATTCGAGAATGGGCTTCGGAGTCATAAAGGGTTAAGCCCTCGATGATGTAGCACCGTTTTTCAGGCTTACCAATGATACCCCCTCTTTAAGCGTGAATATTAAACCCGTAAGCATAACGGGTAAAAATGTAGTAATATATAACAGTATCGAAAAGCTTATCGCCTGAGTCTTATCGACCCCGAAAAACGAAAGCCCCAATACGCAGGCTAAATTAAAGGTTCCCAAATTGCCCGGCGTTACAACAATCATCAACGCCAAACTATTAACTGCAACAATTAAATATGCCGCCCAAGGTCCCATCGAAAATCCGAAAGCCAAAAACAGTAAATAGACAACAACCCCATTCAACGCCCAAGATAGGAGTGATAAAAAGGATACTGTTGTAATATGACGGGAACTTTTCAGCATCATCAAAGCGCGGGAAAAAGATTGATAGATAGTTGAAATTTTGGAGGCAAATCTGTTAGAGATTTTCCCCTCAAACCGCTGACTAAAATTTGTGATTTTCCTGTCTCCAAAGGCGATGAAAGTAAAAAGCGCAATACAACCCAAAACAACAGCGCCAACCCAAAATTCCCAATGCACCATCCACGCAGGAAGTTTAACGATAAAGGATATGCCAACCATCAATCCAAATAAGCATAAACCATCGAACAATATCTCAATTATCGCTCCGGTGGCAAATGAAGTTTTGCTTATTTTATACTTTCGCGAAAACAATAATACCCTAACAACCTGTCCCGATAGAGCCGGTAGGGCGGCATTGGCAAATGTGCCTATGGAATAATAAGAGAAAATAGATTTTCCGGTAATATGCTTTACGGGGGTTAAGATTACTTTAAGCCTTTGACTACGAACATATAGATTTATCAATTCAAAAGTAGCCGCCGGTAAAAGAACATAATAATTTATTCTCCGAAGTATCGACCCTACCTGATGGAAATCATAATCGTAAAAGCATATAATCAATAATATAATACCGACAGTAGCCGGCAGGTATTTTTTATAATTCAATCTCATCTGCCTACATCTTACAAACTTATATTTAACTATGGATTAAAATTCTCCGTATGTCAAATGATTTAAGGAATTAAACAATCCCGACGGCGTCACTTTTTACCCAGCCCTTTAATCCATTTTTTAGCTTTATCCTCCAATACCCCTCCCGTAATTCCTCAAGTTTAAATTCCAATCCTTCGTGAGCGGTGAATTGTAAGGAAAAATCCTCGCCGGGACCCGTGCGAATATCGGCTTGTTTAGCCACCAAGACACCTATCTTAGCGGAAATATCTTCTTTTATGTGATAAGCGCTGACAATCGCGGAGCTTAAAAATATAATTAACAGTATTGTGAATATATACCAAACAAATTTATTATTCCACCTAAACCATATTATCCCCATCATCGTTAAACAAACCATCCAAAACAGCACTGCCGATACGATAAGGCCGGTATTAATATCCAAAAAGTTAACCGCTCCTTCAAAAAGCTTCGCGAAAAAACCTTTTTGAGGTTCTTCAATCTTATCAATTGTAAACTTTCGCGCATATTCAAGGTTAACTTTAGCATCTTCATCCGAAGGATTAAGTTTCAAAGCACGATCGAAATTCAATATGGCTTGGCCCAAAGAGCCCGTCTTGAAATATGCACAACCCAAATTATAATAAATCTCCGGTCTTTTATATCCCTTATCGATTAAGTCGGAGAAAGTTTCCACGGCGGAAAAATAATCGCCGGAATCATAAGCTTTGGTCCCCTTTTGAAATTGTTCTCCAAGAGAGGTTGTTGTCGATGGCTCCGCAATCAAAAGCGAACATCCAACCAAAAAGGCAATAACAATTACCATAGTAATCGATATTATCTTCGATCTTCTCATTATAGATTTTTCTCCAAAGTATCTATAAGCTTCTCAATGCGACTGATAAATTTACTCTCGTCTTTACCTGTTTCGGTGGACGGCGAGAACCTATGGAAATCACATATCTTTAGGATTTCGAATATCTCCGCAGTGATTTCTTCGGAAACCTTATTTCTTAACGCATTTTGAATAATATCATTGGTCAAACCCGATGGTGACAGAGATAATTTATCGGCGAGATAATTAATCAGCGCCTTACTAACAGAAGCATAAAATTCCTTATATTCCCTTTCCTTAAGATGCTTGAGTGATAATTTAAGGATTTTCTTGCTTACGGATTTCGCTCGCCTATGGCGGGCATAGGAAATATCGTTTTCCAACTTATCCTTCCTCCTCCGCACCAGAAACAGCCCGAATATCGCAAAGACAGGTATTATTTGAATCGCCCAGAATATCGGCGAGTTGTAAAGAGTTAAATGGGCGGAATACGAACCCAAATCTGTTTTCAGATATCTAAGATCTTTTATGGTGCTGCCGATGTCTTGAACCGCTGTCGGTCCCCCACTACTCCCCACAACGGTCGATGGCTTAACTTTGATGGTATATGATTTCGATTTCAAAGTGATATACTTCCCCTTCATCAGATCGAAATACGAGAATGATACGGGCGGGAGATTAAAAGTTCCGGGAGAATTGGGAATCAATATCTCCTCGAATTTTTTAGTTCCCCCGAATTTATAATTTGTCTTACTGATATTCTCCGATGAGTTTGAGGGATACGACCTAAATTCGGGTGGGATGGTAATGTTCGGTTTTTCCACCGCTTTGATATTCCCCGTTCCCGAGATCGACATCGTAAAGTTTATCGGTTCGTTGACTTCTGTCTCTATTATATCCGGTGCCGCCCTAAAATTAAAATTACCAACCGCACCGGTAAAATCAGCAGGTTTGCCCTCAAGTGGAAGCGGTTTTACATTGAGTTTAATCCGCTTAGTATATAATGTCTGCGGCTTGGGAGGAGCAATTCTCCCGTTGAACATATCAAATGGGTCCCAATTGAACAAGGTGCTGAATTCATCCGGCGTAATAGTTAATTTGTACGGTTCGATTACTTTCTCGCCGGAGGATGTCGGGAACAGGGCGGTTTTTATCTCTACGACATAATACCTTATCCCATTTACTGTCTCATAATATTTCCGTTGCGGGGGCAAATCCTCCACCCAAAATCCCTCGAATTTCGGCCTTTCCAATTCCGGATTGCCGCTCAATCTGATAGCTTGATAGAACTTAAATGTTAATGTGACCTGCTCGTTGACATAAGCAGAGCTTTTGTCCAAAGAAGCGGTTATAAAAACCTTCTTGTTCCCGAGAGATTCCTCTTTCGCCAAAGCGTTACTATTTTTATGAATCCTGCCCGATTGAGCGCCGGGTACCTGTGTCCCTTGCGATTTTACATCAACCACGATAGGATCGGATTTATACTCCCTTCCTTTGACCCGTACCGAAAATGAAGGAATTGTAAACCTGCCCGCTCTCGAAGGTATGAGGATATAAGTATATGTATATGATGTGGAAATTTTCCCATTTACAAAATTGAAACTTTGACTGCTACCCGATTGATAAATATCCAAACCATCAATTTGGGGAATTTTCGGTTCGGAAACCGAGCGAGCCTCGGCATATATGGTCAATGTTAATGTTATCTGGTCATCCAATGAAATTACATTCTTGTCCACCGAAGCCGTGATATTCACCGTCGTTGCCGACGCTGTCAGCGTTCCAAATGCAAACAATGTTAAAAACATTATCGATGTGATTATCTTATGCATAATCTACCAGTCCTTGGAAACCTTTCTTGATTTCACCTTGAACCTGCGAAGTTGTTTTTGAACCTTTTTTTCATCACCCTGCAAAGCGTTCAATATCCGCAGGGCATCTTCCTTGCTCATTTTCTTTTTATCCGACTGCCGGGGTTGGGCGTTTTGCTTTTGCTTATTCTCCTGTTGTTTTTGCTTCTCCGATTGTTGCTTTTCCTGACTTTTTTGCTGATTCTTTTGTTTTTGTTCCTGCTGATTATTCTGTTGTTTATTATTTCGATTATCCTGCTTCTGCTGATTTTTCTTATTGTTTTGGTTTTGTTTGTTGTTCTTCTGCTGTTTCTGTTTTTGCTGTTCTTTCAGCTTCTTCAATGATAATTCAAGATTATATTTCGCATCCAAATCATCAGGATCCAACTGCAGACTTTTCGTATAAGCCTCCACCGCCTTATCATATTTCCTAGCTTTAAATAAGCTATTCCCTAAATTATAAAAGCTTCTCTGTTTCGCTTTAATGTCATCCGAAGCAGCCGAACGGGAATAATCCTGTAAAGCTTTATCGTAAGAACCGATTTGATATTCGGCATTCCCTAAATTATAATAAATCTTTGGGTCGTTTGGATTGTCTATCGAAGCCTTCCTATATTCCTCAGCCGCTTCGGCGTATTTACCTTCTTTATACAGTTTATTCCCCTTCCGCGGGCTTAAGCTCGCATAAGACAAAGAAGGTAAAAACAAAATTACGGTGATGGAGGATGTTATTATATATTTCAGTTTAATCGGCAATTTCATATCACTTCCCCCGTTTTCTTTCCGGGATAAAAATCCCAAAAGCGAATAATATCATCCCGATAATCAATGGAACCTGAAACCGTTCCTCGTACACGGTCATCAAGCGACCTTTGAATTCCTTTTTCTCCATTCCCGAAATTTCATCATAAATTTTATCCAATTCCTTCCCTCCGGGTGAAGTATGGAAATATTTCCCATTTCCCGCTTCGGCTATACTTTGTAGCGTATTCTCATCGAGTCTGCTTACTACCACATTTCCCTTGGAATCCTTCTTATAACCGATGAGATTACCATTGGCATCACGCATAGGTATCGGTTCTCCGGCAGGATTCCCGATTCCAATAGTATAAATAATAATTCCCTTCTTTGCGGCTTCTTTGGCGGCGGAAACGGGATCCCCCTCGAAGTTTTCGCCATCGGTGATAATTATCAATACCTTTTGCTGTTTTTCCTTTTCCTTAAATGCTTTGGAAGCGACTTCGATAGCCTTCCCGATGTTCGTCCCCTGCACAGGAATTAAATTTGTGGATAGGATATCCAAAAACATCTTCGCCGCCGAGTAATCAACGGTTAACGGACATTGGATAAAAGCATCGCCGGCAAAAGCGACAATCCCGATTCTATCGCCTTTTAATTTTTCATCGATTAAGGAGGCTATCTCATATTTAGCGCGGGTCAACCTATTAGGCGGACGATTGTTATCCTCCGCCAACATTGAATTGGATGTATCAACCGCTATTATAATATCCACACCTTTTCGTTTGACCATAATCGTATGAGTTCCATATTTGGGACCGGCCAATGCCAAAACGAATAGTGCCAGAGCGGATAAAATCAATATCATTCTTACTTTCCTGCCGATAACATTTACATTGGCGGTCAATTTTTGGAGGAGGTTCGGTGATGCGAATTCGGATATCCGCTTACTCTCCCTTGCATTCCTAAATTTGAAATAAAACCAAAGGATAGGGATAATCAACAATCCATATAAATAAACTTTATCCGAAAATATAATCATGGTGTTCGCCTGAAATAACCCTTCGACAAAATCATTTCAATTATCATCAATAATACCGCCGGCAACATAAACAATCGGTACAACTCCGAATACATCGTATATTCTTTCACTTTAACTTTGGTTTTCTCCATCTTACCGATGTCCGCATAAATTCTCCTTAAGCTTTCGGTATCGGTTGCCCGAAAATACTTCCCGCCGGTCAAAGAGGCTATCTTCTTGAGGGTTTCCTCATCAATCTGATTTTCCTGAATTACATACCGCCTTCCAAAAACAGGGTTATCCACCGGATATCGAGCTTTCCCCGGTTTGCCGGCGCCGATAGTGTAAATTCTAATTCCCAATGCCTTTGCCGCTTCAGCAGCGGTTATCGGATCGATTTCACCTGCATTGTTTACACCATCGGTAAGGAGAATTATAATCTTGCTTTTGGCTTTCGACTCTCTTAAGCGATTGACACAATTGGCTATCGCCAAACCGATTGCGGTACCATCCTCGATCATCCCAAATTTCACATCATCCAAATAATTCAAGAGGACATTGTAATCGATTGTTAAGGGGCATTGGGTAAACGATTGTTTGGAAAACACGACCAACCCAATCCTATCCGAAGTCCGCCCCGAGACGAATTCGCGTATTACCTGTTTCGCGGCATAAAGTCGGTTATGCGGAGCAAAATCTTCCGCCTTCATCGAAGATGATATATCCAACGCCAACATAATATCTATTCCCTCGGTGTTTATCTCTTTGGATGTCGAACCTGACTGAGGGCGGGCTGCAGCTATGGAAAATAAGGCAATCGCTATAATTTGTAGAATAGGTAAAATCACTTTAAGCCGTGATTTAAAACTTGGCTTAATTCCGTAAAATAATCCGGCGCTCGAATAGAGCATAGCCGGACGACGGTTTTTCCATTTGAAAAAATGGAGATAAACATATATCGGTATCAGCAACAAAAACAACAACATATAAGGCGATTCAAACCTAAACATCGTTATCCTCCCACCTCAACCGTTTTCTCACTCGCTACAACCTGCACCTGCGGTTTTGTGCTTCTTATAAGTCCTTCGATATAAGCGATCCATTTTTCGCCTTCGGAAATCGTCGACGGATGTTTAGCGAATTTCACCAAGTCCGCATATTCCAAAAATTCGATAAAATTATCGTCTATTTCGGGAGGTTTTGATTTTAGGAGCCTCTCCCTTATCTCGGCGGTTGTCTTCTCAATAGCCGGCAGTCCGAACCGTTTATCGATATAATATTTGGCTACCTCTGAAAGCCCAAAGTAGAATCTTTTAAATTCGCCCTTCTCCAACAATCGTTCGTCCTTTAATTCCTCCAGCATTCTGAGAGCCACCACCCAAGGGGGTTCCAAAGGCTTCTCCGTTTTACGGGGACCGAGCTTTTTCCTCCTTTTTCGGCGGATATACAGCCATATAAGAAGAGCTATGATAATTAAAATAGCAGCCCCGATAAAATAATAATATAAGGGATATGGAAATTCCATTATGGGCTTGATGCTTTTAATCGTCAGCGAATCGGCTTGTTTATTTGGAAGCACAGAAACGATTTTTATTCCAATTGAATCGGTTTGTGCCGTAAACTGCTTTCCAACCGAATCGGAGGCTGTAATTGTAATCGGCGGGATATAAAGTTCCCCGGTTTTGTAGGCTGATATCCTATAACCTAATTTGTATATTTTGACATTGTCGGAATCCCTTACTATCGGTTCTTTTGTTCCCAAGACTGCGAAATCTCCAAAGCCTTCTTTAGTCGATGGGGGAGCTATCGTCAATGATGAATCGGCGGAAATAATCACATTCAAATTGAACAAATCCCCGACTCTCCCCCGCGTAGTATCAACTTCAGCTTTAACACTGATATTTGGACTTTTCGCAAAAACCGATACCGGCAACACCACCAACATTATTATTATAATGATAGATAATTTAATCCTGCGTTTCATAAACCTCACATCCCCCACCTTATCCTCTTGGAGCGTGTCCGGAAAAACTTAACCAGCGGCTCGGAATAATCTTTCCCGGTAAAAAGGTCGATAAAATCGACATTTTTCTTCTTGAATATCTCAACGGCTTCGCTCCTCCTTTTAGCAGCAGTAATTTCAAATTGACGGCGGATATCGGGATTTGAAGTATCGACCTCGACAAATTCCCCCGTTTCCGCATCCTGAAAGACAGCAATTCCAATATCGGATAACTTCAACTCCCGAGGGTCAGCAATCCTAACCGCAATCAAATCATGCTTTCGAGCTATTATCCCCATAGGTTTTTCATAACCGCCATCAATAAAATCCGAGATTAAAAATATTACACTCCTTCGAGTAAGGGCGCTGTTTAATTGTTCAAGGGCAACCGTTATATTGGTACCTTTGCCTTCGGGTCTATAATATAGTATTTCACGGATTATACGAAGCACATGAGAACGCCCTTTTTTGGGGGGGATAAATTTCTCAACCGTATTCGTAAATATGAGCAGTCCGACCTTATCATTATTGCGAACAGCTGAAAATGCCAAAACCGCCCCCACTTCAGCCGCCAACTCATTCTTCGGTCTATCAACCGTCCCGAATATCCCCGAAGAAGAAAGATCCACGCAAAGGATTACCGATAATTCCCGTTCTTCCCTAAACTTTTTGACATAGGGGAAACCATAGCGCGCAGTTACATTCCAATCGATAGTGCGAATATCATCACCGGGTTGATATTCCCGCACCTCAGAGAACTCCATTCCCCTTCCCTTGAAAATACTATGGTACTGTCCGGCAAACATCTCGTTAGCCTGTTTACGGGTAGTTATCTCAATCCTACGCACCTTTTTTAATATTTCACGCGGTAACATAAATCGATCTCAATATATAATTCCTGCAAACCTCATAGTTCCATAAAATTCTTACGGGACCTCGATTCCATCGAATACCTTTTGAATAATATCCTCCGAAGTCAATTCTTCCGCTTCGGCTTCGTAGCTGATTATCACCCTATGCCGAAGGACATCCATTCCGATTAACTTTACATCCTCGGGTGTTACATACCCCCTTCCGCTTAAAAAGGCGTT
Source organism: Candidatus Zixiibacteriota bacterium (assembly GCA_026983835.1). Lineage (GTDB taxonomy): Bacteria > Zixibacteria > MSB-5A5 > UM-FILTER-46-8 > UM-FILTER-46-8 > JALSTH01. The sequence goes on along the minus strand of JALSTH010000073.1, from coordinate 7,632 downwards.
AGCCCGAGCGCCGAGGTTTAAATATATAGTAGCCCTTGGAGATGCGCCATAAGCTATCAAATCCCCTATATCAAGCCCATAATTCTTCGGTTCTCTGGTGGCAAAAACGATATTAGCGATATATTCCCTTACCTTCCTATCGACATAAATCTCGTTTATAAGCTTACGGGCGTCAAAAAGCACCGAAGGTTCAATCACGGTAGAAGCCGACGGTACCGTTCCCGTGGTCATCCTTTCTTGAATCTCCATCTCCTCATCGAAATTTGGATAATCGACCTTTAGTTTCAACATAAACCTATCGACCTGAGCTTCCGGTAAAGGATATGTTCCCTCCTGTTCAATCGGATTTTGAGTGGCAAGCACCAAAAACGGTTCTTCAAGCTTATGGGTTTCCTCGCCTATCGTTACCTGATGTTCCTGCATCGCCTCCAACAGTGCCGACTGAACCTTTGCCGGCGCACGGTTAATCTCATCGGCTAAAATTAAATTAGCAAATATAGGACCCTTCTTGGTGGTGAATACCCCCTCTCGAGGGTTATAAATCATAGTCCCGATAAGATCGGCAGGGAGAAGATCGGGGGTGAATTGTATTCTTTGGAATTTCGTATTGATGGAATCGGAGAGCGTCTTTACGGCTAGCGTTTTAGCAAGTCCGGGGACCCCCTCGATTAAAATGTGGCCATTGCATAAAAGTCCGATAAGCATTCGGTGAATCAAATACTTCTGCCCCACGATTACTTTGCCAATCTCATCCATCAATTTCGGCACAAAAGATGAACCTGCAGTTATCCTCTGCTGAATTATTTCTATATCTTGGTGCATACCACCTCCGCATAATCGTTAATTGAATAATTAATAATAATTCTACTTAATTTTCCTCCCCAAGTTCCACAACCAAAAAATAAATATACTCCCGCCATTGTAAAAAGAATAGTAGAAAATGGTTTTCATTTTCATCGCCCAAGTCCATCATATAAAAAAGAACGGCGGTTTGCTCCGCCGTTCAATTAATCCGAACCGGGAATAACATCCCTATCTAATCAAAACCATTTTCTTAACCGCACTATATTTTCCTGCGGATAACTTATAAAAATAAACACCGCTTGAAAAACCGGAGGCATTCCAATTAAACCGATATTCACCGGCATCCATCCGCTTGTCAATGGGTATAGCCACCACCTGACCGAGCAAATTATAAATCGACAACCTGACATAGGAATCCTCCGGAATTATAAACTTTATAGTCGTGGAAGGATTGAACGGGTTGGGATAATTTGAAGTTAGATTGAAAGATAGCGGGATAGGATTATAATCCTCCAACCATTTGCTTACCGCCCAATTCTTGGCACCATCGGGAATAATTCCGGGTATGACGGTAAATTGGAATGAAGAAGAATCGATTTTAACTTCAGGATAATCTCCGCAATATGAGATATAATCGTAAGTTCCCAACGGAGCATAAGTCGGCACATCCTGAACTACCCCCGGCACGGTAATAACTTGATATGGCTGAAGGTGAACATTATTGTATCTCTGCAAAGGACCATACATCCCCACTTCGGGTACATTAAGCATAATCCAGACATCGACAATCTGAACCTCATCGGTATTATTTATAAGTATCCCGGTAAAAGTGAATGATCCACCCGGGGGAACCTCAACCGGTTGCTCATCAGGAATCATTTCGATTGAGACAATCGGCACTTCCTGTGGTAGGAATGTTCCGGAAACAAGTATATCATCCCATGCGCACTCTCCCCTTCCGCTACCAAGAGAATCGGTATCGCCCAAAAGCAGGAAATCATCGGCGATGGGATTCAAAACCTCCGCACTGCCCACCAGTTCTTCTCCCATTCCCATTTCACCCAAATAAACATCGTAGGAGCCGCTTTCCGGATAACATCTAACCGTCAGGGAATACCACATCCCGGGGTTCAACATACCAAAGGATATGGGGGGACCAGAGGGTTGAATAGCAACTAATTCAGTTGGGTAATTAAGCTGAAGATTGACCTGATCATTATTCAAAACCTGAAAACCTTCATTTTCCGGTGATAGAGCGATAAATTTCGCAGATATCGTATATGGTTGTTCAACATCCAAACCGAAGGCGGGAGTTATCCCCCAAGCGGCACTCTCATAACCCGGGGAGCTTGCCAAAAGTCCGCAGGGTTCAGAGACAAAAATACCGGGATCGGCATCGAAAACACCTGCGCCAAAAGACCCGACTGTCCAGCCGGTCAACAGACAATCGGTGAAATGGTGGGCTGCTCCTTTCACCACCACATCATAGATCCCCCCGATCACCTCTCCGCTGTCGGAAACAGCTTCGATATTGATAAAAGCCGAATCCCCATTCGCAGCCGAATCGGGAATATCCACGAATAGAGTGCAGGTTTTTACTTCGTTTATATTTAGCGAAAAAGTGGTATCACTATAGGAAACATTCCAACCATCCGGTAAGGTTGAAACATCTCTCAAGGTGAGATTGGCATTGTAGTCGGTTGTATTTTCGCAAAGGAAATAAAGCGAATCGGTTGATCCGCCCGCCCTCACGAAGAAATTGCGTATAACCAAATTATCGCATTTCACTACATTCCAAATCGGTTGAGCCCCCGAAGGCGATCCCGATGGGAGAGGACGCTTATCGTCCCTGCGCCCAACGGTATTGTCCTCCACAGTAGCAGCTATACACCAATGATTTTGGCCCAAATCATTAAGCGATGGTGTATCCCAATTGACACTGACCGTGTCGTACTCATCAGGATCGATCGAAGTTTCATTATAACCCAAAAGTTGCCAATCCGACATCCCGGTATTCGGATTGGATTTATATAGGTAAACCGTCGCATTACCACTTCCATCCCCGATATTGCGAACGGAGACTTTAAATTTATTGGTCTGTCCGGCAATGGGCTGATTGGGGACATCGGGTTGACCATCGTTGTTGTTATCGACAAATATATCCGGACTTGTCCAGAATGCTCTATCCCCATTCTTAACCCCTTGATAAATCCCAACTCCATTGCTATTTCCTGAAGTATCCGGCATATTCCCGGCATCGCAAGTAACGACGAAACCGCTGTCAGCCAATTCATCCCTAATAAGGAAATTAGCATAACCGCCGGCGTTATCGGCGCTATTAATGTTTAACAGCCCAAACCCCCAAACCGTATCGGGACCATTTACTCCTTTATCAACAGCTGTTTCCCAAATCCTCATTCTAACCGCAAGCGGATCGCCTTTCAATGAATTAGAAGACTCGAACATACAGGCGATAGCACCGGCAGTCATTGGAGAAGCAAAACTCGTCCCATACCACCAAGCGTAAAAATCGGTGGAATCCGGATTACTATGGAGAAAGGGACAAGCCATTTTGGTGTTTTGGTTATTATCACCGGAGATACCTCCGGGAGCGCAAACATCCGGTTTCAGACGCTTGTCTTTCGTGCGCCCTACGCGACTATAAGAAGCTATCTGTGACCCATCCGGTTTTGTAGCTCCGACAGTAATACCGTTGAAATTGCCTCCGGGAGCATAGATATTGCCCGGAGGGGTGCTATCGCTATTGCCGGCGGAAACACAGCATATAACTCCTCTCTTAACCGCCCAATCTATCCAGCGAGCCGCTCGATTATACCCGTTATTCGGAAAACTCTGTCCCCAGAAATTAATCGAAGCATTGATAATATCAACCTGCGCATCGAGAACACACCATTTAACCGCCTCCGCATATAAATCATCAGGCCAATGTTCGGTTTTACCATCCTCATAAGCGACTTTCGCAATCGCTAACTGGGCATCAGGAGCAACACCTATATAATTGAAGACTCCGGTATCGGTTTGCCGAGAAACAAAACCGGCGCAAAGGCCGGCAACCGCCGTCCCATGTCCGATTTCATCATCGGCATAATTGTCATTTCGGGCAAAATCTTTCTCGCTGACGATTTTTGGCCCACCGCCGGAAACATTGCCCGCGAAAGTCTCGTGCTTCCTATTACCAACGCTGTCTTCCATAATTCCGGAATCAATAATCCCAATTATTATCCCCGAACCATTATAATTATTGTTATGCAGGCTTTGAATATTAATTGCCGATATGGGGACACTATTGGGAAACGATCCTAAATTATGGTCGGAATTGCAGGAATGACTATCAGGGGAACAAAGACCCTTTCCATCAAGTTTATAATTCCCCTTACCCAATTCCCCCTTACTCGCCAACACACCTGCCGGGATACCGTTTACCACCTCGCTTATCCGCTTTACGAATGATAATCGGACAACAGACAATATGTTCATTCCCGGACCCTCGAAAGATGCCTCATTGGTTAATTCGCTTATGGCGCGAAGCTTAAAACCGAAGGATTCAATCATTTTTATATTACTTTCATCCACCGGTGGCAACCCATAATGGGCTTCGAGGTAGGTTTGATGGTCATCGGCGGTACTCCCATAGAAAGGTCTATTGGAGAATTCCACCCAAAAAGCAATATTTTCAGCACTGTTTAGTTTGGATAATAGATTACCTTCAATCTTACTATTATATCGTAGTATTCCAGCATTAACGATCACACCCACAAAAACAATCAATACGATAATGAAGATAACCGACATTGCCTTCCCCTTTGCCCTATTTCTTGATACGCTATCCATTACTATAATCCTCCCAAAGGAATTATGAATATATTAAAACTACTTTATATATAGTATTACTGTATTCATCTTATGGATTATAGTTCGATACCACCGGTGCTATAATACTATATTAATATATATATTATATAATGTCAAGTAATATTTTAATTTTTCATTAATAAAATACTTCCACCAATAAAATAATTTACAGCCGACAATTAAATTGTTATATTCACGCATAATTATGAATAACAATCGCGACAGAAAATATAAGGAAATTCCCGGAGGTTTTTTTATCAGTTTCGAGGGGATTGATTTTTGCGGCAAATCGACTCAAGTAAAGCTTCTCGCCTCTAAATTAGATAAGGATGGATACGGAGTTATTGTGGTCCGCGAGCCGGGCGGAACCGAAATCTCCGAGAAAATTCGGAGTATATTACTTGATAATTCCAACAGAAATTTAATCCCCGAAGCCGAATTGCTCTTATACGAGGCTTCGAGAGCCCAACTGACCCGGGAATTAATCGCCCCCGGCATTAAAGCCGGGAAAATAATCCTTTCCGACAGATATTTCGACTCTTCCACCGCTTATCAGGGCTATGGGAGAGGTTTGGATATAGAATCGATTCAAAAAATAAATCTGCTTGCTTCTTCGGGGATTAAACCGAATTTAACTTTTCTTTTCGATTTGGACCCTGAAATAGCCCAATATCGTTATTCAAGTTTACCTTTATTCAAAGATCGCCTGGAAGAAGAAAAAATCGAATTTCACCGACGAGTCAGACAGGGATTCTTAAAAATAGCCTCTGCCGAACCACAGCGATTTAAAATAATCCCCGCGGATGACGATATTATTAATATATCAAAAATAATATATTCGGCGGTAACCGATATAATTTCATAAATAACGGTTATTTCTTAAGGGGGGAAATTGTCAAATCGGTATAATTACATTACAAGGGGCTTTGCTTATTTATTAGCTGTAGCGGTAATAGTCGGTTTGGTAAAAGCGGACAATAATTCCTCGTTTTCGGAATTCAAAGACCTCAATAAAATAGCATACATAATTGAAAACAGATACGCCGAACCAATTAATTCAGATAGCTTAATCAGGGCGGGGATTAATGGAATGCTTATCTCATTGGATCCTTATTGCCGCTATTTGACAGATGAGGATTTCACCGATTTCATCGATGACACCTATGGTAAATTCGAGGGAATTGGAGTTGAAGTCGATATGCGAAGCAATGCCCTAACGATAATCTCGGTTTTGGAGGGGACGCCGGCATACAATGCGGGACTCAAACCGGGTGATAGAATAATAGCGATAAACGGGAGATTAACCGCTGATTTATCCCGTGAAGAAGCCGCAAGGTTGATGAGAGGCGATATGGGGACTCCTTTGGATTTGACTATACGCCACTACAATTCATCCGAACTGATAAATTATTCCCTTAAGCGGGAAACTGTTGAGACCAAGTCAATCCCGTTTTATAATATATTGCCCGATGGCATCGGGTATATCAGGCTTACGAGGTTTTCGGAAACCACATATTATGAAATGCTCGAAGCATTAACTTCCATTATGAATCGGAATCCTCGGGGAATTATATTGGATTTGCGTTCGAATTCCGGGGGACTTTTGATTGAAGCGGTAAAAGTAGCAAGTCTATTCCTCGAAAACGGACGGATAATTGTGGAAACCAAAGGACGCGGTAAAAATTCGACCGAACATTTTTCACGAAACGATGTCGTTAAATGCTTGGATATCCCTTTAGCGGTATTGACAGATGGCGGGACGGCATCTGCGGCAGAGATAGTGGCTGGGGCGATTCAGGACTGGGATAGAGGGGTAATCATCGGTAGCCCTTCTTATGGAAAGGGTTTAGTTCAGAAAATACTCCGCCTTGATGAGCATTCGGCGCTTAAACTTACTACGGCGAAATACTATATCCCGTCTGGACGATGTATTCAAAAACCAGAAAACGCGGGGCGGTTGGATGTATCGCAAGGATTAGCGACATTTCCGGCTGGAGGGTCATCTCCGAGCGAATATCATACTTTCGCCGGAAGGATGGTTGCAGGCGGAGGAGGGATAAAACCCGATATTTATGTTGCTCCTCACCCTGAAGCAGAGATAGTAAAAGCATTAAAACGAAAATCTATGTTTTTTAATTTCGCCTTGAAATATCTCTCCGAGAATATGAAGGTGGTGGATTCTAATTTCGTTGCGGACGATGATGTTTATATGGAATTCAAATCATTTTTAAATAATAAAATGTTCAATTACACGCCGACTTTTGAAAAATATTTTGATTCTTTAAACACATCCCTCCCGAAAAGAAATATTCCGCCTTCAATTAAAATGGCGGTAAGCGATTTGAAAGCTAAACTGGACAGCTTAAAATTCCAGCGTCTCGATTCAAACAGTGAATCTATAAAGTGGGCGTTGACTGAGGAGATAATGGTTTTGAAATATGGGAACTCCGCCCGTTACGGAGTAGTATGGACGGAAAGTCATCCGGAGATTTTGGAGGCGCGTCGCATCCTAAAATCGAAGGACCTCTACAAAAACGCTTTTTATGCCGGCCTCAAGTAAAGAAATGGATTGATTAAATCCTGTTATTACCCCACTACAAAAAGCATCGGTTGGAATAAAAACAGACATCTTTCTCATGGGTAATACAAGTAGCCGCACGACAAACATTTACGGCAGGTAAGACCACAAAAAATAATGGATTAAGCGCGATTAGGATTTCTTGGTAGTGCTAACCCTCGCGATCAATTGTGTTAGACATTTATTCGTATTTATCCCAGCAACTGTTAACAATTATCCTTAATGTAGAGATATAATAATTTTAGGGAGATAATTTTATTTTTTTTGCTTGAAATGATATCATTTTTGTGCTATGGTTTTATATAAAGCAAGAGGAATTAATGGCTGGACATTATACATTGCCAAAGCGTTATCATCCTAACTCATTGAGGGGGGGG
>JALSTH010000072.1 GCA_026983835.1 Candidatus Zixiibacteriota bacterium | reverse complement strand
CCGTCCTCTGTAGGTGCATAAGAATAAACCACATCCGGCGAGGTGGAAGAGTAAGGGCAGGCCTCTTCATAGTCATCAGTATAACCGACGGTTGTACCATCGTCTGTGAACGGTAATGAAGTAATGGGGAAGGCATCTTCAATAGTATCCCCGCCCTGAAGGATAACGCCATGATCCGGCTTATTGACCGGACCGGAATAAGGCGCCTTTTCAGCCGCACGATTTGTGGTTAAAGCAGCGTTTTTAGCTCTTTCGGCATTTAGCTTGTTCAAAACAGCCTGATGGGCGTCAATAGCCTTCTGTATTTTAGCTGAATTATCAAGCTTGGCGGAAGTCGTATAAGCAAAAGCGCTTCCGGCTATTGCCACCGCCAAAACAACTGTTAAGACTAAAATAAGTTTCTTCATTAATTAAAACTCCTAAAATTATGGGTTGGAATGTGTAATTAAATACCTCTCCTCTCTCGGAAAATGATTTCCGAGTAAAACGCGGATTTTTTACCCTCACCTCCTTTCGGACTTTCGGAAAGCCAAATTAACCGTTCTCTCGATTTTCTTTCCATATTTACCAAACTCTAATTCGTAGAAAAATAACTGAGGCAGCAACATAAGTTGCTTATCTCCGCCGCCATCCCTGGTTAGACAATCTTATTTTTGCTATTGAAAATCAATCGCAGGATTTACAACCGCCTCAATATAACAATTATTTTTCGATTGTCAATAGGAGTAATGAAAAATTATCCTAAAATTCTTAAGATTTTCGGGAAACAACAAAAAGCACAAATCCAGTATTGTTGTATTCCATCTACTGTCTTTTCCCTGTAATCTTGAGCTGTATCCTTATTTTGATGTGGTTCGGAAAGAATATCAGTTCTTTTAGATCGGCATATATGAATTGACAACCGTTCCCAAATTCAATTACATTGGTAATTATGCTGAATAAAAAAGCCACACTTGAAAAGCTTTTTAATTCCGGCTACCGTCCGGCAAGACTGCGCGAGCTTGCCCGCAGATTATCCATCGATGAGGACGATTATCGCCATTTTCGCAAATTAATTAGGGAGTTGGTTCGAGAGGGGAAGATGCTCCGTTTACGCGGAGGGAAATATGCGGTGGCATCCGAGGGTGATAGCGGAACGGGAACATTTTATGCATATAAGGATGGCGGCGGTATAATAATCCCCGATTCCAAATCGGAAAATATCAAGGTTCTGCCTTATGATGTTCGCGATGCTATTCACGGTGATAGAGTGCTGTATCGCCTTAGGATATCCGATCGAAGTACAAAGAAGATAACGGCGATTATATTAAAAGTATTGAAACGCTCGGGGACGACTTTAGTAGGGATATTCAAATCGACCAAAAGCAAGCGGTATTTTATCCCCGATGATAAGCGATTCCCCGAAAATATACCAATAGATTTCGATAGGTCTATAAACGCCGAGAACGGACAAAAGGTTGTTGCTTATATCGAACCCTCCGAGAATCAGGAAGCGGAGCTTCGATGCCGTATAACCGAAGTATTGGGTTATCCGGGTGATGCCCATTTGGATATTGAAGGGTTACTCCGTATTAATGGTCTAACCTCCGAATTTCCACCGGCGGTTATTAAGGAAGTTGAGCAAATCCCGAACAGGGTGCCGCGCGCTGAAGTCAGCGGACGAGAGGACTTGCGAGGCTTAATCACCATTACCATCGATCCCGAAAGCGCTAAAGATTTCGATGATGCGATCTCGCTTGAAATTACCGATTCGGGGAATTATTTGCTTGGCGTCCATATTGCGGATGTCTCGTATTATATAAAAGATTCAACCGCTGTCGATACCGAAGCTCTTGCTCGTGGTACATCGGTTTATCCTGTTGACAGGGTTATTCCAATGCTGCCTGAAAAACTCTCCAACAACCTTTGCAGCCTAAAACCAAAGGTTGACAGGTTAACAGTCAGCTGTATAATGGAAATCAACCGGCAGGGCAGAGTAATCTCCTCCCGTTTGACCGATTCGGTAATTCGGAGCAATGCCCGTTTAACCTACACTGCCGTACAGAAATATTTCGACAGAGCCAAGGGATTTTCCAAAAAGACTGAGATCGCGGCGGCATTGGATAAGATGTTAGAATTGTCGAGGATATTGAGGGGTGTGCGTATCAAAAGGGGCAGTATCGATTTTGATCTCCCGGAGCCTTTCGTCTCCCTCGATAAGCAGGGCAGGGTGATGGATATTACGCCATATCCGCGCTACGACAGCCATCGGCTAATCGAGGAGTTTATGTTGGCGGCGAATGTATCCGTGGCGAAGTTTGCCCTGTCCAACCATTTGCCAATTTTGTATCGGGTTCACGATAAACCGGACCCGGACAAGATAGAGAACTTTGCGGAAACCTTGAAGGATTTGGGGTACAAATTCAGCTTTCGGGGGGAGATAACCCCCAAAAAGCTCCAGCGGATTGTTGATGCGGTGGAGGGTAAGCCTGAAGAACGGTTGATTAATGAACTTCTCCTGCGCACGATGAAAAAGGCGGTTTACCAGCCGAAGAATATAGGTCATTTTGCATTAGGTTTCCCGGCATATACCCATTTCACTTCCCCCATAAGGAGATATCCGGATCTTCTGGTGCATCGGATTGTGAAAAGGTTTATTGGCGGAGGATTGGACAAGCGATATTTTGATAAATATCGCGAGCGGTTGGAGAAGATAGGGGAGATATGTTCGGAAAGGGAGCGATTAGCGGAGAAGGTCGAGCGGGAATCGATAAAAATAAAGGCGATTCAATATATCTCTCAGCGGATAGGGAATACTTATTGGGGGGTAATATCGGGCATAGTCAGATCGGGATTATTTGTGAAGTTGGATGATATTTTTGTAGATGGGTTTATAGGTTTTTCGGCATTGGGGGACGATTATTATGTTTATGATGAACAGCATCATCAGGCTGTGGGCAGGAAATTTGGGCGCACTTTCAGGCTTGGGGACAGGGTTGAGGTGATGGTTTCCCGTGCTGATATGGAGCGGAACGAAGTTGATCTTCTGCCGGTGGAGGCCGCATCCCCTGCCCGAATCAAAAGGCGTCTAAAACGATACCGCCGCCTGAATCATAAATAGCTTATGGGTATGAAATACTATGGATTAGTTTTGTTGAATAGACAGTCTCACGATTATTATTATAATACTATGGAAATATTTGGATTTTAATCAACAAAAAATATAAACAGGATTATATTTATTCATTATAATGCAATACAGTTAACTATAGATAGTTTATTATATGACTTTGCTCAAGCAACAATTTCTTTATATTGAATCTGTCAAGGAAAATATTTCCCAGAAACATAATAATAGAAAAAATTACAATCAGTATTTTACGCCTGAGGTCGTGGTTAAAAGAGCATTAGAATTTATTCCAAAAACCAAGGTTAAGAATATAATCGATCCAGCGGTAGGAAATGGAGTATTTCTTCTGATTGCTTCAAAGATATGGAATAATGCCGAGTTATTTGGAATAGATGTTGATAGTTCAATAATTCAAAATCTCGAAAAAACAAAAATTCCAAAATCCTTATATTTTATCAATGATAGTTTATTAAAAGGAACGAAAGAAATTCCCAAGATAAAGAAAATTATTTCTAATGGTGGTTTTGATATTGTGATGGGAAATCCACCGTTTAGTAGTTGGTTTAATAGAATAAAGGAAACAGTGATTTTGGCAGATTATAGATTGGCATATAGGAATGGTAAGCTAATGAGGGGACAGGCAATAGAAGTTCTTTTCTTGGAGCTATTTGTTAGACTAGCTAAAGAAGGGGGCTATGTTATAATTATTCTTCCTGATGGGATCTTATCTAATCCGCAATATAGATATGTTAGAAAGTTTCTACTCAAAGAGACGAAGGTTAAACAAATCATAAACCTTCCAAGAAATATTTTTAGAGATACCTCGGCCAAAACAAGTATTTTGATTTTGCAGAAAAGTTCGTATGCTGGCAGAAGCTATTATTCATATCTTTATAATTTTCAAAAAGAAGGAATTCTCAATAATACGATAAAAGTTAAATCGGATAATTTAATTAAAAGGATGGATTATTACTACTATGACAATTTGAAACATAGCAGCTTAAAGGAATTGAAGAGCAAAGGGATTAAATTAATTCCTCTTAAAAATCTCATAGTTTATTGTAAAACAGGGAAAACTCTTTATGGTGCGAAGAGAGAATTTGCCAATAAGGGTTTAAGATTCCTTCATGCTACAAATATTACTGAAATCGGCATTAATTACAAGAAGGATCAAAAGTTTGTTAAGCCTTCAAGTAAGATGGACTTCCCAAGGGCTTATGCGAAGGTTGGGGATATTTTGTTTGTGCGGGTTGGTGTTGGTTGCGCTGGTAGAGTGGCTATTATTGATGATAAAGAAAATGAGGGAGTTGCCACCGATTATATTCATATTGTTCGGGTTAAAGAAATTGACCCCTATTTTCTGGTTATCTATCTTAAAACGGAGTATGGTAAAGATTCCATAAATCTTTTGAGACATGGGGTTGGGACCGTAAGCATAAACAAAACAGATCTTTTGTCTATTCTCATTCCTGTTATTTCCCAAAAAATTCAAAAAGAAATAGGTACCCAATATAAAAAGATATTAGAAGGATACAGGCTTGCTATTATTAATGATATGGATTTATCTATTTATAAAAGAAAAACCGAGAATTTAATATTCGAACTTGAAAACTTTTTGCAGGAATAATAGTAGATATGCAAAATACAACGAAAAGTAGATTGCAGGAATTTTGCTTAAGATGCAAAGATTATTTGGATAAACAAGAAATTTCTACCATAGCCGGGAGATATAATATTGAGCTTTCTACCAGAACACTCTCGGATATAATTGAAAAGCATGCTATTAGTTTTGCCATTGACTTTTTTGGAAAAGATAATGTGAAATATGGTAATTGGAGCGGTTATGATGTGGTTATAATCGATTTGGGAGGCGAAACTGTTTATGTAAATATAAAAACCAACCTATCCAATCCCAATCTTGATGGCACATGGTTATGTAGTGCTTCAGTAATTGAGAGATTAAAAGAAAAAGGAATATTAGAATATCTTTATTGCACAAAATTTGAATATATTAAAGATCATAACATCCTGAAATTTATTTCCGGCAAAGTAGCAGGACCTATTTCGGAAATTCTGCTGATATATTATACAAAAGGTGAAAAAACGGAATATAGGATAAGGAAAGAATTTAACGGAACTCATTGTCATATTTTGAACAAATATTATGAATAGGTAAGGGGTATCCTATGGCTGAAGAAAAAGGGAAAATAAATTTGATATTGAGAGAATTAAAAAGAATGGACAAAGAAAATTTCTATTTTATAGGTGCGAAGCTCAAATGTCCGCATTGCGATTATGATTTCGGTATAGAAAGAGAATATATGGGAGTTATTACCTGTCCCTATTGCGGAGAATATGTTGAAGGTTAATAAATGCTTAAATAAGAAGGATGGGACTTCTGTTTTGGCTGAAGGGGAAATCCCATAAAATGCTGTTTCTATGAATAAAGCGAATATAAATAAAATACTTGTAGTATCGAAAAATGCCGATGAAGTCGAGATTATCCAAAAGGCGTTAAACGATGAGCGGGTGGAACCGATCAGCGCCGAAAATGCCGCTTCGGCTTTTAAAATAATGGAGGATTATTATCCGTTGATGGTAATAGTTACTCGTTCAAGCGGTATCCCGGCGGATATTTTCGGGAAAAAAATCCTGAACGCTTACCCCTCAACAGAGCTTATAGGCTTTGATATAAACGGTGCCGTTCCCCCGTATTCCTTTAACATTTCCGCTGAAGATAATCCGGAAATGCTAAGTCTGTATCTGAATAAAGTGCTGAAAGATTATCGCGCGTTGCAAAAATGCGGGATGAGCGGCAGATCGGCTTCTGTCAAAGAGATAGCACATTCTATCCTCTCGGCGGCACCGACCGATTTAACCATTTTAATAACGGGGCCGTCAGGAGTCGGCAAGGAGGTCGCCGCCAAAGCAATCCACAATAATTCATCACGGGCGAAACATCGTTTTTTTTCGGTAAACTGTGGAGCATTATCGGAAGGGATATTATCATCGGAGCTTTTTGGCCATGAGCGGGGAGCGTTTACCGGTGCCGTAAGCCTGAAAAAAGGGGTTTTTGAATCGGCGGGCGAAGGGACCATATTTTTGGATGAGATCGGAGAGATCTCCCCCGAAATGCAGGTGAAACTTCTGCGGGTTTTGGAGGACGGCACATTCTATCGGGTGGGTGGAACCCAAATGCTCAAAAGCAAAGCACGGGTTGTCGCCGCCACAAACCGTGAACTTTATTCCGAAGTTTCGGCGGGAGGGTTCCGTCGCGATCTGTACTACCGCCTTAGGGTAGTGGAAATTACGATACCGCCTCTTGCTGATCGCCTTGAGGATATACCTGTTTTGGTGGAGAGGTTTATCACCGAAAAGGGTTTTCAATTTAAGCATACTATCCCCCCCGACACCCTCGATATCCTGTTGAAATACCGATGGCACGGTAATATCCGGGAGCTTAAAAATTTTATCGAGAGCAGAATAGCCTTATCGCCGTCAAAGGTAATTACCCGTGATAATGCCGAGATTTATATTCGGGATTCAGGTTATCAGCACCGACAGCTACCCGTAAGCACTGGGTTATCTCCCGATGCCGCTGAAAGACAACTAATCCTCCAAGCGATTATGAGCTTGAAAAACGAGATTACCGCACTTAGAAAATTAATTGTGGATAACCTCCCAAAGGCGCAAGAAATGGCGGTACATCCTATGCCGATGGAAGCTAAAGGCTGGGTGGAAGGAGCAGCCTTTGGCATCGATAAGGGGGATAAGGTAAAATCGATGGAGGAAGCCGAAAGAGAAGCGATTGTCTCGGCTTTGGAGAAATTCCGCGGTAATCGTAAAAAGGCGGCGGAGGCGTTGGGTATCGGCGAAAGGACTTTGTATCGGAAAATCGCAAAATACGGTTTGCGGTAAATTCACTTTTTGATTCGTATGAGTAAATTATTATTTTCAATGATAATCTTATTTTTCTTTGCTCCTGTCGGGGATTTGTTCGGCTCCTGTATTTTCGATGAGTATTACCATCTATCCGAAAGCGACTTGGAAGACTATTATTTAAGCGGCGAGTTAACCTCGCTTCAGTATCAGTTATTAACGGATTATTTGGAATCAGGCGGTGTGGATAACAATTCCGCAGTTGTAAGCCTCTTCGAACTTCAAAAAGTTTTGTATAAACGGGAATTAATCCCGCATATCTCCGCAGGCGGATCAAAGGAAGTTGGGATACATCCTCAAGCAATAAGCTTAAATTATAAAGCGAGAAGGACCTATTATCTGCGTGATCCACAAAACCATCCGATGGAATTTTATCGTCTTTCAGCGGCGGTATCGGATAAATTTGGCGGGGTTGTCGAATTAAAGGGAAATTCCACAACTCCTCGGCAATTATATCGGCGTTCATTATTCTATCAGCGTGGAGAAGCATTTCGGGTTATAATGGGCAACTACTATGCCGATTTCGGATTGGGATTGAATGTTGGAGGCGGGGATTATTATGATAATGATACCGAAACGATATACGAGGATGCGGACTTTTGGCAGACCCCATCGAGCGCCTATAACGGCGGGTATATCCAAATGTCGATAAGCGGGGTGAAATCTTGGCTTTTGTATTCGGTGAAAAGGTATTCGCAATTTAGAAAGGATAAGGTTGCCGCCGGGAATGAATTCAATCTTGAAAAAGGCGTTTTGGGCATTTTAGGTTCCTATGACAAAATACACCCGGATTCGTCCGGACTAACTCAATATGCCGAAAACGGCGGGGCATATTTTAGCTATTACGGGAAGAGGGAAACCTATGCGGCGGAAATTAGCCTCTCCCCATATAGCGGCCCCTCTTTTTGCCTCAGCGCAACTATCAAGCGGGGAGCTTCGATATCCAAAGCCTATATATGGAAATACTCCCGAAACTATTTTAATCTATCCTCCAACGGGATATCCGATAATGATATGGATACCTATTATTTTTCGGATTCGCTGATTTCATACCTGGCCGATACCCGTAACCGTTTTGGGGTGGTATTGAAAAACCAATACGGTATTGCTCCAAAATTCGATTTGCTATGCGAAGTGGCGGGAATGGGAAAAGGAGGCGAAAAGCAGTCTTATTATACGATCGCCCCTGGATTTTATCTGCGGGATAGGGATGGTATAAGCATAAGAGTGATATTGGGATACGGGACGGAGAGCTATTATAACAACCCCTCTCAAATAATATATTCGCAGGGATTTATCAGTACAGCCTTAGCCGATAATTATAGTTTTAAGGTCGAATTCGCATATCGGCAGAGGAAATTTCTCGAGGACGGTTTCAAGCCGAACCCATCGGGGAAGTTAATAGCCACAGTTTATGCTAATCCTACGGCGGGACTTAAATTGCAAATAGGTTCCGCTCTTAGAAGGCGGGTTTGGATAACCGCCGAAACAAATTATACCGAGCTCTTTTTCGGGGAGAGTTTGTCCCTTGCATCCGATACTGAATTTGAATTTAAATACACCATAAGGCGCGGGTATGGTTCCTCAACCGCTTATATAAATCTTAACGGAGAATTTTAATGCGAATATCTGGATCTCATCGAAATGGATTTATCGGGGCGGATACTAAAAGATTATTTAAGGTAGCGATTTTTATAATTTTGTTTGCTTCCTCGATGATAGCCGACAGTCGGGCGGGGGTCACGCTGACTGAGGTTTTAGCCAACGAACCGGGGAAATATGTCTATTTGGAGTGGGTGGAGGTTTATAATAACAGTTATACGGATGCTGATATTTCAGGATGGTTTTTGATCGAGGGTGGGGATACAAATTCGATTCCCGAAGGATCTTTGATTCCGCCGAAAACTTTTGCTGTTTTATCGAGGCATCCGATTTCTAATGACACCAGCGAGATGAGCTTCGAGCGATATTGGGGGGACAGCTCCGGTGTTTGGGGGGATAGTCCCGATGAGAACTACCCTTTGTTTCAGGTTAAGATGACGCTGAAAAATAGTGACGGGTCGGTCATCCTTTTTAACGGTGTCGATAGTATCTCCGGTTTTACTTGGCATAGCGATGCCGGGGATGGGATTTCTTTTGAGAAACAGGATGTTGATGGTCCCGATCTGCTTTCCAATTGGGCGGTCTCCTCCTCGCCGGATGGCAATACGCCCGGAAGGGGACCGGGGGGAACGATAATCATCAAACCAACCGAATTCGATATCGAATTGGAGCCGGAGGTCGTTTTCCTGAAAAAGGAACAATCTGTAAATATTAAGCTATCCGTTCCCGAAGATTATAAACTTACTTTAATCCTTTATGATATAAACGGGAAACGCTTAAGAACCATATTCGATGAGGATTCCGATCCTCCGGAGGAATATACATTCGACTGCCGCGATGGAGGAGGAAAGATGCTTAAAGGGGGAATTTATATTATTTACGCTATGGTTGAAGGTTCTCATTCCAAAGAATTGAAAAAGTTGCTTGTGGTAGCTGGCGGATGATGAAATTTACCGTTGTCCTCCTTTTGGTATTTCTCCCCTTAACGGTTTATGCTTATAACGATAGATCGGATTTCGGGACCACCTCCGATGCTCTGGCCGGGGCGGATGTCGCTGACCCGTCTTTCGGGGCGGGTTTGTCATTGAATCCCGTGGTAAACTCATCGGAATATCGTTTAACAGCTTCCTTCCATTATATGAACATTTACGGTATTCCCGGATTAAATTCCAATTTAATGACGATAAGATATTATCCCGGGAAATTGTCCTTTGGTTTGGAGTATGGATTTTTCGGTAAGAGCGAGCTTTATTCCGAGAATAATTTTAGATTTTCCGCATCATATCTCGGCAGGGATTATTATCTCGGTTTGATATTAAGCAGGCTTTCCTTGAATATCGGGGATATAAGCGACTATGGGAATTATTCGTCTCTTGGGTTTTCTTGGGGTTATCGGAAGGATTCGTATGGAATCGGAGCGGTTGTCAACGGGTTTAATATCGGGAGTAAAAATATTGGCGTTTCGGAGGTTCGGAGGTTATATTCGGTAGGGCTGTATTATAAGGTACGGGAGTTTACTTCCTTGTTTGTCGGTTTTTACTTGAACGGTTCGGATGGCTCGGTAAGTATTGGACAATCATTTATATTGAATAAATTGATTTCATTGCAGATAGGATTAAAATCAAATCCGACTACGCCGTCTTTCGGGGTTTTGATACGGGAAGGGATTTTCGGCATAGCTTATTCCTACAGCTACCATACGACTTTGGGCGATACTCATCAATTGGGATTGACGGTCGGTCTCTCAAAATCAAAGGGCGATAATGCTTCGAATTGAGTATGAGGAAATCGAAAAACGGATATTGGCTCCGTACGCTTTCAGAGCCGCGCAGTCCCGCGGGCGGGTTTATCCTGAGGAGCAACATCCATATAGGACCGATTTTCAGAGGGATAGGGACAGGATTATTCATTCCACAGCTTTCCGCCGTTTGGAATACAAAACACAGGTTTTCGTCAATCATGAGGGAGATCATTACCGGACACGCCTTACGCATACCATCGAGGTCGCTCAGATAAGCCGAACTATCGCCAGAGCCTTGCGCCTTAATGAGGACTTAAGCGAGGCTATCGCTTTGGCACACGATTTGGGGCATACGCCCTTCGGTCATTCGGGCGAGGAGATATTAAATGAGCTGATGTCCGATTCCGGCGGATTCGAGCATAATCTTCAATCGTTGAGGGTGGTCGATCTGTTGGAACAAAAATATCCCGGATTCTCCGGCTTGAACTTAAGTTATGAGATTCGGGAAGGGATTATGAAGCATGAAACCGACTACGATGCCCCTACACCTGAGGACTTCCATCCCGAAGAAAGCCCGTTTCTCGAATGTCAGATTGTCAATATCGCCGATGAGATAGCCTATAATTGCCATGATATCGATGACGGCTTGACATCGGGCTTGCTTATCGATGAGCAGTTGGAGGGATTAGAGATATGGGGATCCATAATCGGGGACATAAAAAAATCTTATCCCGAACTGCCGAAGGGAATGATTCATCGGCAGGCAGTTAGGCTTTTGATAAACAAGTTGGTTACCTCTTTGGTAGTAAATTCATTGGAGAATATAAGGGTTTTGGGAATCAAGGATTTGGATGATGTGCGCTCCTGCCGTAAACGGATATTAGCTTTCTCCGAAGAGATTGAAAAACAAAACAAAGAATTAAAGGCATTCCTTTTCAATAAAATGTACCGCCACCATAGAATGGTGCGTATGGGGGATAAAGCCAAGAGGATAATCAAGCAACTTTTCGAGACTTATCTCAACGACCCGGATCAGCTTCCCCCGTCAGCATTCAGGTGTGCGGAGACAACAGGGATAAAACGGCTAATAACCGATTATATCGCTGGTATGACAGACCGTTTCGCCCTTCAGGAATACAAAAAACTTTTCGATCCTTACGAGCGGGTGTAAAACCCGCTCGCTTAATTTTGAAAAAATCAGCTGCTTATGGTCCCGGGGGCAGATTAGTGTATATGTCCGAGGGTTCTCCTCCCCTTCCGTTGCCATCGGCATCGAGCATATTGCCGCTCGTATCGATTACCGCTGCGGTTATGTAGTAATAGATGGGCTCAACAGTCGAAAGGCGCGGATAAAAAACAAAACCGTTATAGTCGGTATTCCGTATGAAATTCCCATCGAGTCTTTTTCGATTTCCATCGAAGAAGGCGATATTATCGTCGTTGTAGGTGGTGGTATCCATCGGTTCGCTGAACATCACTGTCGCCCGCCAACTGCCGATTGAGTTATCGAAGTTAACGGCGGAAACATTTGGCGGGACGATATCCTCGCCCGCCTTCGGCTCCATTAAAAATCCAAAATAAAAGCTCGCAATAGAGCCGTCATTGACTTCATCGCCCCAGAGCAAAGGATTTCCGAATGTGTCGGAAACAGCCGAAGCGATAAATTCAGCCAAATATCTATCTCCCCTGATAAGTTTGGTCGAGTCTTCCTGAGACCTGAGCCTGTAAGTGACGGAGGAAAAACTACGGGATTGAATTACCAAAAGGTTAGGGACATAAGTAGTCTCCGGATAAACATCGTTCGCTTTCCCGAGATGATAAACCCTGAGGATATCGGTTGTCAATTCGGTTGTATCGATATCGCCCCCATTGAAACCGACCGTAATCCTGAATTGGGATGAATCCATCGAAAGCTGGGTTATATCCGAGTTGGGGTAAAGCAGATTTTTATTGATTGTCGGGGATATAAAGTCAGGCAGATCGCTGCTGCCGCTTCCGGTATAGAAAATCGAGCGATAGGAATCATATTGGGAACTGTCGGCGACCCCGTTCCCATTGCCATCTATACGGGTACCGGTTTCATCCCTTATGTCGTTCGATAAAGTCAGAACAAAAGCCGAGTTGTCCTCAAATTCCAAATCCGATGGTGAAATGCTCAATAGCCTTGTGCCCGGGTAATATTCCAAATTAATACTCACCACAACTTCGCTGTCAGCGGTTAGGCGGACAATTGAGATATTATCGGTGGTTAAGGTCGATTCGTCCATATAATGATCGAAAAGGACATAAACGGCTTGATCGAGAGGGGAAAGCTGACCTCCGTAAGCGGGCTCTACATATATTCCCTTTGGGCCCAACATCTCCGCAGTCCCCGAGGTATTGGAATTGTTCGGGTCAACCGACAACGGATTATCTTTCCGCGAACAGGATATATTAACAATTAGAAAAAGGATTATTATCGCCGTTGTGGCGATAAGCATACCGATTAATGTTTTATTTTTCATATCGAATTTACTCCCTAAAAGAATTTAAATACAGCGGATAACTTCCAATTGGATAAATCCGTAAGGTTCGCAAATCCCATAAAATCAAGGGATAGGTATTCATTGACATCCCATCCGGCACCGTAGTAATAATCCGTGTAAGAGCTTTTTCCTTTAACCGTCGATGAATTGTTTGTATATGGATCGTAGGGATTATCCAAAAGAGATTCGGTAGTACTTCCATCGCCGTAAACGATTATCTCGTTAGGAGCGGTGGATGACAAAAGCATATCCGTCGATACGAATTCGTATCTGCTGTACACGAACCTTGCGCCCAAACGCAGTGACAGCTTCCTTATAGGTTTAAACTCCAATCCAACCGGGAAACTCAACAAAGTCGAACTCGAAGTCGTTTTCTGGCGGGTCGTGTAGCTTGAGGTAACCGTGCGTGTGTAGTCATCGGGGTCGTTGACCTCGTTATCCCCATCATCGTAAACATCCACGGAGACCGAGTCGGCATTTATCGTTTCGGTATTCTCCGAACTGTAAGTAGAGAGACTAAAACCGATAGCGAATATCATATTTTCCGTCAAGTTGATTGTATTGAGGTGATAAAATGTTATCCCTCTGCCTTTTACGGAATAATCATCCCCGCCGTTAACATCACCGTTTGTGGTGGTGAATGTCGTGTCGGTCCCCAATGTTAGGTAGGAATTACTGAAAATTTGTCTGTCGTATGTGCCTCCCTTGTCTTTGCAACTGCTCGTATATCCGGTTATCTCAAAATCCGAGACTATCGAGGGAGTGGTTTGAATCTCCGCGGTCAGCCCGAATTGTATTTTGGGCCCGGAATATTTTTTGCCTATCTTATAATTATCACCGGAGTATGTCAAATCGATATGATCGGCATCGGCGGGACTTTTGTCCAGCCTCGAAGCCGATTGCCCTTCATCGAAATCCTCATTAGCCGTAAGTCCGACTCCCAATAATCCTCCAAAGGTTAAATCGGGCGAGTATCTATAAATGCCACTGAAAGTAAAAGTATGCGTTCCCGTTTTTAAATCGTTGAAAGAATTATTATCGCTGTGCGAAGTCTGATTCAATAAGTTGGTTACTAAATCCGTATCCGTCGTGTCCACAGATGATGAGGTTTCGGTATTTGTATTCATCCGCCTCCATTGGTATGCAAAACCGTAATCGAAGTTATCGGTATGTCCGGCGAGACCGAAGACGAAGTCGTCCCGAGAGATGGTGGAATCTCTGGTTGAGGAAGACAAATATCTCCTTAAATCATCATAAACCCCGCCTCCGTCGGTGTCGGTGAATTCGCTTTCATCGGTGGATAGTTCGTTTTTAGTCTCATTGTTATAGCAATTGACAATAGAGCCGAAACGATAACCGTGATATAAATCTCCCGATCCCCCAAGCAGAAAATTATCCCTGCTTAGATTTGAAAATTGTCCTTCATTTTTATCCACCAAATTGGATAGATTGGTATAAAGGCGGTACCCGTCGAATCCGAACAATCCGGCCGGGTTAACCATATTTTGGGAATAATCGGAAAGCCACAGGTCTAAATCATCATCCAAAGTGTAAGCTGTGGATTGATTGCGGAACGAGTTTCCAGAATAGCAATAACCGTTGCCCGCCGCTATCAGCAACAGCACAATGACAATTGAACAAATTGCTTTGATTTTCAATACGATACTCCTTTCGTAAATTGTTTTTCTCAACTTTTAGGATTGTATAACAGGTTTGGTAATCTGTCAATCATTTTTTCCCCCCCATTTCAGTAATCGCTAATCGAACAGTTTTACTGTTGCCGAGCCGTTGACGATAAGTTATTTTCGTAAAACGGAATTGGTAAAAGAGAGGTATCCGATAAACTGTGTTAGTTTTATTTCTGATATTATTTTGTTTCATCATACTCATAAGCGCACTATTGTTTTTTCCGGTTGCATCCGATTTCGTTTACGGAGACAATTCATATCGCTTAACGGTTAAATGGTTGGGTTGCTCGGTATATATGAAAGAACATCTGTGGCGAATTAAAATAGGGAAATTATTCTCGAAAACTAAAAAACAAAAATCCAAAAGCGAGAAAGTCGATAAAATAAAAAAAGCGAAAATCAAAAAAGCCAAAGACAGAGCGGATACAAAGCTAAAACCGAAAAAGAAAACCTCATCGAAAATATCCGTTTCAACCTTCTGGCAAAATCGAAAATTATTAATTAAGTTGTTAAGCAAAACATTATCCGCTTTCAATCGTATTATTAAGTCGGGAGAATTAAAAAAACTAAAGGCGGAGATTATGTATCTCTCCTCCGATCCTGCTTTGGCGGGAGCAAGTTATGGTTTCTATTATGGTGTTATCCATTCCCTTTTACCCGATAAGGCGGAGGTTAGATTCAATCCGTTAAGCGGAGGTACGAAAAGCGATAATTATTTTGAGATTGGTTTAAAAGTGAAACCTTATAGAATTATGATGGCGGTTTCGTATCTTTTGTTTTCTATTCCAAAAGTGAAAACGATAAAATTTATAAGATCGATAAAGAAAGGCTAATTTCATACATAATCCAATCATTCAAGAGGAGGATATCGGAATGGCAAATCAGGTGGAAGAGATAATGCGTGCTATTGTCGGCGAGCTGAAATCTATGGCGAAATCGGAAACCATAATCGGCGAACCGATAACATTGGGGGACAAGTTGGTAGTGCCGATTTGTAAGATTGCAGTCGGTTTTGGAGCCGGGGGAGGTGAAGGCGAGCAAGACGGCAGCAAAAAGGGATTTGGCGGTGGTGGTGGAGCTGGCGTAACTATTGAGCCTGCTGCTTTTATCGTGATGGCGGGGGAAAAGGTTTCGCTTTTGCCGATGAAATCAGGGAGAATCGGTGAACTGGTCGAAATGATTCCCAATCTTTTCGATAAGCTCAAAGGCTTAAAGAAATCAGGTAAAAAGGAAAAGGGCAAACAGGGTGATGAAGCGGGGGAGGAAGTCGAAGCGGAGATTTCCACCGAAGATGAATAATTCCTGTCGGTGGATTTAAGGCAATGGAATGTTTAAGCCCGAGAGGGAAAAACTCTCGGGCTTTGGAATGATTATTCGGTGGTCATTCTAACTTTACCTGTGGCGGCCGTAATCGAAATGGTAAAAACTCTGGTGGTATCCTCCTCGTAGGTAAATACAAAGCTGCCGCTTGAATTGGCCGTTCCATTCGTATTGAATATGACGGTATTATTTCCGAAGGAACAGGATTTTAGAATTGTGCTGCCGGATAGAGTTATGGGCCCGGCGGTTATGCTGTCTATGCCAGCGGTGTAGATGTTGTCCCCATCGATGTCCTGAAAGACGAATAAACTTTTATTTACATTGTTCAATTTAACACCTGTCGGGGTTCCGGAGGAAACCGCTTCCGAACGAGCCGATCTTAAGAAGGATACATCCCGACTTGCTTCCGCGCGTCCTTTCATCCTTTGGATAAAATTGAGGAAACGCGGCGTTGCCATCGAAGCCAATATCCCTATTATTACTATGGTAATCATAATCTCAAGCATTGTAAAGCCGCGGCTGTTTTTTAGAGTATCCATTTTTGGCTCCCTGAGTTTACGCCCTTCTCCTGTTTAATTGCTTATTCCCCTTACCCGTACTCTTTGAGTTGATTTTCGAGACGAGCCAGACACCTCCGACGGCCGCTAAAGCGAAAATTGCAAATTTTGATACCCCGCCGCCACCGATTAAAACGACACTGTATGGACTGCCGTAATCTCCGGCATTGGCTAACCTCGTCCCAGCCAAAGATACATCGATATAATATTCTATCCTGTCTCCCTCCAAAAGATGGGAGGGGATCGTTACCGCAAATCTCCCCGGAGTCATTTCCTTCATCGGGACATTTCTGTATTGGCTCAGCGGATCGAATTTGTAATGCGCCAAGACAATCCCCCCCTTGGGTAGATTATTGATTTTGGCGGTAATACTAAAATCCTCACTTTTTTTAGCTTTTAACGGTTTCAGATGGTGGATCAGGACTTCGGGCTGTTCTTCCTGTTCTCCGTAAATAACCGCCGGGTCGTCATACCCTTCGGGAAGGGCTTTGGTGAAGTTGGAAACACCCTCGCCATCTTCCGGAAAGAATACCAATGCGTTCCCTGTACCGTTGAGGATTAATAGAACCGCTATTATTAAAAGAATGGTTTTATACATCGTTTCCCCTCCTGATTACCTGTTTTGTTCCCATGCCACCGTTACCACACCTTTTACCCGCGATAAGTAGATCGAGTAATCCGATCCTCCGGAGCCCCACTTGGTAAGGCGTTCGTCGTGATTCATCGTTATTTTGGAACCCCAGACTATCATCGATTCATTCCGAGCCACCAGCGAACCGTTTATTGTTGCGTTATTGTAGAAGCATCCCGCCAAAGCGTGGTTGGTGTAAATGGCGCCGTCTATTCCGCCCACTTTATTATCGGCGAATTTAGAGAAGGTGTTTTCGCTTGGGTCGGTGGGACAGTTGAGATAATCCGAGGGGTCCCAATTTCCGGACAATTCGAAATCCGAATAGGAATAAGCCCCGTCATAATTGCCATCGCCATCGATATCCTCTCCCGAACCGGGGACTACTCTCCAACCGCTGGGAACGGTAACCTCGTCATTTCCGTCGATATACAAATCGGAAGTTGTGCGCTCGCCGGTGGTGGGATTATAGAGGTCCACCGTCCAATATCCATCCCGTTCGCCCTCAGATGCTCCATAGGGATTCGAATTGGATTCCTGATTGCCGAAAACGGCATCGGTTCCGACATCTTCGCTCCCGTTATTTCTATAATCGGTCAACCATCCGCCCGGATCGGTGATATATCGTTTCCAGCTACTTTTGGTATAATCCGCCAATACAACATCTTCTCTGGTCTGAAAACTGACCAAATCCTTATCGGAGTTTGCGTCTATCCAAGTATTAACCCTTTCGGCGTACTCGGCGGGAGTTTCCACTCCATAATTGTAGGTAGGCCTTTCCGAAGGCGGATTTCCGTATTCGACGGTGCCTGCGATATATGTGTCCCTTCCCACATAGAACGCTCCCTGACCGGTAATTGTCCCTTTGATTACCAAATCGCCAGTTACAACCACAGGACCATCGATAATGATTGGATGGGAACTGCTTCCTTTGAGGACCACATTGCCGTTTTCTCCGGTACTGTCTCCCCAAGCACCCGTAAACAGCACTTCCGACTCCTGCAATACACCATCTCCATTGGTGTCTATGCCGACTTTGCCGGGATCGCCGCCCAATTCGCCGCGGGCTAATTGTTCATAGTATGGGTTCAATTCCTGCACATTTCCATCGGCATCGGCATCGGTCGGGTCATTCAAGTTAGGCATAGGTATGGTTGCCGGGTCCCAGATGCTGTTATCGACACCGGCATAACTGTGGCGGTTCTCTTCGAATTGAGCCATTCCCTGATATCGCGAGCCGTTCGACGGGAATACATATCCACCTGCGTAAACACCTCCGCTGCTGGACATATCACCGGTGAACGGGTTATAGGCAGGATTTCCATTTGAGGTAAGATATCCGCTTAAGACATCAAAGTGGCCGTTGGCGCGCATATTCCCATTGGAGACCGCATCGCCCGAGGGGAAGCCCGCCCACCATCCGAAATGGTTCATAAAATAAGAGTAATCGAAAACGCCCGAGGGTGCGATACCTACCCTGACGGTGGCATTTATAACCGCATTTTCTCCACTGTTTTCGTAATTGCCGATACTTTGAACCGCTATGTCCCGACAATCTATAAACGGCTCTTGCGGTCCGGGGTTTGAAATCCCCGTTATTTTAACCGTGTATTCGCAATTATTCCCCAATTGCACCGAGTCGTAAATAGTGGAGTCAAGCAAATTGTCGAGCCAACTGAAAAGGTCCACCATAGGAGCGACATTCTCATCGTAAAAGTTCGTGGCGATATAATCGTTTACGGTCCTCTCCACGCCCGCTTCCGCCACATAAAAGGCTTGAGTGGATCGCTTCTCATTTCCCGATATATCCATATCCGTATTCGAGGTCATAACCGATGCTATCCCAAGAAACGATAGCAGAACCAAGATTGAAAGGGTTACCAATAATGCACTGCCCTTCTGGTTGGAGATTGATTGTATCATAAATACCCCCTTGTTTTTCGGCTGTTTCAAACCGGGTATTAGGATCCCTTTGTACTGAATGTATTATAATTCACCGATCTGGCGATTCCGTTTTTATCAACCCAGCTTACAACAACATTTATGTAATACAAATTCTCGGGTACATTTGAATCTGAATTAGAATCATCAACTCTTGTCTGCCTCGTAAATCTATTTTGAATCCCCGTAACCGTTTCGAGAAAGGGCGTGGGGGAAAAATTAGGTATGGTCTTAAGATTTTCAATTTGATCGGTTGCTATTAAGTTTGCTTCGGTCATATCGTTGGCGAACTCGTTGCCCGCCATCGAGGTGACCATCAGAGGCGCCAATCCCAATAACCCTATTGTAAGGATGATTATAGCCATCAGTACTTCGATTATCGTAAATCCTTTATTATTATCTATGTAAATCAGAGCTTTCATAATCGATTTCCCCTCCGGTTTATAGATTTCTCAATTGAACTCTGGTGGTATAATTACGCCGACGGTAATCTTTCGCCGTTTTGTTGTCCACACCGCTGGTGCGAGCTGTTATCCGCACCTGAAGAAGGGCGGATCCTATGGATGTAATTTGGAGGTTCTCTATATCCTCCGCAAAAACCTGCGGGTTGTTGTTGATGCTTTTAATCAAATTGGGATGAGTTGTATCCGATTGGTCGATATAATAGGAAATGATATTGCCGTGATGATTAATCTTCAAAGAATCGGGACCGTTCGGGTTATCGTAAATGGAGTAAGCTACCGAGGTGTCCGGAGTATTATACCCGGCCTGTCTTAAATCATAGCTTATCTCTTCCAAAGCTGCCCTCCCCCTTTGCTGCATATCCGAAACCTGTTCCTGAACAAGGTATTGCCTATGCTGAGTCAAATAGAAATCCATAGCGGCGAAGGTTACAAGCGCTGATAAGACGGAGGCTATCAATAACTCCACCAATGTAAAACCTGAATTATTCTTTATCATCATAACCATTTATTGCGCTCCTTAAGTTAAGTTCGGCAATCATTAATGCAAACCGTATGCCATTTTGGGGCGTATCCGAAAACAGCGCTACGGAGCGATAAGTTCCTGATTGACAAGAATATATGAAATTCCCGCGACAGCTATTATAAAGTATTCCCCCCGATGTTATGGATAGATACGGTTAAGGTATGGGAAATTCCCCATATTTCAAGGTTGTGGTGATACGATAAATATTTCGGAGAAATTGCCTTAAACGATTTCCGCCCCCTGAAGCATTTAATCGGATGCTTGCTTTTGTCGATTTAGATAAGTAAGTTAAACCCGGTTGGTAATTATTTTTAGGAAAATGGATAAACATTCGTTAAAAGCATTAGAATACGACAGGATAATCGAAATCTTAAGCCGTAATTGTTATTCCGATGGCGGAAGGAGACTTGCGGAATCCTTAATCCCGTCTGCCGATAAGGAAGAGATCCAGTCGAGGCAGGAGGAGACCGCCGAATATCGTGAGATTATCAAATATGAGGGTGGAGCGGGATTAAGCGGTTTTCCCGATGTTTTGGTCTATTTGGCGCGGATTTCCGCTATCGGGTCGCATTTATCCGGTTTGGAATTGTTGAAGATAGTCGAAACCGCTTCACTTTCGACGAATGTCCGCAATTCGTTGTCCGGCAAAAGGAACAAATATCCGGCAGTATGGAAAGTAGCGCAAAAGCTTGGAGAGTTTAAGGAATTAATCTCTGAGATTCGAAAGGTTATCGGTCCCGATGGGGAGGTAGTCGATAATGCCTCTAAGGAGTTATCATCTATCCGCAGGCGGAGGGAACAACTTCGGGTGAAAATAAATGAGAAATTGGGGAAAATAATATCTTCACGGGAGGCATCCTTATACCTTTCGGATAGATTGATAACTATGCGAGACGGCAGATATGTCATTCCGGTGAAAGATGAACACAAATCCTATTTGAAGGGGATAGTTCACGACAGCTCATCTTCGGGTGCGACCGTCTTTGTGGAGCCTTTGGCGGTGCTTCCATTGAATAACCGTCTTAGGGAATTGGAAAGCGAAGAGAAACGGGAGATAGAAAGGATTTTAATTGCTGTCGGGGATTCGGTTCGCGGGGAAGGGGAAAGGCTCATCAGGGCACAAAAAACTTTAGAGGAGTTGGATTTTATACATTCCCGTGCCTTATTTTCCGAACAATGCAACGGGGTGAAACCCGAAATTGCATCCGAGTCCGAAATTATCTTGAAAAATGCACGCCATCCTTTGCTTTTCATCGGCGGGAGTTTAAGTTATGATAAAGTAGTCCCGTTGAATTTTAAGCTTGGGGGAGAGATCAGATCCGTTATTATAACCGGTCCGAATACCGGAGGCAAAACCGTAGCGCTGAAAACTGTCGGTTTATTCGTCTTTTTGGCGCAGTCGGGTTTACAACTGCCCGCCTCGTACGCCAGTTTGGCGATTTTCAAGAATGTAATCGCCGATATCGGTGATGAGCAATCCATCGCTATGAGCCTTTCGACATTCTCCGGACATATAAAACAGATCTCCAGGGCAATCGATTCCTCCGGAAATGATACCCTGATATTGCTTGATGAATTAGGCGGAGGAACCGATCCGGTGGAAGGAGCGGCATTGGGCGAGGCGGTAATAGAGCATATCGTTAATTCCGGGGCGTTAGCGGTGATAACAACCCATTTGGGCGCCCTTAAAACTTTAGCCAGTGAAAACAGTAGGATTAGGAACGCATCGATGGAGTTTGATAGAGAGACGCTTACTCCCACATATCGTTTCCTGCCCGATATCCCAGGGTCGTCCTACGCCTTGGAGGTGGCGGAAAAGTTGGGTGTTTCGCAAAATGTTTTAAGCCGTGCGGAAAAATTGCTTAAATCGGAGCATAGGGATCTAAGTAAATTGGTAGCTCGATTACAAAAATCCTTAGCGGAAACTGAAAGGGAACGGGAAAAACTTCTCCAAAGCCGTAAAGCGGTATCCGAGCTCGAAAAGTTTTATCATAGCAAATTGGAGAAAATAAAGCAATGGGAAAAGCAGTCGGACAAACTCGCTTTGGATAAGCTACGGAAGGTTGTTGGAGAAGGTGAAAAGGAGATGGAAGAGCTTCTCCAATCCATCAAAAAGAGCAAAGCCGATAAGGAAGCCGTGAAATCCGCCCGGCGGATAATTCAAAAGCGCAAAGATAAAATCGAAGAGAAGTTGATGGAGATTGACGATGAACCGATATTGAAATTGGAGACCGTTTCATTAGGAGAAATCGTTTATCTAAATAGGATGAAAACGACGGCGGAAGTAATATCCCTTCCTAATAATAAAAATCGATTGAAAGTGCGGGCGGGAAATTTGGTGTTGGAGGTAGGGCTGTCCGAATTATCACAGCCGAAATCGATCGAAGAACCTGTCGGGGGCGAGGGTGGGGTTAAATATGAACAAATCGCCTCAATAAGCCCAGAGATAGATATACGGGGGCTGACCTTCGAGGAAGCACAACCGATTTTGGAGAGATATTTGGAGGATGTCTATTTAGCCGATATCGGCAGTGTGCGGATAATTCATGGGAAAGGAACGGGCGCCTTGCGGAAAAAGGTTTCGGAATATCTCCGTTCTCATAAGTTAATAAAAGGATTTCGTCTTGGGAACTTCAACGAAGGCGGAGCGGGGGCGACAGTCGTCGAAATAAACAAATCTTAAGAGAAATTATAATGAAAAAAACTTTTAGGGAATAATAAAAGATATTGACTTTATATTGATTTTATTATTTATTGGCAGTTCATAAATATTTTGGTATGTATTAAGAAGCGAGTCATTCTGCCGATAAAATTTCTATCGTATTGTTAAGAGTTATTAACTCCATATAAATTGGAGATAAACGGAAAATGAAGGGCATAAGCTATTTACCGAAGTTTTTAAGTTCCATAATAATCTCTGCATTGTTGATTACGAGTTGTGGAGGCGGAGCGAAAAAGAATTTTAATATTCCAAAAGTAAGGAAACCTGTTTATGTTCCGGGCGTTTCTCCTCCCCCGCCGGAGTATCGGATAGGTTTTGGGGATGTTTTGGATGTGAAATTTTTCTATGATCCCGAGCTTAATGAAACATTGCTGGTTAGATCGGATGGCCGTGTTACTTTGCCTCGGTTAGGTGATTTGGTGGTTGTTGGTATGACTCCTTCGCAATTGGATAGTATTGTTACCATAAGGTATTCTGAGATACTTAAAAATCCGGATATCACTATACAGGTTAGGAAATCCGCTGAGGAGGTTGTTTATGTTTTGGGTGAGGTAAATAAACCGGGTGTTTATACTACTATCGGGAGGATGTCGATACTTCAGGCGATTGCTGCAGCCGGAGGATTTTCGCACTCCGCGAAAACATCGTCAATTGTAGTTTTTCATTCTAATGGGATGGAAAAACCCACGGCTCAAAGGGTTAATCTCTCCAAAGTATTGGGACGGGAGAATCTGGATGAAAATATATTACTTTCGGGTTATGATATAGTGTATGTGCCGAAAACATTTATTGGGAAATTGGACCTTTTTGTGGACCAGTTCTTTACCAAGGTGTTTCCACCCTTGTTTGAAACTTATATCAAGGGATATGACGCTTATAGGATTCAGGACAGGTATAATTATTATAGCAGGTTCAATAATCAATAAAATAGAAAAGAGAAATTAGGATGCAAGGACCTCATCTATGGGGAAAAAGAAAAAAGAGAATACAATCAAAGAACCTTTGATTTTATACAAAAATGAGAAATTGGCTAAGGCTTTAGCCGGCGTTAAGGCGAATATTCTCAATAGGGAGGGGGAACGCACGATAAAAAGTATTTTAATTACAAGTTCTGTGCGAGGTGAGGGTACTACGACGGTTGCCTTGAATTACGCCGCTGTTTCTTCCGAGTCCGATGGGACCAAAACGCTGCTGATTGACGCAAATCTACGGCATCCAATGATTCATAAAGTTTTTGGTATCGATAACACCCGTGGGTTCTCGGAAATTGTTTTCGAGCAGGCCAATCCATCGGAGACGATTAAAGCCAGCGGGATTGCGAATTTGGATATTATACCTGCCGGGGGGCTTCAAGTTAACTTAAATCGCGTTTTCAGTAAGACACTGCTTAGGAAAGCGATATCCGAAATAAGTGGAGATTATGAGGCAGTCATTCTGGACGGACCCGCTGTTTCGGTATTTCCGGACGCCCCGACTATGGCCGGATTGGTGGATGGTGTAATTATCGTAGTGGCGGCTCATCGTACGAGGCGGGAGGTCATTATCGAGGCTAAGGAGCGTTTAGAGGAGGTAGGGGGACATCTCTTGGGGACGGTTTTGAATAAACGCGAATATGTTATACCTGAAAGAATTTATCGGAAATTATAAAATTTAATTTGGAATTTATGGGTAATTAAAAAATGTCGCTTATTAGAAATTCAGCTCGAGATTTCCTATATATAGTATTTAAGCGGAAGAAGCTTATTATTTGGATAAATGTAAGCATATTCTTGATTATTTTGATATATTCCATACTCCAGACGCCCATGTATACTATGACGAGTGAAGTTTTTATCCAGGGCATAGGATATCAGGAGAACCTTTTTGGGGATAGGAGTAGTTCGAATCCCGCTTTGGCGCCGTTCAGCGCGGATCGCTTAAATACCGAAATAGCCGTTATAACCAGCTGGCCTGTGTGCGAACGAATAGTATCTTTGTACAATCTACAGCATAGGGAAATTGAAAACCCAACTTTCAGGGATGAGATTAAAAATATTATAAAGTGGCCCAAGAATAAATTGATTGAATCGATTAAACAGTTATTGGGAATTCCTTTGCAGCCATCCGAGGCATTTATGTTTCATAAAGCCGTGGATGTACTTCGGGGTAATATTAATGCTGCGCCATATCCGGTTTCGCGGGTTATAACGATTTCCTATAGTGATAGAGACCCAATTCTTGGCACTAAAATAGTTAATTCGCTTACCGATGAGTATCTAAATCAACATATGATTTTAAATATCAATGAGGGGAAAAGCTCCTTTTACAAAGAGCAGATAAATACTGTTAGAGAAAAACTTGCTATTATGCAGGATCAGTTTTCCAAATTTAAAAGCAGGGAAGAATTGATTTCCTTCGATGATCAAGAGAAGGGATTGTTAAATAGTATCAACAGTTATAATAATTCGTTAACCGATGTGCGTAAAAAGATAATAAGTGAGCGAAATAAGCTGGAGAAGATGCACGCCTATATGCGGGAACACCCCGATAAACTTATTCCATCCAAAGATCTCTTAGCGGATCCTTTGCTTTCGCAATTAAATAAAGAATTAGTGCAACTTCAGCTTAAATTATCCAGCCTTCTCCAAAAATATACCCCAGAGAACAGAAATGTCGTTGATGTAAAGTCTCAAATCGAGGAATATGAAAAGCAGATAAAAGAGCAGGTTAATAAGCAGTTGGATTTGGAAAAGGAATCTTTGGATAAGCTGGTAGCAGAGGAGAATGCATTAGAGGCGATCATCTCCGATTTAAATGTAGTACTATTAACGCTTCCCAAGAAAGAAATCACTTATAATGCGTTGGAGGAGAGTGTCAAACAACAACAACAACTTCTACAAGGACTAACGCAGAAATATCAGGAAGCTTTGGTTGAAGAGGCGAGTGATAAACGCTCCCGTATGGTAAAAGTAATCGAATATGCTACTGTTCCGATTAAACCTTCTTCCCCGAGATTACTGCTTAACTTTTTAATTGCTATTATGTTAGGTCCGCTTTTGAGTTCCGGGTTAGTGTTGTTGCTTGAATACTTAGACCATTCAATAGATACTCCTGAGGATTCCAAGCATTACCTCAATTTACCTGTTTTGGGCTCAGTTGATGAAGTTTAATTATTATTGCTGCTGCGGTGATGGGGAAAATCAAAGCCTTAGGGTGTAAATATGCTTTTTAAGAGGGGAAATAAAGGCGAATCCGGAATTCAGGATCTGTCTTTTTTACAAATTGTCATTATTATCTTGGGAGCGCTTGCGATTTCCATCTTTATGATGGAAATACAGAATACTGATTATGGAAATAAGTGGATTGTCTCAGTATTTTTAGGTTTAGTTGGCGGTATAGTCTTGTTGTTGGTAGATGATCGCAAAACTCTTTTGTTCGGGGTATTAGCTTTCCTAAGCTTCCTTAGTTTTGATATTGTGTTAAGAGATGTGGGGAATGTTAGAATACACAAGGTTAGCCCATTAACATTTTCAGCCGATGATATTGTTCTTGGTATTCTGTATTTGATTTGGTGGATAGATATCTTTAAAAAGCGTGGTTCAAAGGAAAAAATTATATTCTTTTATGCCCCTTTGATATTTTTTATTCTTTTTATGGGATGGTCTTTGATTGGGGCGAAAAGAAGTTTTATCAAGAATATGGCTTTTAATCGGGAAACTATTTACATTCGTCAGATACTGCTTGTTTTCTATTTAATTAATAATATCAATAGTTTTAAACACATTAAAGCGATTCTAATTGGTGCGGCGTTTGCTATGATGTTGCACTCTTCGATTGGCTTTGCCCAAAAGGCGACCGGCAGGGTAATAAATATCCCTTTGATAGGTGGACGATCGGAAGAAGTTGCCGGAGGAACTGCGGAACGGTCTTTAGTTACCTCGGAAGGTAAATCTGAAGAAAGAATTGAAGGAGCAGCGGGGCATCCCAATGCAATGGCAAGGTTGCTTAGTTTATATCTGCCTGTTTTTCTATTTTTAGTATTATTTTATAAGTTGGATCCTTTGCTAAAACTTATATTATCGGCGTCGGCTCTGATGTCATTACTTGCAATTGCCCTTACGCTTTCACGATCGGGATGGATTGCCCTTTATGTATCTTTAGCGATAGGTTTTCTTATCGTAGCATTTCAACTTAAGAAAGTATTCACTTTGGTTTTATTGGCAATTGTACTTCAAGCGATAGTATTTTTGCCAATTGTATTGACTGAAAACCCTATCTCGCAGCGAATATTCAATGCGGAGGAGTCATTTAATCAGCAGTCAGGTTCCGCTTTTGCCAGAGTAGCGCACGCTGAAATAGCATGGAACTATATTAAGCATAATCCAATATTAGGTGTTGGAATGATGAATTTTGAGGATTTTCTCAGGGTATAT
Source organism: Candidatus Zixiibacteriota bacterium (assembly GCA_026983835.1). Lineage (GTDB taxonomy): Bacteria > Zixibacteria > MSB-5A5 > UM-FILTER-46-8 > UM-FILTER-46-8 > JALSTH01. The sequence continues at coordinate 20,758 of JALSTH010000072.1, read as the reverse complement.
GATAATACGAAGTATCAAATAGCTTGGACGCACCCGACTACCATACATATTACTTATTTATATTACGCTTGTGAGGACGGCATCCCCGCTATGATATTTATTGTTTTAATGTATGGGTTTATAATGTATTATGGCTTGAAGGCTGGTATGACACATCCCAATTTTTTGGCACGATTGATTGCTATAGGTTTAGTATCGGGAATCTTAAGCAGCATCATTGCCTTAACATACACAATTTATATCTTCAGTGATCTTAAGTCTATATGGCTGCCGGTGGGGATAATCTCCTCCATTTATTTGAGACCCCATTTGTTTTACAGCAAGCAACTTAAATGATAGGCCTCTTAGTCCGAAATGCATCCATCAATATAATAACCGAAATCACCACCAGTGTTTTCGGAATAGTCCTGTTTATGGTAGCGGGAAGAATTCTGGGCCCCGAGCGAATCGGTATTTTCAGTTTGGCGATGACATTGGGGGTTCTTTGGGGACAGCTGCCCAATTTTGGATTTGATAAATTAGTCGCCCGTGATATCGGACGGGAGCATTCACAGGCCGCTTATTACTTCAGCTATATCACCACAACAAAGGTTTATTTAATGTTGATCGCTATGGTCGGGGTGGTGATTACCTGTTTTGCCATGGGGTATGAACCGCTGAAAAGGAATGTAGTTTTGATACTGTCATTTACCGCCTTCCTGCAAACTTTTATGGTTTACTTCAACTCCTACTTCCGTGCTTTTCAAAGGGCGGAGTACGAAGCGTATATCCGTATTATAATGAGAACCGGCAATATGATCTTGGGTGTATCCGTGTTATATGCCGGATTTGGATTAATAGGGTTCTCGCTTTCACAAACTTTTATGGCGTTTATCGCGATTTTTATGGGATTGTTTTTTCTGAAAAGGAAGTTTATAAAATTAAGTCTGAGATGGAATATTACCGAGTCGAAGAAATTTTTGATCAATTCCTTTCCTTTTGTTCTCCTTTCGGTTTTGGTGATGCTTTATGTATCCATAGGTATCTTGATACTTAACATTTTTAAGGGGGATTATGCAACAGGGATTTTCAGCGCAGCCGGAAAATTAGCGCAGGTGATGTTGTTTTTCCCAACGGCGGTGACTGCCGCTTTTCTGCCGATTATGTCCAAATTGCACAGTAATAGAGGAGACTACGAAAGTGATTTATTCGATCGGATATATGGATACGCATTCAAATATATGGCGATTATCGGGATTGCTATCGCCGCCGGTTTCTCGGTTTTATCCGAACCGATATGTGTTTTTTTATATGGAACTAAGTTCATCGAGAGTGGCGTAGCACTTAGAATTCTGGGATGGGCAATGGCTATATCATTTCTGAATACCGTTATGGCTAATACGATTATAGCTGTCGGTAAAGAGAAGTTGCTTTTGTATATTTCTGTGGGAGCAGTTTTGCTGAATGTTCTTTTTAATCTATGGGCTGTTCCGAGATATAGCTATGCGGGGGCTGCCTTCGCCAATGTAATCACTGAATCGGCGGTTATTATTTCTCAATATATTATCATAAAACCGTATTTGGGGCCCAAATTCAGTTATCTCCGCCTGGTGTACAAAGCAATTTTAGCAACAATGGGAATGAGCGTGATTGTTTATGTTACTTCTTACTATTTACACCTGCATATTTTAATTTCGGTTTTTGTGGGCGTAGCCGTTTATACAGTTTTCCTATTCCTCTTTAAGTCCTTTGAGCCTCAGGAGATTAAATTGGTAAGGGATATTATCTCCCATAAGGCGGAAATGGATTTCCCTAAAGCTTAAAGGAAAACCCATTCTTTAAAAATCCCGCAATCAATGACTATTTGACGGAGGGATAAAATTGGCAACAGCCTTTATCTTCTTAATGGCAATTCGCCGACTTCGTTCTCCACAGCCTCGACAATGGCGCCGCTTCTTACCAATTCCGCTATTTTGTTGATATCGGGATATAAAACTCGGTCGTTCTCAAGGTGTGGGACATATTGTCGGATTAACTCGTAGGCAGGCGCTGTTCCTTTGCCCGGGCGCAAAGGTTTACGGAAATCGAATGCCTGGGCGGCGGACATCATCTCAATCGCCAATACCGCCCCCACATTTTTCAATATCTCAGTCAATTTACGGACAGCTATCGGTGTCATCGCTACATGGTCTTCCTGGTCGGCGGAGACGGAAATCGAATCCACCGTTGATGGATGGGACAGAACCTTATTTTCCGATACTAAAGCGGCAGCCGTATATTGGGCAACCATCAGTCCCGAATTTAACCCTTTCCCTTCGACCAAGAAATCGGGCAGTCCAGATAATACGGGATTTAGAAGGCGGTTGGTGTGTCTTTCGGAAAGATCGGCTATCTCACTCATAGCGATAGCCATAAAATCCATTGTCATACCGATGACCTGCCCATGAAAATTCCCGCCGGCTATATACTCCTTATCCTCAGGGAAAAACAAAGGATTGTCCGCAGCTGAATTCATTTCGGTTTCAATTTGTTCGCGGACATAAAACCAAGTGTCCACCGATGGTCCGATTACCTGCGGAGTGCATCGCATGGAATACCCATCCTGAACCTTGCCCGATCTTTCGGCGATAATCTCCGAACCTTCCATTAAAAGTCGCAGGTTATGGGCGACCGTATTCTGTCCTTTGAAGGGGCGTACCGCATGATAGCGGGCATCATACGCCTTTGGTACTCCCTTCAAGGCGTCAATGGTCATCGCCGAGGCTATAAAGGCGTTTTTCAGCAAATTGCGGGAATCTATCAACAAAAGAGCAGCGCCGGAGGTGGTCATTTGTGAACCGTTGATAAGTCCCAATCCTTCCTTGTAGGTTAGGTCGACCGGTTCTATGCCGGCGCGTTTGAGCGCTTCGCCGCCGGGCATTCGTTCCCCTTGATAATATGCTTCCCCTTCGCCGAGACAGACCTCCGCCAATTGTGCCATCGGAGACAAATCCCCCGATGTGCCGACAGATCCTTTCTCGAATACCACAGGCGTTACGCCTTTATTGAGCATCTCGATAAATATGTTAGCTATTTTTGGACGGACGCCGGAATATCCCTTGGACAAGGTATTCGCACGGCAAAGCATCGCTCCCCTGACAACATCTATTGGTTGTGGCTCCCCGGTGCCGGCGGCGTGGGAATAAATAATCCTCCGCTGAAGTTCGGCGCTTTTTTCCGGGGATATCCTTATACGAGCGAACTCCCCGATGCCGGTGGTAACGCCGTATATAGCCATACCTGATTCGACCAGCTCCTCGATAATCGATCGACATTTTTTAATTTTCTCTATCCCGTTTGGGGAGATTTCCGCTTTTTCGTAATTACGGGCGACATCGCGCACCTGCTCTATGGTCAAGCTTTCGCCATCGATCTGAATCATATAATACTCCAATTAATTAGTTGATAATATGAGATTATTTTCTCCTATCCTTTTAATAAACTACGCCCCCAAATACAAAATCGCAAAACTTTTTATGGGTACCTTATCCTACAGATCTTTCTCGCAGACAATCGAAATTGCGGCAATAAGAACAGATCGCTAATGCACGTATCTTTTAATGAAGATGGTGTTTTGGCATACTTTGGCGAAGTCATATAATCCGGTTTAATTAAATTTTCGATAGCATATTACCTTATTCCAACTCCCGATCTTTATAACCGGGATTCCTTTGTGATCAAGGTCTCACAATTTTCGCCAGCGAAATCCTGTGCCTGTTCTATATTACGGATTTCGCCGTAAATCTTATCTATTTTCATCTCTTCCTTATGTTTCCAGCTTCCATAAATAGGTATGCGTGGTATAAGCGATTTTGGAAACAGTATATCCCTCTCCCCGATTCGGGGACGGCACGGATTACGCCTAATTTCTTCATTTTATTTAAGAATTTATCCAGAACTTCTCTCTCATTTTTATTGAGATTCGATAGTAGGTCTTTTCGTTTGAATTCAAATGGACCAGCCCCGACCTTCCGCAAAATGGAAAGATAGTGTTTACTCTGAATTGAGTTGAGGACACCCGGTTTTACATATTTCCTACCGATTATCACCGCCGCAAGCATAATCCCCCTTTTGGCATCACCGATATTTATTTTATCGTCATCATCGATGCGGAAAACCGCATCGCCTATTTCATGAGCAAAAACGGGAAGTCCCCCGGTGAATTGAACCATAATATCCAGGGCATCTTTGCGTATGGAGACATTTACTTTCCCAAAAGCCTCTCTATAAAAGGCTTCGGTTTCCTCGTCAGTCCAGTTTGAAATTTCGAGTAGGTCGAAAACCCTTACTAATGAAGGTTGTAAGTCGATTAGCGATTGCCTTCTTTCTTCCAAACCGACAAAGAGCAAGCATAAAGGTAATTTTGTCCGTGAAACCGCTGTCTCATCGACGAAACTTTTTATCCAATTGGCAAATTTTCGGGAGGATGCTAACCCATTTATGTCATCAAGGATTAATAATATTCCCCTTTTTTCATTTTTTATTTTATCGGTTAATTCCTGAAGTGTAAATCCAAAATTATCCGCAATACTGGCTATATCTTTTTCCGGTGGTTTAAATTCGACATTTATCCCAAATAATCCGACCTGCCTTATATATTTGTTAAAAGAGCCTTTGAATCCCTCGAATATTGATTTATCATAATTATCCTTTACAAAGCGATCGATAATTTTGGCTACCATTTTATCAATTGTGTTGATTCCACCCAAAGAAGTATAAATTCCTAATAATTTGCTTTCTTTTTCAATGACATCTTTTGCGAACGAGGCCAACGAACTTTTCCCGATGCCTCTTTCTCCCGCAAGAAATATCGTTTGCATTCCCATCTCAGTGGATTGTTCTGCCTTCCTCTTTAGGAATTCGACTTCCTCTTTCCTTCCTACGAATAGCTCTTTGTCTACAGGTTTTCCGGGAGTAAAAGGGCTATAATCCTTGGTCATTAATATCTCCTATATCACCGGAGTTCGTTCACCGGTGAGAATCTCCTTGATTCTGTTCAAAACCTTATCGGTTTTTTCCACCCCGACATTTAAATAATGTACCGGTACCGTTTCAAACAATCTGTTGAAGAAACGCCTTTGTAGATCCAACCTCTCCGATGTCCTGACTAAAATATGAGGATTTAAGAATGGGTCGGCGTTAAATCCTTTGGAATTCGCCGCATTCTCCAATGCTCTTAATGCCGTTTCCGAATTTAGTTTTTCCTCAAATGGGCTGCCGACATCTTTTCTCAGCAGTATTATTTTACGAATTGTGGTTCGCTTTGTATGTTTTGCCGGTCCTCCGATCCAATAAGGGTCAAGCATTGCATAGGAACGGTTTGAGCCGGCGAAATTATACGGCGCTCCCATTTCAAGCTCGCAGGTCCCGCCGCTTTGGCAGGCTTCGCAATTGCATTCGTCCTTCTCGGTAACCACATTTTCACATTTGCTTCGTTCGAAAAGCGGGATGAAATCAGGATAGTATTTGACGAAATCGGTGCGGAAATAAAATTTTCTCTCCGGGGTATCCGCAATCGGTACTCCGCCGGCGAACCGCGCAAAAACTATGTCCGTCGATACCAGTTTGAACCCGGGCATCCGCAAAAATCCCGCCAAAAGTTTTGATTTCCCGGTTCCTTCCGGCGCCATAATCAAAACCCCCTGCCCATCGTAATCAAAGCAGAAACCCCGCACGGAATATGTGTCGTGCAATCTTTCGCTTAAATCTATAACAATACCTAATGCCAGCGATCTTATCTGCCCGTATAAAGCGGATTTGAACAGAAAAGCCGTTTTGGATTCGGAGTTATAATATGCTCTCGGTTCACGCCCGGGAATCCAGCCGACCGCATAAATTATCCCGTGCGGTTCGAGGTCCGCCTCTATCTGCGCCGGGTAGAAATTCTCTATGAAATAATCATATAAATGCTGATGGTTGGTCCTTAATTGGATGATAATCCCATTGATGTTAGCATTCCATTCATAGTAGTTGTCGAATTTGAGGTATTGTTCGGATTCAGCTACCAAAGCGTCCCGCACTTCAATGGACACATTGCGCTCCGTTTCCACGAATTCCTTTCGGAGTGTTTTCCAATTATTGAGCGCAACGGCTTTGGCTTTGCGGCTCGGCTTTAGTTTTGCCACAGCCTCGGTTATCCGCTCCATCGCCTCTTTGATATTCTCCATAGAGGTCGAATAGGACAATCGGATGAATTTGTCATCGTAAAAAGCATCGCCCGGAACAACCGCCACATTCGCCTGCTTAAGAAGATAATACGCCAAACCGTTGGAATTGCGCACCTGCATCCCCTCATATTCCTTGTTATAATAAGATGAGAAATTCGGAAACAGATAAAAAGCTCCCTTAGGTTGAGCGCAGGATACGCCCGGAATAGACCTCAATTTATAGAGCATAAAATCCCGCCGTCTTTGGAATTCAGCCCTCATACTGAGGATTTCGGATTGAGGTCCGTTGAGAGCTTCCACGGCGGCTTTTTGTGAAATTGATGATGCGTTCGATGTGCTTTGCGATTGAACTTTTCCCATAGCGGCGATAATATCGGCAGGTCCGGCAGCATACCCCAAACGCCAGCCGGTCATCGAATATGCTTTACTTACCCCGTTGATGACAACTGTCCGTTCTTTGGCTTTTTTGCTTAACCCGGCAATGGAAGTGAATTGAAACCCATCGTAAACGAGTTTCTCGTAAATCTCATCGGCGATAATAAACAATCCTTCCTCGATAGCTATGTTGACGATTTCCTCCAGTTGCTCTCTGGTGTAAGCCGCTCCGGTTGGATTGCAGGGGTTATTAATAAACAAGGCTTTGGTTGATGGGGAAATGGCGGCAGTAAGCTCCGAAGGTGTTAAGCGGAATTCGTTCTCCTCTTTTGTCCTGACAATAATCGGTTCACCTCCCGCCAATTTAACCATATCAGGATAACTTACCCAGCAGGGAGCGGGAATTATCGCCTCATCACCTTTATTGAAAAGGGACATACATAGATTATAAATAGACTGTTTGGCGCCGGTGGAAACGATTACCTGATTGATCTCATATTCTAATCCGTTGTCATACCATAGCTTGCGGATAATGGCTTGTTTCAGCTCAAGGATACCATCATTGGCGGTATATTTTGTGAAGTTATCATCGATCGCCTTTTTACCGGCGGTTTTTATGTTAAGTGGTGTAGCGAAATCAGGTTCCCCCACGGATAAATCGATTATGTCGATTCCTTCCGCTCTCATAGCTTTGGCTTTAGCGGTGATTTTAAGGGTCGGGGAGAAACCTATCCGTTGTACTCTTTCGGAAAGCATAATACCTTAATCCTCATCTATTGGGGCTTGACCCTTTTCTCCGCGTTTTTTTTCTTCCCCTTCGGAACGGCTCAGCAATTCTTTGATATCCTTACCTGTAATTGCTTTTACAACCTCGGGAACTTGAGCCATAATGCCCGCAACCTGTCCGGTAAGTTTGGAAGCTCCATCGGCTCCGTTGCCAACCATTACAATCTTTTCCACCTTCGATAAGGGTTCGGATATCGACTTCGCTATCTCGGGAAGTATATCGACCATCATCTGCATCATAGCGGCATTGTTGAATTCCTTGAACGATTCCGCCCTTTTGCGCATAGCTTCGGCTTCAGCTTCGCCCTCAAGACGGATAGTTTCCGATTTGGCTTTGGCCTGTTGCAGCATTCTAAAACTCTCCGCTTCGGATTCGACTTTGGAACGGTATAATTCGGCTTCGGCTGTCTTTTTGACGGTGGCTTCTAACTCCTTTTCCTTGCGGATAATTTCCGCCTCTTCGATTTTTATCCCGGCTTCTTTTTCCACCAATCGGACGGCATATTCTTCCCGTTTCATCTCCTGATTTTGGCGGTGCCGTTCCAGATCATAAGCCATATCCGCTTGAGCCTTGCGCAGGTTCACATCTTTGGTATATTCCGACCGTTTGACTTCGTAGTCACGGTTTGCTGCAGCTATTTCCTCTTCAGCTTTGAATCTGGCGACATCTCCCTCCTTGCGAGCCATAGCGGAGCGTATGGCGGCATCCCTGTCGGCTTCGGCTTGGGCGACTATGGCTTCGGATTTCACCTGAGCTATCTGCGGTTGTCCCATAGCCTCAATATATCCTTGATTGTCGCTGAGGTCTGTCAAGGCGAAACTGATTACTTCCAATCCCATCCGATCGAAATCATTCTTTGAATCTTCCTTGAGCTTCCTTGCGAAATCATCCCTGTTCTGATAAATCTCTTCTACGGTCATTTTGCCGATCAAACCCCGCATATACCCTTCGATGACCTGCCGGGAAATATCTTTCATCCCCTCGGTTCCCTTCCCCAAGAATTGCTCGGCAGCTCGGCGGATCATCCATTCTTCGCTTCCGACCTTAAATTGCGCTTGCCCTTCGCAGCTTAAAGTAATTCCTTGTTTGGTCAACACTTCGGGGGTTTTGATGTTGACTGTCAATATTTGAATAGGCAGTGTTTGCGCCGATTCGATAAACGGTTTTACAAATGTTCCGCCGCCGATCCTCATACGGTAACCTATCATTCTGGTAGTACCGTCAGGTTCGGTTATGGTCTTTTGCCTCCCGCCGGATATTATCAATACCTCGCTGGGACCTACTTTACGATATTGTTTTGCGACTGCAAGTATAATCAAGGTGATCACTGCCGCAACAGCAATAATTAAAATAATCCAACCTGTAAGGGACATCCTTTCACTCCTTTATAACGCAAGAGGTTATTTACCAAATAGTAGTGTTTAAGCCCAAAATCATTGCGGTTCGGTGAATATATCCCGAACCGTTCCAAAATTATTTGGCAATATACGAAAATCCCCCCCTTAACGCAAGTATTAGTTAGTGAAGAAAATCACATTTTTGAAAATTTTATATCCCTTTACAGCCATATTTTAGAAAATGTAATTATATCCCAAACGGTACCATTTTGATTATGGCACTTAGCTGTAAAAAAGAATGGCAATTTCGGAAATCCCCTTCATAAATTTCATAATTTTCCGGGTTAGCGTATTTATTTCAATAGATTTATTTTTTTCACACAGGAGTTATTATCGATTATCAATCTGGCAAAATAAACGCCGCTTGAATAGCCCGATGCGTCCCAAGAAAAGGTATGGCTTCCTGATCTCAATACCCCGTTGTATAGGGCGATAACCTTGCGTCCGTAAAGATCGAATATATCGAGGGTGATATCGGATTTATTGTCAAGGGCAAAGGATAAGTTGACTTTTGCGTTAAATGGATTTGGATATGCGGCTAATAAGCTTGTATCCTTAATTATATTGTTGATAGAATCCTCTGAATTCCATCTTCCATTTGATGGCGTATTTGAAATTGTGTTATCCTCCGGGGGAAAAACATAAAACCAAAAATCGGAGGAATCCCGCCAAACTTCATTATTAGCATTGCCGGAATAAGCTATAAATCTATAGGAGCCCGGGGAAATATTTGAGTCGATTGTTTGATTATGATGTTCGCTTATAGTTTGATAGGAGTTCATAAAGATATCTGAAAATAGTTGAAGGGGGATGAAGTCTCCCGCCGGGTTCTGGTACCCCACCAAAATATCGGTATAATGGGGATACTTGAAATGATTTCTCACAAAACCGGTATATCCGATAGAGCCACCAGGTGGAATTACTATTGGTCTGTAATCAGGTGCTATATATATATCCGATACCCTGTCGTCCAAAAGGCTTTCCCACCAAACTATTTTATCATCCTTTTTTGCTGCTCCAAAGATATCGATGTCGCCGTCTTGATCGATATCTATCGGGAAAACAGATCGTGCCGCATTGAAATTATCATCGATTAAGTGCTTGGTAAAATTTTCGTTACCGTCATTTTCCCACCAAGCCGCCGTAGCACAATAAATACCAACACCGACGATGTCTATATCATTATCGTTATCTAAATCCGCCGTTTTAAAATCAAAAGCCCCCAAGAGATCCTCTTCAAAGGTGTGATTTGTAAAGCTTTGTTGTCCATTGTTTTCCCACCAGGTAACCTGCCCCCCGTGCTTTGCTCCTCCCACCACATCCCAATCACCATCCTGATCGAGATCGACCGCTAATACGCAAACAGGGAAATCATAATTTTGTTCAATGGTGTGTTTTATAAAATTCTGCTCTCCGTCATTTTCCCACCAATCGACTTCATTTCTAAAAGCGGAACAACTTACTATATCCATATCGCCGTCTTGGTCCATATCCACCGAACCAATCCCGCTTGCCCCCCCTTCATTATTTGCGATGATGTGCTTGATAAAAGAAGAATTACCTATGTTTTCCCACCATAATATTAATTTGGAATAAACCGCAGTCCCCAAAATATCGGGATCGCCGTCACTGTCAATGTCCGCAACATAAATTTGAGATGCGCCATCTAAATTATCGCCCAATATATGTTTTGTAAAATTACAATCTCCATCATTCTCCCACCAGGCAATTTCATTGCCCGTATATGCTGTCCCTAATACATCCATATCGCCATCTTGATCAAGGTCATAAGCATATACCGCGTTGGCTTCGCCAAAAAACGGTTCGATAATATGATTTGTAAAATTCTGTTGTCCGTCGTTTTCTCCCCAAACTATTTTGCTTTCGTATTTTATTGCCGCTAATCCGTCAATATCACCATCTCCGTCAAGATCCACCATAAAAATATCGCCGGGACCATTAACCCCCAGTTCTATATCGTGAGTAATCCATAAATCTTCTCCGAAGGTGGCATTCGTCAAAATCAGTAATATTATGAGAATCGAACGACAAATAATTTTTTGCATATTACCTCCCTATTCCATTATCGGGTATGTAGCCCAAATACACATTGAGCAACAGTCTCACAAAAGGTGTTTTATTATAATATAATAATAATCAAAAATCAACAGAAGATTATTATTAAGAATTAGGTTAAGAATTAGATATTTTATTAGCTGTTAAATATAAGGTTAATTATCTTCCGTTTCTAATTGTGAAGTTATTGCCGATATTTTTACTATGCGGGGAGATTATTTAATCATTATCTTGACCGGGCAAGGGACGATTTATTATAAATAGACGGATTTTTGCCGATAACCCTTTTAATTACTCGTATCGCAGCCCGGGAAGAATTTTGATTGAACGGAAAATACAGATATTGAATAAGTTGGGACTACACGCACGCCCGGCAGCTATGCTCGTTTCAACCGCAACGAAATTCAAATCCGACATTTACGCTATAAAAGACAATATGGAAATCAATTGTAAATCGATAATGGGCGTTATGATGTTAGCCGCTCAAACGGGATGCTGGATTACTCTCAGAGTCGAAGGTCCCGACGAGAAAGATGCGATTGAAACCATATCAAAACTTTTTGAAGAGAGATTTGGTGAACAATAATTTGGAAAACAATTTTTCGCCTGAATTGATTATCAAGGGAATAGCCGGCGCCCCCGGTATTGCCGAAGGTGAGCTATTTATACTTCGACGGGATAGGATTCCGGTTAAGAGGGAAATAATCCCGACGGAGGAAATCGATAATGAAATAAAGAGGTTTCGTGAAGCGATATCCGAATCGGTTGCGGAGATAAAGCGTATCAAGAGAAATATCACCGAACGAATCGACGATGAGGCGGTAGGAATAATAGATGCGCAGATTATGGCTGTCAACGATGAGGAGATCATCCGTAGCGTGGAGGCGGAGATACGCAAAGAAAGGTTGAACGCCGAATATGTTTATGATAAACTTGTGCGGGAAGTTATAGACTCCCTTGAAAATTCCGATAATGATTATTTTCGACAGCGGGTTTATGATATAAAAGGAGTCCGCTCCAGAGTTTTGTCCAATCTAATGGGGATAAAACAAAAAAGTATTTTCGAAATAACGAAGCCGTCAATTGTCGCCTCCCGTTTGTTGAGCGCCGGGGAGGTGGCTCAGATAGCCGGAGGAAATGTATTGGGGTTGATTACCGCAGTAGGTGGTGCAACATCCCACATAGCGCTGTTGGCAAAATCATTGAATATACCTACTGTTTTGGGAATTGATGATAAATATCATCTCCTGAAAAATGGAGCGGATATAATTCTCGATGGTAACGAAGGGAAGATAATTCTGCATCCTACGGAAGAAACGAGGAAAGAATATAGTAATCGCCGCTTGAAACTCTCCAAAGAAAAAGAGAGATTAGCAATAAATATCGAAGAACCCGCGCTGACAACCGATGGTCATCGAATAAATCTACTGGCGAACATCGAATTATCTTCGGAGGTAAAGAAGGCTATGGATGAGGGAGCCGAAGGGGTGGGTTTATACCGAAGCGAGTTTTTATATTTCACTTTTGGCGGGATGCCTTCCGAGGAACAGCAATTTAAGGTTTATTCCAATATTGTGAAAAGTGCCGCCCCCAAGCCGGTAACTATCAGGACTTTCGATTTGGGCGGTGATAAGTTTGCCGATGAAACCAACAAACCATACGAGCAAAACCCGTTTTTGGGCTGGAGAGCGATAAGGATAAGTTTGGCATTGCCGAATTATTTCAAGGCTCAGCTTAAAGCGATACTGCGCTCCTCGGTTTTTGGCAATGTTTCCATAATGATTCCTATGGTCTCCGATATTTGCGAGGTTAAGCAGGCGTTAGATATTTTTGAGGAGGTTAAGGAAGAGCTTTCCCGTGAGAGAATCCCATTTGATGAGGATACTAAATTCGGCGTGATGATCGAGGTCCCCTCCGCAGCTTTGAACGCCGACCCGATAGCGGAGATAGTCGATTTCTTCTCCATCGGGACGAACGACCTTACCCAATACACTTTGGCGGTGGACCGAGGCAATGAAGTTGTCAATTATCTGTTTAAGAGCCTTCATCCGGCTGTGTTGAGATTGGCCGATATAGCTATCAAATCGGCGAAGAGACATTCCATCCCGGTAAGTGTTTGCGGCGAATTGGCAGGTGATCCGTTGGCGACGGCATTGCTTGTGGGAATGGGGGCTGACAGCTTATCCGCTCCCTGCTCTTCGTTGCCGTTTATTAAGAATATAATCAGGAATATCAATTACGAGGACGCCTTCAAATTGGCGGATAAAGTCTTGAGTCTATCGACAACCGCGGAGATTAAAAATTTCTTGGCGGATTATTTATCCGGCATACTCGAGGGATTGAGTTATCCCCTTAAAAGATAGAAAGGATCGGATATGGCGGATATTGATGATAAGCAGGCGATAAAGGAATTGGATAAAGCCGAAATGTTTTCGGCGATCTGGGATTTTCCACAGCAGGTTCGCAACGCCATAGGATTGGGATATAAAGCGGAGATAGAGAAGGTATCGGCCGGTTCCATAAACAATATCGTCGTTACCGGGATGGGTGGTTCGGCGATAGGAGGGGACTTGCTGGGTTCTTTTCTCTCGAGGGAATTGAAAGCTCCGATGGTAGTCAATCGCGATTATTCCCTGCCCGGATTCGTGGATGAGCAATCACTCGTTTTTGTCATCAGCTATTCCGGGAATACTGAGGAAAGCCTTTCGGCATATGCCGAAGCGTTGAAAAAGGGAGCTCAAATCATTGCGGTAAGCTCCGGGGGGAAACTAAGCTCCCAAGCGAAAGAGGATGACAATACGCTGATTACCGTTCCGGGCGGATTGATGCCTCGTGCCGCACTGGGCTATCTGTTTTTCCCTTTGCTGATAGTTATGGGGAGGCTCGGCTTCTGCCGTATCGAGAGAGATGACCTCGAGAAATTGACGGATCTGCTGGAGGTTTGGAGGGAAAATTACAGGATCGAATTGAAAGAACCTAAAAACAAAGCCAAATCCATAGCTCGAAAATTGTACAATCGGCTCCCCATTATCTATGCCGGCGGGAAACCGTTCGATGTGGTCGGGGCGCGTTTCAAGGCACAGCTTTGCGAAAATTCAAAGGCTTTATCGTTTAATAATGTCTTTCCGGAATTTAATCATAACGAATTGGTCGGCTATGAAAATCTCCCCTTCTCTGCGGATAGAGTTGCGGTATTGATAATTGCCGATAAGGATGATAATCCGCGAACAAAAAAGAGAATGGATATTGTTCGGCGGATGTTTCGGGATAAGGGAATTGAGGTTATAAGGATAAAGGGGGAGGGCGCCGTAAAACTCGAGAGAATTTTTTCGTTGATTCAATTGGCGGATTTTAGTAGTTTCTATTTGGCGATTATGTATGATTGCGATCCGACAGTTATCGAACCGATAGAATTCCTTAAAAGGGAATTGGCCGGTTTCAAATAGGGAGTAATGCCGATATGAATAATTGCAGCTTTATGGGGATGGGAGAATGAAAGTTGTTATTCCGGCTGCAGGAGCCGGTACCCGATTAAGGCCTCATACATATACAACCCCGAAATCCCTGCTGCCTGTTGCCGGCAAACCGATATTGGGGCATATATTGGATGGAATTAAAGGCTTTGATGTTTCTGAAGTGATAATTATTGTCGGCTCTTATAGGGACAGGATCGAGGATTTCGTGAGGGAAAGCTATTCTTTCAAAACGAGATATGTTGAGCAAAAGGAACTGAGGGGTTTGGGGTATGCGGTTTATCTCGCCGCCGATTATTTCGGCGATGAACCGATTTTTATAGTTTTGGGAGATACAATTTATAAGGCGGATTTGGATACTGTTTTCCGAAACGGCGGGAATTATATCGGTGTTAAATCCGTGAAGGATCCGCGACGGTTCGGGGTTGCTGAAGTCGAGGCAGATAAAATCACCCGTTTGATAGAAAAACCGGAGAATCCGACCTCGAATTTAGCGGTTGTCGGGCTTTATTATATCGAGGACTCCGATGTCCTTAAATCCTCTTTGAAGGAAATTGTGGAGGGCGGGAAAAGGACTAAAGGGGAATATCAGTTGACGGACGCTTTACAGATTATGATTGAGAAAGGAGCCGAGCTAAAAGTTTTCGATGTGGATGGCTGGTATGATTGTGGGAAGCCGGAAACCCTTTTATCCACGAATCGGTATCTGCTGAACGAAATGGAATCCTCCGAGAAAATAAAAGGCTCGATTATCATTCCGCCGGTTTTTGTACCGCCATCGGCAAAGATAGATAATTCGATTATCGGTCCTTATGTTTCCATTGGCGATGGGGCGAAAATAAGTAATTCGATTATTCGTGATTCCATCATCGGCAGAGAAACGGAGGTTGAACGATCGGTTTTTGAATTGTCCTTGATAGGAGATTTCGCACGGATAAAAACGGGCGTCCAAAGGCTTAATATCGGTAGCTCCTCCGAAATAGTAATTAATTCAATTGATCATATAAACTCTAAGGAGTAAAGTTGTTCAACAATTCAAATTTCATATTCAGTTCCGAATCGGTTACCGAGGGACATCCTGATAAGGTATGCGACCAGATATCGGATGCCGTATTGGATGAGCTGATAAAACAAGACACGAAATCGAGAGTTGCTTGCGAAGCCTTTATTACCATTGGCTTGGTGATAATAGGGGGAGAGATAAGCACTCGAGGATATGCAGATGTCGCCGGTTTGGCACGGGGCGTAATCAAGGATATCGGCTACACGCATTCCAAATACGGTTTTAATTATGACACTTGCGCCGTGCTGAATGCGATTGGAGAACAGTCGCCGGATATTGCACAGGGAGTTGATGTCGGTGGCGCGGGAGATCAGGGGATAATGTTTGGTTATGCAATCGATGAAACCGATGAGCTGATGCCTATGCCGATTACATTGGCTCATAAATTAACGATGCGTTTAAGCGAGGTCAGGCGTTCGGGGTTAATCGGTTTTTTGGGACCCGACGGCAAATCGCAGGTAAGCGTGGAATACAGGGACGGTAAGGCAGCTCATATAGAATCGGTTGTCGTCTCCACTCAGCATACCTCCGATGTTTTGGATGAAACCGGTGAGCGTATTAGCGAAGATGCGAAGAATAAAATTTTTGATTTGGTGATTAAACCATCACTCCCCAAGAACCTTATCGATGATAAAACCACCGTTTACATCAATCCCACGGGAAAATTCGTTATCGGCGGTCCCCAGTCCGATACCGGTATGACGGGCAGGAAATTGATTGTCGATACTTATGGTGGATGGGCTCCCCATGGTGGGGGTGCTTACTCTGGGAAGGATCCGACCAAAGTTGATCGCTCGGCAAGTTATATGTCCCGTTATATCGCCAAGAATATCGTTGCCGCCGGCTTGGCGAAACGCTGCACAATACAGTTGGCTTATGCTATCGGTGTTGAACAGCCGGTATCTTTTGCTATCGATACCGAAGGGACAGGAGTTCTACCCGATGAAAGGCTCGAAGAATTGGTAAAAAAGAATTTCGATTTAACTCCAAAGGGGATTATCCAAACATTGGATCTGCTTCGCCCGATTTACAAAAAGACCGCCGCCTACGGTCATTTCGGACGAAATCTCCCCGAATTTTCTTGGGAGAGAACGGATAGGGCAGCAGAGCTAAAATCCTGGTCTTAAATTACTATTCACAACTTTTTTCATTAAAGGGAATTTCCCTTTTATTAAGGAGGATTAAATGGTCGTACACGATATAACGGATATAAAACTTGCTTCGGCTGGTAAAAAGCGGATTGAATGGGCTGAGAAGGATATGCCGGTCCTCCGCCTTATCCGCAAAAGATTCGAAAAGACCAAACCGCTCAAGGGGCTTAAGGCCGCCTGCTGTCTCCATGTCACCACCGAGACTGCGAATCTTATGAGAACCCTCAAGGCCGGAGGGGCGGAAGTCAGGCTGTCCG
Source organism: Candidatus Zixiibacteriota bacterium (assembly GCA_026983835.1). Lineage (GTDB taxonomy): Bacteria > Zixibacteria > MSB-5A5 > UM-FILTER-46-8 > UM-FILTER-46-8 > JALSTH01. Next base: position 3,994 of record JALSTH010000072.1, on the reverse strand, counting down.
CTTCGAATCCCCTCTCAACTCAAGATGATGTGGCGGCATCATTGGTGAAGGATTTCGGGATATCGGTTTTCGCTCGGAGGGGTGAGAACAACAAAACATATTACCGCCATATTGAGCAAACCCTTGAACATAAACCGCAGATTACTATGGATGACGGCGCTGATTTGGTCTCCACCCTTCACGGCAAGCATAAAAAAATGCTGGATAATATAATCGGCGGAACGGAGGAAACCACAACTGGGGTTGTCCGTTTGAGGAGTATGGAAACCAAGGGTGTCCTGCGATATCCTATAATCGCGGTCAACGATTCCAAGACGAAACATTTCTTCGATAACCGTTACGGGACGGGACAATCGACGATCGATGGGATTTTAAGAAGTACCAACGCCCTTATAGCTGGTTCTAAATTTGTGATCTGCGGCTATGGCTGGTGTGGGAGAGGATTAGCGATGCGTGCTTCGGGTATGGGCGCAAGGGTGGTTATCACGGAGATAGACCCTGTTAAGGCTATTGAAGCTGTAATGGATGGGTATGAAGTTATGCCTATCGCTCAGGCTGCCAAAATCGGGAATATTTTTGTAACCGTTACCGGAAATATCAATGTGATAAACAAAGAACATTTCGCCCTGATGAAAGACGGCGCTATTGTCGCCAATTCCGGGCATTTTAATGTCGAGTTGGACCTGCCGGGGCTGAAAAAAATGAGTAGATCGATCAGGAGGATTCGTGCCGAAGTTCAGGAATATGTGCTGAGAGGTGGGAAGCGGATTTATGTTCTCGGTGAGGGAAGGCTTATCAATCTCGCCGCTGCCGAAGGGCATCCCGCTATGGTTATGGATATGTCCTTCGCAAATCAGGCTCTATCGGCGGAATACCTTTATGCGGGAAAATCGAAATTTGAGAACAGAGTTTATCCTGTCCCCGATAAAATCGATGAGGGGATTGCCTCCTTAAAACTTAAATCGATGGGGATACGAATCGATAAATTGACGAAACTCCAGCGAGATTACCTTGCTTCTTGGGAAAGCGGGACATAATTCCCAAAATGCCTTTTTTACCATTTTTTACTATGATTCCTTAAGTATTGAGCGGTTTTTCCGATAATAAAAATGTGATTAAATTTGGTTCAAGCTCCGATGTCTTATTCTTCGGGAACGCCGCTCAATCAAGAGCAAAACTCTCGGGTATCAAAATCGGCCTGAAAGTTAAGAGTTGATGCTAAGTTAGGAGGAATGATTAATGCCCAAAGGAAGGGTTAAATGGTTTAACGACCGAAAGGGATTCGGTTTTATTGAAGGGGGCAATGAAGGCAAGGATGTTTTTGTCCATTATTCCAGAATCGAAGGCGAAGGATTTAAAACCCTTGCGAAGGGGCAGGAAGTGGAATATGATGTCTTTGATACCCCACAGGGTCCCCAAGCGTCAAGGGTAGTTAAGTTATAGGGTATTAGCGCTATATCGATATACGGCGCCGCCGAAGCGGCGCCTTTCTATTGTTTGAATAATGACTTCGATTACCGAAGTTTTAGGCAAGAAATACGAATTGTAATTATATCTTTTTTGCAGCGGAGCGATTTTACCGGGCATAATTCTTATTAAGTCTTGACCAGTATTGGGGCGGGTGATATTATTTAGTTATGAAATGGTTTAAGGTACTCATCGCTTTTGCTGCGTTGTCGATTATAGTTGTCTCGGCGGCATTCTTATTTGTCTCTTGCGGAAAAGGGAACAATTCCGGTCGGACTGAAATCACCCTTAGTTTCTGGCAGTTCTGGACCGATCCCGATGCCAAAGCGGTTATCGAAGAATTGGTTGCCGAGTTCGAGAAAATAAATCCAAAGACAAAAATCGTGATAACCGACCTGACTTGGGGCGAGGGACACAGCAAAATCGTGGTAGGATTTTCCGGCGGTAATCCTCCCGATATTGTGGAGTTAGGCTCTGATTGGGTCAATGAGTTTTCCAGCCGCGGCGCTTTGGCCGATATAACCGTTTATGTTCGGGATTTAATCCCTGAGCGGATAATGTGGGAGCCGACACGCCTCGACGATAGCTATTATGCGGTTCCCTGGTTTTTGGATACCCGAGCTATATTCTACAACAAGGATTTATTTGTAAAAGCGAAACTTGACCCGAACAGCGTTCCCGACAATTGGGATGATTTCCTGTCCGCCTGCAAGGCAATAAACAAACTTGGAAGACCTGTCGCCGGTTTTGGGGCAAACAGCTATGAGAAGCACAGACTCTATAAAAAGTTCCTTCCTTTTGTTTGGAGCAACGGCGGCGAGGTAATCGATAATTTTGCAAAGGCTGATTTCAATTCCGAAAGAAACAGGGAAGCCTTTCGATATTATCTGAAACTCGTCAAGGCTGGAATCATAGACAACCAGCAAAATTTGGACGGGAAGTTTATTGATGGGAATTTGGGTTTTGATTTTTCCGGCGGGTGGCTTTTGAAAAATATCGAACGCAATAATCCGAAGTTGAATTACGGAGTGATGGCGGTGCCGTCACCATCGGGAGAGATCGGGACCTCCTTCGCGGGAGGAGAATACTTATCCATCAGCTCCGCCTGTGCGCATCCGAAGGAGGCGATGGAATTCATCAAATTTATTACCGATGTTCCCAACGCAGTGAAATTATGTAAAGCGGTAGGGTTCGGTTTTCCAAGCGGCGGAAATCTCCCGACGGATCCTTTTTACTCCCGTAATGTCAATAGGAAGATATTTTATAAGCAACTCCTTCATTCCCGAATGTCTCCCAATAATCCCAAGTGGGTTTATATCGAGGAGATAATTGAGAAAATGGTCGAAAAGGGAATGTATGGTAAAGGGACACCAAAGGAGCTTTTGTCTCAGGCGAACGATAATATAAAGCAAATCCTCATCGGGGATATCAATTGATTTCCTTTAGGAACGGCAAAGCATATCTGTTTATCCTCCCTTGGCTTTTAACCCTGTGCCTTTTTTGGCTTTTTCCTCTTTTTTATTCGCTTTACCTGTCGTTTTTTGCCACCGATGTAATCAGGGGGAGTTCCCATTTTGTGGGTTTACGCAATTATTTTTACCTATGGCAGGATCCAGATTTTATCTCCGCGGTGAAGAATACGGTGATATTTGTTATCGGGACAATTCCCTTTACGACCGTTTTGGCACTCATAGCCGCCATAGGGTTATCTACTCGTATTCCGCTGTCGAATTTTATAAAAATGAGTTTGGTGATACCCTCGATAACTTCGATGGTGGTTATGGCTTTAATCTTTTCTCAGCTTTACGCTCCGGGGGGGATTGCGGAATCATTATTGAGAGCGTTCGGTTTGGATATTCCAGCCAACGGGTTATTGCTGTCGGAGAAATCGGCTTTACCTTCGATAATGGTTATGGATATCCTTATCGCTTTCGGCTATTATATGTTGATTTATCTGGCGGCATTGCAGAATATACCGCATAACCTATATGAAGCCGCCGATTTGGACGGAGCCGGTTTTCTGGCGAAACTTCGATATATTACCATTCCATACTTGAAGCCGATAACCCTCTTTATTTTAGTTATAAATATCATCAGATCGTTTCAGATATTTATCGAGATATTTGTAATGACCAAAGGGGGACCGCTTAATTCCACTTTGACTATGGTTTATTTTGTTTATGATGTCGGCTTCGTGAAGTTCGATATGGGATATGCCTCAGCGGCGGCGTATGTCCTGTTCATTATCATCGCTTTATTTTCCGCACTACAGCTCAAGCTCTTCCACCTGAAGGAGGTGGTATGATTGTCGGGAATAAAAAAGCGGAAAGGACCGCCTTTTTTATAATCCTTCTGCTGATGTCCCTCTTATCGATTGTTCCGCTTTATTTTATGTTGTTCGGGTCACTCCAAGCGGTTAAAGGCTCAAGTGCTCTGGCGATTTTCCCAAAGGCTTTAAGCTTATCGAATTATAAAATGATTTTTTCATCCTCTCAAATGCTGAGGTATATTCTCAATAGCTTAATCG
>JALSTH010000071.1 GCA_026983835.1 Candidatus Zixiibacteriota bacterium | reverse complement strand
ATGATAACGGGCATCAAGCGATAATATGGCATATTTATGTTCCCTGAAAAGCATAACAAAATCTATCAGATCCCCCAATAATGGATCAACTTCCGCAGAGCCGCCGTATCCGTGAAGGTAAATAATAACAGGAAATTGCGGATTGGGAGGCCAGATGACTTTGGGAATTGTAATCATTCCGGTAACCCTTTCGCCATCGACCGCATCGAAGGAGAGGGAATACTGTTTCATCAACCAATCTTCATAAATAAGGCTCTCCTCGGCATTGAGGGGAATGTTATTATCGTAGGAATAGAAATCGGTTATCTGTGCATCGCTCGGAGCAGCGCGGGAGGTGGAGAATCCAATCAACAAACCAATAATTCCCACCATTAGCCCATAAGTCCATTTTAATTTCTTACTCATAGTTCCTCCGTTAAACAAACTATTTAATTCCATCAAACAAATCGAATGCACGGGTGAAGATTGTGTCGCTGTAAGCCTCAATATCAAGGTGCCCGGCATCATACCAGAATATTTGTTTTGGGTATTTTGCCGAGTCGAACAACTCTTGGCCGGTAGGCATAATGGAATCATAAATCGCATTGTGCATCTGAAGATATCGCGGCGATATCAAATTGCTGAGTACGCAAGGATCTACTATATTGAGAAGATGTGGTATCACTTCATAATGCCCCCTTAATGATTCGCGTAACGGTTCAAAACTGTCCTGAAAGGACTGCTGAATTATATCTTCCCAATTGCCACCTGTTACAATCAAAGATACAGCCTTTACCCTCTCATCGACCGCACTAAATACCGCCGCTAACATTCCCCCTAAACTGGGACCAATTACAAAAACCTCATTTTCATCCAAACCATCCCTTTGCTCCAGATAATCGATAGCCCGCCGATTATCTATTATCGTTTTGCACATATCAGCTCTATCCTCGATCAAGTTAACGGAGAGCATATCTCTATCAACCCTCTGGTTATAGCCGTAGTAGCGGGCGTCCAAGGCTAGTATGGCATATTTCTTCTCCCTATTCAGCATAAAGTTGATAATCTCGTGGACTACCAAATCACCGGAAGCAGATCGTTGATATCCGTGAAAATAAATTATCACCGGTAAATCGGATTGAGGCTCCATCATCTTCGGTATAGTCAATACCCCATGAACCCTATCTCCATCCTCGGCATCGAAAAATAGATCATACTGCGTCATTCTACAATCTTCGGATTTCAAAATTTCCTCCGCATTCAAGGGGATTGTTTTATCATAGGAATAATAATCCTTTATCTGGAGGTTATTTAAAGCAAAGGATGTAACCGTATGAAAAATCATTAAAAAAATTAGTGAAATAAAAAATGTATTCCAATTTCTATTCATATACTTTATACCCTCGTGAGGTTTTGTCCACAAATGAAACCATTAGAAAACAAATCTCAGACAATACCCAAACCTAAATAAAATGATGTTTTCGAAATTTTAATAGAACACTATACGATCAGGCAAGAAAAGAGAAATAAATAAAACCTGTCGGTATATTTTTAAACTAATATCTATCTCTAATTTGTCAAGGGGAAATTAGCCTAATTCGGAAAATAAATCACATAAAAAATGAGAGGAAGCTTTTATACTTCCTCTCGGAATCGGGATATTTGTATGCAATTCCTTTTATTTAATAAGCATCATCCTGCCGGTTTGAACTTCCCGCGCAGTCGCTAATTTATAGAAATAAATTCCGCTCGGATAATCGGAAGCATCCCAGCTTACCGTATGCTCACCCGTGTTTAAATCCTCATTCAGCAATATATCTATCTTTTCGCCCCGAATATTATACACATCGAGGGCAACCTTAGAATCCCCGGAGAGGGTAAATTCAATATTTGTTCGGGCATTGAACGGATTAGGGTAATTCTTTGTCATCGCGGTTGCAGTCGGAAGCGAACCGCCAACTATTTTATCATTTAAGACTACGGAGCAGTTATCCGATGCGAAAACGCCTTCCTCATTCATCCACTCCAATATATCGTTGTACTTAGTGGAAGTTATCCGTGTATCCCCGGTTTGGAATTGATCGCCGTGCGAAAGCACAGCTACCGTATATCCGTGTCCCCTATAATCGATGATGGCACCGCTGCCGCTTTGGCCTCCATAAGCTTCCTTGTTAAAGCTGAGGACATATTCGGTTATATTATCGAAATTCCCATACCAATAATACATAAACTCCCCATTGTATGGATCCGTCGCCGGATAACCCGGATTATGGAAAATATGATCCTGATATCTGGTAAGATTGTCCGTATAACCGATGCCATACCATTTAGTCAGATTACCGATAGGCGAATCCAAACGGATAACCCCCATATCGTGGTCTAGATCTCCATATTGAGTCCACCCAGCCCACGAAAGCAGGTCTGTCGCCCAAGCGGAACCAAAAGGATAATCGCCATCATTGTAAGCGGGTATGACTTCCACATCCGCCGCCCAACCACCGAGATCAGCATTGTAAATGCAATGGCCGGCAGTCAAAGCATAATTATCGCCAATCAATACTGCCGAAGCTTCAGCTATTACCCAACCATCGGGATCTTTGGTCGGAAAGGTGGAATATATCTTACAATTCGGCGGGAACGGGCATTCCTCAGGATTATCCACCAAAGTAAGATCGGTGAAATTGTCAATCACCCCGCTCTCGGATGAACCCCACTTATGGTTTTGAGGTATGTTATCCACACTTCCCCTATGGAATTGATAGGGTGGCATATTACCGGCGGGGACATCATATTCGGTTTCCAAACCGCTTTTGATATTGTAAATTACAATGCGAGATTCGGGCGCGGTATAAGTCGGCGTAGTTTGAAAATCGGGTAATGGCATCGGAATCGCTTTGCTATGGTCCGGGCGAGATGAAGGTATCACACCCGAAAAAGCTATTGCAAAATCGAACAGAAAAACAACTGCAACGGTAAAAATTATAAATTTTTTCATACTAAATCCTTTTAGAGTTTTAATTGGCGATTCGGAGATTTAATCTTATCAATTTCGGGGATAATTTGGGCATCACCTCCTTAGAGTATTTTTTTTCGGTTGGAAAAAATCGGGACGGATTTTCATAAATATTCACAAGTTGAAACTTAAATAACCAATAAAACTTAAAGGAAAGATTGTCAAGCGATGTTGAGAATATTTATCAAATAATCCCGCTCATCCCCCCGAAATATTTTTCAAAATTATGAGAGGAGGTTTTTGAACCTCCTCCCGCATTTTTGATCGACAACCTATTTTATCAGTATCATCCTCTTGGTCAATGATCTTTTCGGAGTAGTTAATTTATAGAAATAAACCCCGCTCGGATAATCGGAAGCATCCCAGCTTACCGTATGCTCACCCGCGTTTAAATCCTCATTCAGCAACATATCTATCTTTTCGCCCCGAATATTGTACACACTAAGGACAACCTTCGAATCCTCGGAGAGGGTAAACTCGATGTTGGTTCGGGCATTAAAGGGATTAGGATAATTGCGGATTACTTCGCTGTTTTTCGGTATCGAAGCTAAAGCATCACGGTCGAAAACAGGGGAATTGTCCAGTTCAAAGGAAACATTGCCGTTTATCCAATCCTGTATCTGTCCATATTTGGTGCCGGTCATCCGAGTATCGCCTGTCCACCAATAGTTCCCATGCGAAAGGACGGCGACCGTGTAAGGATTGCCGTTGTAAACAACGGTCGCTCCACTACCGCTCTGTCCGCCATACGCTTCGCGGTCGAAATAGACTATATATGTATCCACATCATCAAAGGTCCCATACCAATAATACATATATTCACCGCTATAAGGGTACGATGCAGGATAACCCGGGTTATGGGAAGTATAAGTTTGATACCAAGAATCGTGGGATGTATAACCATAACCGTACCAACCGGTGGAATTACCGATATTGGTATTCAAACGGATGACCCCCATATCATCATTGAAATCCTCGTTATAAACCCAGCCGCTCCAAGAAAGCAAATTGGTCGCCCACGCCGATCCGTAAGGCTCACTGCCGTTATCATAAGCCGGAATAACTTCTATCGATGTAGCCCATCCACCATCCCCCTGACTGTAAACGCAATGTCCGGCGGTAAGCGCATGATTATCATCGATTAAAACCGCCGAAGCCAAATAAGTCCAGCCATTGGGGAATGTCATATAGATTTTACAATTGACGCGGTATGGATAATCTTCCGGATTATTCACACGAGTCAAGCTTCCATAATTATCGATAATTCCCTCATCATCAAATCCGCTACTACCGTTTGTTGGCGTATCACCCCTGAAGCCTTTAGTAAAGGCGTATTCGGAAATATCGTCGGCGGAGACTGTCCAATTGGTTTCGACGCCGGTTGCGATATCGTAGGTAACTACCTTGTTTTCGGAAATCGGAGGACCTAAGGGAGCTTTCGGTTGGGGTAAAGGCATCGGAACGGCTTGATCGTGATTTAATGATGGATTTATAACGCTCCCCGAAACCGCAATAGTGGCGGAAAACAAAACAACAATTAACAAAATAAACAGACTTTTTCTCATTTGAAATCCTTTCTAATATATTACGGGGTTGAAATCCGATGAAGAAAATTAGAATTAGAATGACACAATCTTTTAACATCACCTCCTTTTGACATTTCGATGCAAAATGTTTTTATTACAATTAATTTCAGGATGAACAGGAAGTAAGTTTAAAGTCATTTTTATGAGCCTAATCATCAATGAAGCAGTGATAAATATAATATCAAATTCCAACTTTGTCAATCACCCTTCGCAAAATTTATCTAACGAATATAATCCTTGACAATATAGTATTTGAGGCGCTTAATTTATAAGATTAAGCGCAAAGAAGTTTTTGAGGCGAGCAGGAAATGAAAATCGCAATCGGCGCCGATCACGGCGGCTATGAACTCAAAGAAAAACTGAAAAAATATCTAATGGAAAAAGGGCAGGAAATCGAAGATTGCGGCACAAACAGCACCAAATCCGTCGATTATCCCCGTTACGCCTATGCTGTCGCTAAATTAGTGGGCGATGGGAAATGCGAGCGCGGGATTATGATAAATGGAGCGGGAATAGGCTCCTGTATGGTCGCCAACAAGGTTCAAGGGGTTCGCGCCGCTTTATGCTATGACCTTTCCTCGGCGAAAAACAGCCGCGAGCATAACGATGCCAATGTATTGACACTCGGAGCCGGTTTAATCGGATTTGAATTGGCAAAACAGATTATCGATGTATGGCTTACAACCGAATGCACCGCTGATCGACATAAACAGCGGGTGGCGATGATAAATGACATCGAGAAAGGGCATCCTCCGACTTCGATACCACCATCGACCTTATCGGAGATGGGCGACTTCGATTCCGAGGATCTGGAGAGGATAGCTGAAAAGGCGCAATTCCTGATAGGAGGAACCTGTTCCACGGTCGATGGAAATATCATCTGCTCGGATGGGAAGACTATTTTTATTCATTATGGGCATCCGACCGATATAGATCCGCTGAAGGTAAAGGAAATTATCGATGCCGGCGCCGGGCGAATAGGATACACTCCTAACGGGAAAAATATCCCTTCGGATATAGCCAAATATATCGATCATACCCTCCTTAAACCCGAAGCGACCAAAAAGGATATCGAAAAACTGTGTGGCGAGGCTAAAGAATATGGTTTCGCTTCGGTTTGTGTAAATCCATATTATATAAAATTGTGTTCCCAGCTCCTGCGTGGCAGCGAAGTCAAGGTCTGTTCGGTGGTTGGTTTCCCGCTGGGGGCGACATTATCGGAGATAAAAGCGATGGAGACTCGGAGGGTTATCCGCGATGGAGCCAAAGAAATCGATATGGTAATAAATATCGGGGCGCTGAAAAGCGGCGATGACGACTATGTGCTCAAGGATATCAGAGCAATTGCGGAAGCTTGCCGCGATGGTGGAGCTAAGTTGAAGGTGATAATCGAAGCAGCTCTGCTAACCGATGAGGAAAAATTCCGCGCCTGCCAATTGGCGAAAAAAGCCAGGGCGGATTTCGTCAAGACATCCACCGGTTTTGGTCCTGGCGGGGCTACGGTTCATGATGTTATGCTGATGAGCGAGGCGGTCAAGGGGACCAAGATGGGCGTAAAAGCCGCCGGCGGAATACGAAGTTTCGCGGATGCAAAAAAGATGATAGAGGCGGGAGCCACAAGAATCGGGGCATCGGCAGGCATCAAAATAAGCCAACAGGCTAAAGAAGTTACATTTTCCAATTAGTTGAAGATAGAGGAGAGAAAATTGCCTGATTTAAGATCGTATGTCTTTTTGGATAGCATCCAACCGCAATATGCGGCCTTTTTGGGGACCATTGCGCAGGGGTTTTTGCCTGTTGCCGGGCAGGCGTCACTTTATGTGGAGATTTCCCCCGGAATCGAGATAAACAGGATAACCGATATAGCCTTGAAATCAACACAGGTTACACCCGGTATGCAAATAGTGGAACGACTCTACGGTCTGTTGGAAATTCATTCCGATTCGCAGGGGGATGTGCGACAGGCAGGCAGGGCGATCCTCGATGCTCTTGAGCTTAAGGAGGAGGACAGGTGGAAACCGAGGATTTTATCGAGTCAGGTTATCCGTCGTCTCGATGATCATCAAACCCAGCTTATCAACAGAATGCGGCATGGAAATATGATAATCGCCGGACAGACCTTGTATGTTATGGAGACTGAACCGGCCGCTTATGCGGCGTTGGCAGCTAATGAGGCTGAAAAAACGGCGGAGATAAATATACTTGAAGTACGGGCATTCGGCTCTTTCGGCAGGGTTTATTTGGGTGGCGAGGAACGGGATATCGATATTGGTTATCGCGCTGCGGTGAAGGCAATTGAAAGTATATCCGGCAGAGTGGTCAAAAAATAGGTTCGTGGCCGCTTCGGGAATTTATGTTTTGAATATGAGAAATATCGCATTGAGTAGAAGGAGGAATATCAATGGCTGAAGCGTTAGGAATGATAGAAACACGGAGTTTTCCGGCGATGGTGGAAGCAGCGGATGCTATGGTTAAGGCGGCGAAAGTCGAATTGGTCAGTTATGAAAAAACCGGCGGTGGTTATGTAACCGCCATAATCCGCGGCGATGTGGCGGCGGTCAAGGCAGCCTGCGAAGCCGGTCAAAACGGCGCATCACGAGTCGGCGAAGTGGTTGCGGTACACATAATTGCCCGTCCCCATTCTAATGTGGATGCGGTCTTACCGCTCGGTAGGGCTCCAGAAACCAAACCCAAGAAAGCTTAACGAAGTGTAAGAAAATTATGTTGCTTGCCGAAGTTGTCGGGACGGTTGTCTCGACGCATAAAGAAAAGAGTATGGAGGGGCTTAAGTTCCTCCTTTTGAGAAGGGTTACTATCGAAGGTGAGGAATCCGATAGTTTCGTGGTCGCCGCCGATGCGGTCGGTGCCGGCGTGGGCGAGATAGTTCTTTATGCTACCGGCTCATCCGCAAGGCAGACTGTTTTAACCGATAAGCGGCCTTGCGATGCGGTAGTTATGGCTATTGTGGACAGCTGGGAAGTGGAGGGCGATATCAAATACCGTAAGGTCGAAACCGAACCTGATGTTGCGGAAGTTTAGTTTCGTAGGATCATACTATCGCGAAATCCATTCCTTTTGATGAGATAATGTTGCTATGCCCAAAATTAACGAAATAAATCTTAAAAAGTGGAAAGAATACGAGGATATCCTTACCGATAGTCTTTGGATAATTAGTGAGCGGGATAAGTCTGGGGCGCACAAAGGCGATTATCACGGTAATTTCATCCCGCAGATCCCCAATCAATTAATGAGGAGATTCACCAAAAAGGGTGATGTAATCTTGGATACATTTTTGGGTAGCGGAACTACTTTAATCGAATGTAGAAAATTAGGCCGTTCCGGGATAGGAATAGAATTATTACCGGAAATAGCTAAAATCGCAGAACAAAGACTTAATCAAGAATCTTTCTTCGACCCGAAAGGGACCTTTCAGGAAATTATAATTGCAGATAGCGTAAAACAAGAAACCAAAAAACAGGTTACTGAAATCCTTAAAAATCATAATCAGAATAAATTACAATTAATAATTATACATCCCCCTTACCACGATATAATCAAATTCAGCGATAGGGCGGAGGATTTGAGCAATGCGAAAACAACACAGGAATTCCTTGAATTATTTGGGAAAGTGGTTTCCAACTATATCGACCTTTTGGAAAATAAACACCACCTCGCCGTGATAATAGGCGATAAGTATTCCAAATCGGAATGGGTGCCTTTGGGATTTTTTGTAATGGATAAGGTACTCAACTCCGCCAAAGTGAAATTGAAAAGTATTATCGTAAAGAACATGGTTAATAACCGTGCAAAGAGAAATTTGGAAAACCTATGGCGTTATCGCGCACTTGCCGGCGGATATTACATTTTCAGGCACGAATATATTTTACTTTTCCAAAAGATATGAACGACTCTATTTCCGAGAGGACAGAACTTAAAAAACTTATCCTCCAAACAATCAAGAAAAGCGACCTGATAGAGTTGGCTAACTCTTTTAATAAGGATTCAAAAGGGACTATTGATAACTTGATAACGGGATTACTGAATATCCCAATTGACGATATCCGTAAGTTTATAAAACGAAAATACCAAGAGAAAATCGAAGCAAGGCGAGAAATAACCCCTGATGATATCCTGAAACATGAATTAATGAAAGTAAATGAAGTCAAATGGGGAGTGGTACAAGGCGAGCTGGACGGCAAAATACAAAGGGAGTATGTAAGAAAGTTCTATAAATACGATGAACTTTTATTAAATGCCAAAAATTATTTATACAATGATGTAGAGGGATATGTTATTTCAACTTGGTATAATCATTGGACAACCGTATTAATAGAAGACCATATCAGCAGTCATCCAAGAGTCATACCTACCTTGAAAAACAAAGGGGGAATAGATACATTTTTCGATAATCACCCGTTCGATTTGAAAATAACCTATTTGCCGAAGAAATATGTCTCATCGGGTATGCCAAACGATGAGAAAGAATTGATCAAGTGGCTTTATGAAAATCAGGGCGCACAAAGATTTGGAGCCGATAATCGATTATTCATAGTATTATTAAATAAGAATAAACCTGAAGATAGCTGGGAACTAAAAAGGGATTTCGATTTCATTTTTCGGCGAATAGACGAATTTTTTGATAATTCCATTATTACTGAAGATGATAAAATAAAATTTAATTTTCATGGCAAGGAATATAGAACGATTTCAAAAATGCTAATTATTTCAAAATGAGCTAACTTGATTTTTTTATAGAAAATATATGGCTAAATTAACTGATGAGCAAATAGAGGCGATAGCCCGTAAAATCACCGAACAATTGTCCGGTTTAAGAAATCCCGCCTCCAACCCCAAACTTGACCTAATGGGGGAAGGTATCTTCCCGGATATAAATTCGGCGGTCGAAGCAGTCACCGCCTCCCAGAAGGAATTTATCCGCCTTAAATTAACTCAACGGGAAAAGATTATCGCCGCCATCAGAAAATCGATGTTGGACAACGCCCGTTATCTCGCCGAGATGGCTCAATCAGAAACCGGATTGGGACGGGTTGAGGATAAGGTAAAAAAGAACATTTTAGTGGCGGAGAAAACTCCGGGTATCGAAGATCTATACCCGATAGCCCGCTCCGGCGATAGAGGATTGTCGTTGATCGAACCGGCTCCATTCGGGGTCATCGGCGCAATCACACCGATGACGAATCCGACATCCTCGATTATTTGTAATTCCATCGGGATGGTTGCCGCCGGTAATGGAGTGGTTTTCAATGTTCATCCAAAAGCCAAAAATGTATCCATTCGTAATGTTCTTTTGCTGAATAAGGCGATTATAAGCGCCGGAGGTCCATCGAACCTAATAGCAACGGTGGTGGAACCGACAATCGAAAGCGCTCAGGAGTTAATGATTCATCCCGGGATAAGATTATTGGTGGTGACCGGCGGCGAGGGGGTCGTCAAGGTGGCGATGCAAAGCGGCAAGAGAGCAATCTGCGCAGGCCCCGGGAATCCTCCGACTGTCGTCGATGAGACCGCTGATATCGTTAAGGCAGGACGCGATATTGTTTCAGGTGCGTCTTTCGATAACAATATAATCTGCATCGATGAAAAAACCACTTTTGTCGTGGATAAAGTAACGATTGATTTGCTCAGGTCGATGGCAAACAATAATGCTGTTGTACTTAACAGATCCCAGGCGGCTCGCCTTGAGAAAGTAATTTTCGAAAAAACATTCGGGTCAGGGAAGGAAGGGATAATCAACAAGGAATTAATCGGCAAAAACGCTTCGACTATCCTGTCGAAGATAGGGATGAATGTAGATGATAAGGTCCGTTTGGCGGTAATGGAGGTAGATAAAAACCATCCCCTTGTACTTACCGAACAGATGATGCCTGTAATGCCGGTAGTTAAAGTCAAATCCGCCGATGAGGGAATCGACCTCGCCAAGTGGAGTGAGCGCGGATACCGCCATACCGCCTCGATGCACTCCCGCAATATCGATAATCTCTCCCGTATGGCAAGGGAGATGGATTGCTCCATATTTATCAAAAACGGTCCCCACTATTCGGGACTCGGTTTCGGGGGAGAAGGGTATACTTCATTTTCGATAGCCTCTCCGACCGGCGAGGGATTGACAAGACCAAGGAGCTTTTCGAGGGAACGCCGTTGCGTATTAGTCGATCATTTTAGAATAGTATGATAATGAAAATTCCGAATTACGATTTGAAATCTTAC
>JALSTH010000070.1 GCA_026983835.1 Candidatus Zixiibacteriota bacterium | reverse complement strand
ATAACCGCAGCCGATGCTATGGTGAAAAAGGCGTCCTTAAAACTATTGGAAGCGGGGACGATCCATCCCGGGAAATATATCGTTTTAATAGGCGGCGATGTCGGCTCGGTGGAGGAATCATACAAGGAAGGTTTGGGGATTAATTCGGAATCGCTTGTGGATGATGTTTTTCTCCCCGATGTTCATAAGCAGGTTTTCGATGCGGTCTTCGGCAAAACCAAGAATAATAAACTTGATGCCTTGGGGGTTATTGAAACATCGACGGTGGCGTCAAATATAAAGGCCGCCGATAGTGGGGTCAAGGGGGCGGAGGTGATAATAAATGAAATCAGGTTGGCGGACGATTTGGGTGGAAAATCTTTTACCATATTCGCCGGGAATGTGGAAAATGTGCAGGCTGCGGTGGAGATTGGAGTCGGACGAATTAAGGATAAGGACATCAAAATAAAAACGACGATAATTCCCCGTATCGACGAATGGATAGCATCTCGAATCGGGATATCTTCCCGTTTCTTCCTTAAGGGGGAAGGATAAATTATGTTATTGGGAAAAGTGATCGGGACCGTGGTCCCCTGCGTCAGATATACCGGTTTGGAAGGGGTGAAGTTTTTGATAATCCAACCTTTGGATAAAAATCGAAAACCAAACGGGGAACCGTTGGTTGCCGCTGATGCTGTGGCAATGGCGGGGGTGGGGGAAATAATCTATTATGAGGGGGGAAGAGAAGCGGCGTTAGCATTGGATCCTTGGTTTGTACCGGTCGATCATACGATAATCGGGATTGTGGATGGAGTGCATTTATCATCGGAGGTAAAAGATTGATTATCGGGAAGGTTGTCGGAGAAATATATTCTACAATTAATCATCCGTTCTACAATGGGAAAAAGCTTTTGGTTATCGATAAATTAAATCCGTCAAACAATAGACCTATCGATTACATTATAGCGGTTGACTCGGTGGATGCGGGCGTCGGCGAAACCGTGTTGGTTGTCGATGAGGGTAATTCGGCGAGGCAGGTGGTGAACGACAACTCGGCACCTATACGGTCCATTGTAGTCGGAATAATTGATGAGATAGATTTATGGAGGGTTCAAATCGCCGGGAAATCTCGGAAAACAGGCGTTGAGGAATTTCTTAAATACATTAAATATAGATAAAAAATACTTGACAAAACTAAAAAAGGATGTATTTTATCATTAAAAGAGGTTGAGGTTTTGTACCGATTTAGATTATCCTCAATTGGGCATGTTCTTTTAAACAGCAATTGATTTAATAAATTAAATTTATCCTTAATTTATAACATTGCAAAGTTATGCAAAAGTTAATAAATTAGTTGCTATCATTAAAAATAATTACTATTCAATAGATTTGGAATTCTTCTTAATTCGTGTAGTGATATTAAGTTAAGTATAGTCAGAAAAAGGCATAGAAATTGCGATGGGAAAGAGAGATATTAATAAAAAATTAATAAGGCTCTAAAGCTATTCTATTAAATAGAGAGTAATATGCGATTCAAACGGGAAAATAAAACGACGGAGGTGCATTATTTATAACACTGAAGCTGCAACATCTGTATATTACGGTTCCGGTAATCTAAAGAAAGCTAAATGGTTGGATTCGAAAGTTAAGAGGGTATTGGAACTTTCATTTGTGCTCCTGATTATCCCATTGCTTTCACCGTTAATTCTTGCCATTATGATTCTTAACAAATTGCTATACCCAAAGTATCCCGTTTTCTATTCCCATACGCGGATAGGAAAGGGTGAAAAACCGTTCAAATTATACAAATTCCGAACGATGGTGGATGCCGAACCTTATAAGAAAGGGGCGGAGGAATTATCGAAATATTCAAATATCTTTCATGTATCGAAAGATGAACATTCCAAGAAAATCACGGCTTTCGGGGCGGTTTTACGCAAATTCTATCTTGATGAATTACCCCAATTATACAATGTCCTAAAGGGCGATATGTCGTTGATTGGTCCAAGGCCCGTCGAGGAATATCATCTTAATTTATGGCGCCAATTACATCCGGAGTTACACAATTTGCTTAAGGCACGATTTATCGCCAGGCCGGGAGTTACCGGACCGTGGCAGATACACAACAAAAAATTTGACCTAACCGACAGGGAGATTATTCAAAAGGATATCGATTATATTGAGAAATCATCACTCACTAATGATCTTAGATTGGCCGGAATGACGATTACCAGAATATTTGGTGGCGCAGGGGAATAGAATTACCAATCAGAGATATAAGCTGATATAAATTTGGGGTTTGGTCCTTAAGGGTGGAATTAATGAATGAATTAACAGAAAGGGAGGTGTCGGTTTTAGGCGTACGCCTTTTAAACTGTAGCTATGATGAAGGAATCGATCTATTGGAAAAGGCTGTTTTAGATCCTGAGCCTCGGCGAGCGATGATAGTTAACGCCTATTGTATAAACATAGGTTTTAATAATCCCAATTATAGGCGAGCTGTCAACAGTTTTAATATGCGCTTCGTCGATGGTATTGGCGTATTATTAGCAGGCCGGATTTTAAAGGGTATTCATTTTACCGATCTAGGGGGATCTAATCTGGGCAAATCTTTTATGCAAAGGTGCGCTGAACGGAAATTTAAGGTGTTTTTTCTCGGTGCAAAGCCCGGGGTA
The DNA here is from genome assembly GCA_026983835.1 of Candidatus Zixiibacteriota bacterium. GTDB lineage: Bacteria > Zixibacteria > MSB-5A5 > UM-FILTER-46-8 > UM-FILTER-46-8 > JALSTH01. The sequence goes on along the minus strand of JALSTH010000070.1, from coordinate 37,532 downwards.
GCGGAACAAGCTGCCGAGAATTTCAGGTGGAGCATTCCCGGTATAAATATTGTTGGCTGCCAACACGGATATTTCAGCGACAAAGAAAACGATAGAATAATTGAGCGAATTAATAAAGCTAATCCTGATGTTTTGATTGTCTGCTTTGGCAAACCGAAAGAGGTTTTATGGATAGAGGAAAATTTTCAAAAATTAAATATAAAACTCGCAATTCCTTTAGGCGCCTTTTTTGATTTCCATTCGGGAAGAGTAAAGCGGGCTCCCGTTTGGATTCAAAAAATCCACTTCGAATGGCTATACAGATTGATTCTTGAACCGCGCAGGTTATGGAAACGATATATAATCGGGAATTTCCTTTTTATGGGGCGGGTTTTAAAATGGAAACTGTTTCCGAAGAGCGCTTGCATAGAGCCTTGAAATGTAATCCCATCTTCCGCACAATATTACATCGCCTCCGTTAACCAATCATAACTAAAACTTATTCACTAAAACCGTATATATTTGATGTAGTGAACGGTTTTCTTAAAGTTAAAACAAACTCGAAAAAAACATATCGGCAGTTGGAACGGAGACTCGGTATAATAATAGCGAATCCCCCCCTTCCCTTCAATTTAGGGGAAGGGGGGATTATTAAAGGGGTAATATTATTTAAGTAAAAGCATTCGTTTTATAAAGGATTTTTCGCCGATATCTAATTTGGCATAATATACTCCTGATGAGTAATCCGAAGCATTCCAATTCACGCTCTTTACACCCGCAGGCTGTTCCTCATCTACCAAGGTGCTTACTTTCCGCCCCAATATATTGTAAATCTCAAGTCTCACAGGGCTATCCTCAAGCAACGAATACTTGATTGTCGTTTCGGCATTAAACGGATTTGGATATGTATCCACAAAACCAGCTGCAGTTTGATTCACGGGGTTTGATTTGGCAAACCAATCGCCGACCGCCCAAGAATCGTTGCCCTGTCCGGAGGAAGGGACTACCTCGAATTCAAAATAATCGGAATCAATGACATTCGAGGGATAATCTCCGCAATAGGAAATGTAATTATACATTCCTATGGGCGCATAGCCGGGGATATCCTGTGTCATATATGCGCTTAAGGTTTGATTTGGAGGAACAAGTATATTGTCCATCTCATTAATTGGTCCGTATATTCCATAGTTCGGAACATCCAACATCAGCCATACATCGGTTATTTGGGCTTCCGATTCGTTATTCGTGAGCATCCCCGTATAATTGAAGGATCCTCCAGCCGGAACCACTATCGGCGGGTTATCGGGTATCATACTGATGGACAAGGAAGCCGAGCCATAAGTTTCTATGCGAGCGCCATAAGTGTCCTGATCCCCCAAACGGAAATCGGTCCAGACTAAATTGGCGACACCATTACGGACATCGACACCGCTGTATTCACCTATCAATCCTGAAAGATTAATGGTAGAGGGATCGCTGGAGACGGTTGTCACCCTGCGGTTTTCAGTCCAGGTATATCCCGCATCAAAGGATTGAGTCATATAAATATCATAGCGAAGGTTTGACGGATCATTACGCCTGTCATAGAACATCACCGTTATAACGCCATTCTCATCAACAGTAAGCCATGGGTGGAATTGGTCACGCCCATTATTATAAGCATCGTCGTTGATCCGAACCCTGCTACTCCAAGTTTGTCCCTGATTGGTGGAACGGCGGAAATATATATCGCGGTCACTTCCGGCTTTGTCCATATAAGCGACATAGAGGTTGCCATGATACTGCCCGCCGCTTATATCGGCATCGATGGCAGGGTAGGAGAATACCCATATATCGCCATTGATGTAATCGTCAGGTGAATAAACACTGGTAATAGTAATATCGTTTCCCCAACTAACTCCTCCGTTAAAGGATCTATCCAATTTGATATAACCGCCATAATCCACCCAAGCCACATAGACCACACCGCCTGCACCTACGGTAGGATTTGGCCATTGGACACCGCCGACATCGGAAATTCGAGTTCGGGGAGACCAAGAATTATTGCCATCCGTAGAACGAATGACATTTATCTGGGTATCATAGAAGCGGGTCCAGGCGATATACAAATTTCCCTGATAGGGGGAATCCGGTGCGCGATCACAAGCCATCAATTCTTTATCCTCGAATACCCAACCCCCTTCGTCAATTCCTATAGTCGGATAGCTCCAGGTTATGCCGCCATCGGAGGATTTAAAAATCTCAAACCCGCTATAGGACTGATCGGACTCAAAAGCGATAACAACGGCATAGAAATTTCCATTGACATCATAGGTTAAACCGGGATCGGAATGCCAAGGCCTACCGGTTACCGGGAATAACTCATCGGTCCAGGTTAAACCGCCATCAAAGGAATATGCATGCCCGACCCGCCGATAACCCAAACGGAAATCCCGCCATACGGCGACCACATTATTAGGGTTTATCGGGTTTATGCAGACTTGTTGCTCATTTTGGATTTGGCCAGAATTATCGGAGTTAATCCGCACATTGATGGTATCATCGGTTGGAATCGTCTTAGCCGGTTGAGGGGGAAAATAGTCCGGAGTCAAAAAGTTGTGCGGGACGGATTCCAATTGTTTAAGGTCTAATCTTGTCCCTTGTGCGAAGGGGACAAAAAAGACAGCCAAGAGGACAGCTACAATCAGAGTTGCAATTTTTCGCATATTGTTTCTCCTTTGGAGGAATGGTGAATATTTTGGTTTATTTAACAAATCACAAAGCGAAGAAAAATAACCTAAAACTACTCTATCCCCTTTTATTAAATAATTTAATAATTATTACCTGTTTGTCAAGAAGCTTTATTCAGAACCTTTAATATAAATTCAATTAATTATCATAACCGATAGGCTATAGTTTAATTGACAAGTCAAGCTCCGGGTATTAAAATCAATATATGGATTCGTTGTTGGAAAAGCTGCTTTTAGTGGCTTTTGGGATAATTATAATACTTACCTTGGTCAAAGTCTCAACTTATGATGACTCCCCTCATAGGAGGCTTATGAAATGGACGACTCACTTTGTTAAATCAATATTTCAACCCCTTCTAAAATTCCTTAAGGAAATTTCCAGTCCTTCATTTCGAATCTTATCAAAACTTTACCTCCGCCGAAATCAAGATATTGTCAAAAGGTTCAAGAAGTTCAACTATATGTTCGGCCATCCCAATATGCCCGGTTTCAAACGGATTACATTTTGTATAAGCGATAAAGAAGTCGTTCTTTTAAGCAAAGTATTCAAGCGCCGCTTAGCGACCATCCCTCTTAATAAAATCACCGATATAAAGATAGAAAAGAGAAATCAAGCCAGAGAACGGTTCACAAAGATCGGAAATCCATTAGCCGGCGTATTCAGCGATTATCTCCCTGAAAAAGAATCCCGAAAGGGCGAATATATTATGTCCATCCGCTGGCAGGATATAAGGGGGTTGAAACATGATTGCGCATTTTTATACCGACACCGTTGGCGCTATAAAAAGAAAGAACCCGACAGGATATTGTCGATACGCAACGATATAATAAACGCCAAACCCTCGCTTAACGATGAGGATTACGCAGGCCCTAAAAAAGTCGAAAGAAACTAATATTCAAAAGGAATGCGGGGGAAAATAGTATAAAAAAATATCCGTCCGTTTCATTTTTGCGCTTGTTATCGCTATGCGCCATCTTGGGAAACAACGCCTTAATCGAGAGCAGTGTCAACCCCGCACAGCACGAAATTTCACCCTGAAAATTCTCGGGGCTTTCTGCCAGTTCATCTCCCCGTATCCACATCCCGGCATCTTTGGTGAAATGCCAAGCACTGTCCAGAAGTTTGACTACACGGGGATCAACGACGCCATAGATAAAATAATACCCTCTACTTTTCGGTAAGCCTCGATGGTATCGCTGAATATCAACCGATGGAGCTGTTTTGAAGCGGCCGTGGCTTTCGCCTCCAATATCCTAATTTCCCCGATAATTTCTGCGAAGGCTGAATATGAACGAGCATTGGAATTATGCCCGCAATATGAAGATGCACGGGATAAGCTCAAAGAGATCAATAAAAAATTAAAATAGCAAATCAGATAACGAATATTGGCCTCTTATAAACATAAACCCAACTTGGGTTCCATTTGATATGGTAAATTGCTTGACTTTTAGAGAGCCGCCGAATTATACTGAATTGAATATGAAGTACGCAATACAGCTTGAAAAACAAAAAAGCCACCCCGAATTATTTAGTCTAAAGGAATAAAAGTTTAATTAATTTCTAAATATATGTTAATGAATATGTCTTACATTAAAGGGTTGTAAAAAGGTGGACGAAAAAGAACAAGAAGAAAATCTGGAATACGGACGGAGACGAATTAGGAGAAAACCGCTTCTCCATACAAAGGAATCGGAAAAATCCGAGGAACAACAGAAAGCTGGAAATAGCGGCAATAAAGAGGGTGATAATAGAGCTGTCCCCAAAAACGACAAACCTCAAAATATTGACCGCCAGCTGAAGATAGAAACTACTCCAATTACTCCGACCGAGAAATCACCCCGAATCGAGAAGGATGAAAGTTCGAAAAAAGGACAAAACTCTCAGAGGAGAGAATCTGTCAAAGGGGAGGTAATATCCCGAAATATAAGACGCCGTCTATTGAAGAATGAGGAGATTAAGCCTAAACCTCGTAAAAAGGTGGTTTCAAAACAACGCAAGATTGTTGGCAGATCTAGGCGATTATCTTCAACGCCGAAAATATCAATCATCATCCCTGCCCATAACGAAGCCAAAAGCCTCCCGATTTTAATGGAGCATATTAAGGATATGTTTGCGGGAGTCGATTATACGGGGGAGGTTATCATCGTCGATGATGGTTCCACAGATAATACAGCAAAGGTGCTTGAGAATTTCAAGAGAAAATACGGGTTTTTGCGCACATTCAGACACGCTACAAATCTGGGTTTGACGGCAGCTTTGGAAACCGGTTTTTCCCATGCTAAGGGGAGAATATTTGTATTTTATCCGGCAGACTTACAATACCTGCCCAACGATATTCCTAAAATGATTAAAAAGATAGATGAGGGAGCGGATATTGTCTGCGGTTGGAGACAGGGGAGTTATGGGACTAAACGGTTTGTTTCCTATTTCTACAATATGCTGTCAAAGTTCCTGTTCAAAGTCAAGGTGCACGATTTGAACTCGGTCAAAGCCTTTCGACGGGAGGTTGTGGATGCGATTACTTTCCGAAAGGATTGGCATCGTTATATGGTCGTAATGGCTGCCGATAAGGGGTTCTCGGTGGATGAGGTCAAAGTAAAACTTTACCCGCGCCGTTACGGTAAATCAAATTTCGGCTCCGGAAGGATATTCGCCGGATTCTTTGATTTAATCTCGGTAAAATTCCAGCTTACATTCCTTAAAAAACCGATGCTTCTTTTTGGAATGGGGGGACTTATTTCAGGGTTGGCCGGCATAATTGTCGGCTTAATAGCCCTTTATTACCGTTTTGTGCTTAACGAAGGTTTAAGACCCCTTTTGTATTTGGTGATACTCCTTGTCTTATCGGGATTAGTATTATTTGCGATGGGATTTTTAGCGGAGATTTTGGTTCTCGTTTTGGAGGATTTGCGGGCGCTTCGGAAGGGGAATAATCAAAAATAATCTGGAGCAAACTCATTGTCCGGGAAACGGATATTAGTCATTACCCATAATTTCGTGAGGTTTCCCGACGATCCCGCCGGGCAATTCTTATATACCCTTTATCGTCAGTTAGAGACACAACATACTTTTTACATTTTATGCCCGCACCAAAGGGGGCTGAAATATAGCGAAAAACTCGGTAAATTAAATATTGTCCGCTTCCAGTATTGGCTCGAATCAGGGGAAGACCTTGCTTATGAAGGCGATATGCAGGAAAAAGTCGCCAAATCATTGGTAGGTAAAATTAAATTCATCTTTCTAATACTATTTGGGACATTATCGGCAGTCAGGCTTATTATTTCAAAGAGAATAGATATCATCCATTGCCATTGGTGGATACCCGGGGGAATATCGGGATGGATTGCCTCGATCTTAACGGGGAGGGGGTTGATATTAACTTCTCACGGCACAGACATCATCCTTTTGGAGAAAAAACCGGGCTTGAGGAAAATCGCCGATAAAGTTTTCAAAAGGGCTTCGGCAATTACCACAGTTTCCAACTTCCTAAAGGATAAATTGTCAAATACCATCGAAATGAAAAAAATGAAAATCTATGTTTTCCCGATGCCTTATGATGCCGAAAAATTAGAAACCGCTGATGATAAGGTAGAACGGGAAAAGGGCTACATCCTTTCCGTGGGGAGATTGAATTACCAAAAAGGTCAGGATTATCTGATAAAGGCTTGCGGTATATTAAAGGAAAAAGGATATAGTTTCCGAGTTGATATTATCGGTGGCGGTCCGGAACGGGAAAGGTTTGAGGATTTAATTCGGCAACTCGGTTTAGGCGGTAAGATAAAGCTTTTGGGTCCGCTGCCGCACAATGAAGTTATTCGGCACTACAAGCGAGCGGAGATTTTTGTGCTGCCGTCAGTTGATGAGGGATTCGGGATGGTTTTTGTGGAGGCGTTGGCATCCGGCACAGCCATAATAGGTGCTGACAGCGGCGGAGTGAAAGATATAATCAAAGATGGCAAAACGGGATTATTAGTCCCCCCCGAAGATGAAGTTGAATTGGCAAAAGCGATTATGAAATTCCTCGATGATGGGGACTTCGCCACGCGAACTGCTGAAGCGGGAAGGGATTTTGTCTTAAACAATTTCACCCCCTCGGCGACCGCCGAAAAACTCAATACGATTTACCGCTCGGTTCGGTAAAACACAATTATCTATTTCCTTAAAAGGAAAACGGGCTGGAACAATTATCCAACCCGTTTTTCATTCTATAAAGCTTTCTATTATTTCAACAGGGTCATTCTTTTGGTGAAGATCTTATCGGCTGCGGTTAGTTTATAAAAGTAAATCCCGCTGGAATAATTCGATGCATCCCATACGGCTCGATGTTCACCTGCTTGCTCATACCCATCGACCAAAGTAGCAACCTTTTGTCCGGCAAGATTATATATCTCCAGCGATATATTCTCCGCCTCGGGCAGGGAATAACTTATCGTGGTTTGTGCATTGAACGGATTCGGATAGTTTTCCGCCAATTCATAATCCCCAACAAGCGCTTGAGAAGTTCCCACCCCGAAATCCAACTTAGCTTGCCATTCATTGATCCCCATTGGGACTCCTCTGTCAGAATAAACGGTAAAGCTAAAGGAAGAGGAATCATCAATCTCCCCGCTATCATAATCCCCAGTATAAACTATATAGGTATAGTCGCCATAGGGAGCGTAATCGGGAACATTTTGAATGGCTCCCGAATATGTAATTACAGCATTAGGCGCAAGAGGGTAATTATTGACAAGGAAGGTTGGGCCATAAGATCCTCCGTTTGAATAAATAACCGCTCCCCATACATCGGTTGTAAAAGAGGTATCGCAATTGTTTATCAAGGTTATATCAAAAGTGAATGAACCACCCCGCGGGACGATAACCGGATTATGTGTTGGTATCGCTATCACTGATGAACAATTTCCCCCTCCTTCCTGATTAAAATAAAACGCCCCCATATCATTTCTGGTCCCATCAGGATCGTCATATTGGGGGTCCGGATCACCGGCATCTATACAGGGTGAACTCTCCGAAAGATAAAAAGGAAATGGAGGATGATTTACGAATAAGGGGTCCTCCCTCTTCGATACAACCTTCGCCGGGAACTATATTGGTATAATTATGGGAATAATTATTCCAGATATCGGAATATAGTAATTCCACAGAACGGGATTCCAGAACATAAATACCGGCACTGCCACTATTATTAGTAATTATGTTGTTTCTCACCGTAATGAAATCGGAGTAACCAACAGTTATCCCTCCACCATATTCTGTACAGGAATTAGCGTTTACCGTATTATTAGTAAGGTCACAATTGGAGCTTTCCGAGATATGAATTCCGCCACATTGGAATGATCCACTATTTCCGCTTACTAAATTATTGCAGATAGATGAAAAATGGCACTCATAATGAAATATGCCCCCTGCATGGGAATGAGAAAAGTTCTCAGTAATAGTATTCCCAGATATATTTAATCCGTAGCCCCCTATTGCTCCAATACCAGCACCACCGGCAATTTCCAGAGATAAGATATTATGATGTATGTTATTGCCATCTATTGAGCTTGCGGAGCAGTAATAAAGGGATATACCACTTCCATATACATTGGAACTTACATTATCGAATATATCATTATCCTTGATCAATATGTCGGAGCCTCCATAGACATAAATTCCGGCGGCATTGTTGGAATAAATTTTATTTCCAAAAATAGACGGACCGGAATTAGCGCAATAGATCGCTCCATTTGTTTCAGTGTTACAACCGGTTATCCCGAAGCCAATTAATTTAGATTCTTCGGTTTCCCCATTATCAAAAGTGACCGCGGAACTATATCCCCCGGCGTTGATTACGGTAACATCCGGACCGGAGGCAGACATCACAGTTATCGCCTTCCCCAGAAAATTAATAGGTGAATATGTGCCCGGGTTGGCCAAAACCGTATCCCCTGAATTCGCAGCGTTAATACCTTCCTGTATGGTCGAATAATTCCCCGGAATATGAATGATTGCACCTAACGCGGAAAGGCTGAACAAGACAACGAATGCAAACACAAAGTATAATACCTTTTTTGCCATAGATATCTCCTTTCAAAAAGATTTATTGTGCAATAATAAAATTAAAAATCCTGAAGTATTTTATATCTAAATATCCTCTCTTTACTTTATAATACAATTTTTCAAAAATGTCAATATAATTCCAATCCGACTAAAAATTTTACAATAAAATCATTAATGTTTTCATAAGCCCAAAAAAAGATTGCTCTGTCCAATTAATAACGATAAATTGCAAAAATTGCATAATGGTATTTTTCAAAAGATCGTTAAATCATCAAAAGATTTGTTATTCTCGAATTTTCATAGATTATAATGTAAGACCCTATAAAATAGCAGGAATCCTTCACCTTTCGAGCAAATGCGTTTTCTTTACAAATGGTACACAAAAATTACTCTCGCCTGCGTCATTTTACTTTTTCTCGGGCGGGCATTATACAGAAACTTTTCAGTTCTTCAGGGATATGATTGGAATATAAACTGGGAATATTTTCCTATCGCTGTTTTGTTAGTTATAATAAATTTCGTATTTCTATCCCTAATTTGGAGATCGACCATTAAATATTTCAGCGGAAAGAGATTATCTTTGAGGAAAACATTTTATATCTGGGGCCTTTCGAGTTTGGGGAAATATATTCCGGGCAAAGTTTGGGCGGTTGCAGGAATGATTGTAATGGTTGAAAAAGAAGGCATCAGTAGAAGCGATGGAATTGTTTCCGCACTAACATATCAATATCTGAATATATCCGCTGGTTTTGTGTTGACAGTTATCGGCGCGGTAATTTACTTTAAGGAATGGTTGACTCCCGCTTTAGTTATTTTGGGTATTCCAATGATGATAGCCTTAATTTACCCACCGGTAATATCGGCTGTCTTAAATTTCGGATTCAAAATGTTTAAATTTGACGAACGATGCGATGCTATTGATTTTAGAAAAGCCCTGATTTACCTATTTTGTCACATGATATGTTGGACAATTTATGGTTTAGCTTTCTATTTTTTTATTAAGAGTATTTCAAACGCTTCTTTCTTTATGATATTTGCATTGACCGCTGTTTTCGCAAGTTCCTATATTATCGGCTTTTTAAGTTTTTTTGTACCGGGAGGGTTGGGAGTTAGAGAAGGGGTTATGTCCGCTTCTTTATCAACCCTGCTTCCCGCGCCGATAGCGATATCCATTGCCTTGCTATCGAGGGTCTGGCTTAGTGCCGCCGAAATTCTTATGTATGTCAGTTTGCCGTTTATCAAACCGAGAAAAGCACCGAAGGATTAAGGAATATTTATGTCCAAAGTTTCTCGAAATAAAACTGAGAATACCGACAAATTTTTCGGTTATGGATTTGCGCCGATTTATGCAATAATAATAATCCTGCTATTTCGCGAATTTATTTTCTCCAAAGGAATGCTTTTTGGCAGTGACACCATTGAAGCTGGGTTGATGTTTCGGGCGTTTTTGGCGGGGTTCTTTAAGCAATATCACACAATCCCCCTCTGGAATCCATATCTTTTCGGCGGACTGCCGTTCGTCGATGCTATGCACGGCGACACATTTTTCCCTTTATCATTCATCCAATTTATTATGCCCATCCATAAAGCGTTGGGTTGGAAACTAATACTGACCGCCTATTTCGGCGGGATAATCACCTATTTCTACTTCCGTAATTTAGGTTTCTCCCGCACTATATGTTTTTGGGGAGGGCTGTTATATCTGCTGAACGGTTTTACGATTTCGCTCGTCTATGCCGGACACGATGGGCGGATGTATGTCAGCGTGCTTTTCCCGATGTTGCTGTTGGCGATAGATTTAATTTTCCGAAAGGCAAACCTGCTCTCGCTGTTTTTCTGGTCGCTGTCCTTTTCACTGCTTGTGTTAGCCAACCATCCCCAATTGGCTTATTTCGCAATGTGGGGCGTCGGCGCATATACATTGTTCAGGATAGTAATCCTCATCAAGGAAAAAGCGGGGATTAGGAGAATCGTGGTGGTGGCATCGATAATCGGGGTCGGGATTATTATAGGATTAGCAGGTTCTTTGGTGCAGATACTTCCTCAATATGTGTATGTAAACAAGTACTCGCCGCGTGCCGAAGGGGGAAAGGGATACGATTATGCCTCCTCTTGGTCCTTACATCCCGAAGAGGCGATTTCGCTTATCAATCCAAAGTTCTGCGGCGTCAACGCGGGGGGCGAAAACGATTATTGGGGACGGAACGGTTTCAGACTCAACAGCGAATATGCCGGGTTTATCCCCCTCATCTTTGCCCTGATAGCGCTTATCTACATCCGCAAACGAAATATACACTTTTTCGCATCCCTGGGATTTTTTGCTATTTTGTATGCGCTGGGTGACCATACGCCGATTTTCAAATTGTTCTATTATATTGTCCCCGGCGTCAAGAGTTTCCGGGCTCCATCGACAATAATGTTTTTGTATGTCTTTTCGGTTATTTATCTCGCTGTTTTCGGAATAAGATATATCAGCGACAGCATCAAGGAAAAGGGAGTGAAGGAAGCGGTTTCAAAACTGCTACTGATAGTAGCGATCGTAATCTCCGCCATAACCGTATTATTCGCCATCTCCCCGGAGGGGTTGCTGAAATTCTACAATTCCATCCTTTATTCCAACATCACCCCGGATAAAATAAATGCGCAGGCTAAGGCGGCACCTTCCATCGCCGGCGGATTTTGGCTCATCACAGTTTTCTGTTGGATAGTTTATTTTACTTTCAGGCTTTATGCGAAAAAGTCGATTAGTTTTGCATATCTTGCGGCGGTTATTGCATTGCTTTCGATTGTGGAGCTTTGGTATGAGGATGCGAAATTTATTCGATCGGTTCCTTTCGAAAGCTATTTCCGAAAAGGATCCGAAGTTTCCTTCCTCCAAAACCAAAAACAAAAAAGTGATTTCAGGGTTATAAGTTTTCCCGGAACCTTCAATAATCAAAATTATATGGCTCTGTATGGAATCGAGCAGGTCTTCGGCTATCATGGCAATGAGCTCAAGCGCTACGATAAATTCGCCCGCTGGAATTGGATCCGTTCGGCGGCAACCACCCGTGAATACCAGCAGCGGTTCTATAATTTCCTCTATGAACCGCGTTTCGATCTGCTCAATGCCAAATATCTCGCTTCGCCGTTTCCCCTAAACGACAAGAAGTTCCAAGCCGTCTATAATGTAGGAAAGCTTTACATCAATGAGAACAAATATGCCTTACCGCGGACGAGGGTCGTTTATAACTACGAGATAATCGCCGATACCGATTCGGCTATGGCAAGAGTTGACAGTGACAATTTCGATTATCGAAATTCGGTTATCCTCAATGAAAACCCATCCATACCGATAAAAAAAGATAGTTTGAGTTTCACTCAGGCGAGAATGACGAAAAATAATATCAACTATTTCGATATAGAGGCGGAGGCTGAAAAACCCGGATTGCTTTTGATTCAGGATAATTATTATCCCGCATGGAAGGCTTCGGTGGATGGCAAACCCTCGGAAATACTTATGGCCGATGGTAATTTTATGGCGGTTCCTATTCCAGCGGGAAAACATACGGTGCATATTGAATTCGATTCGCCATATTACAATTACAGCAGCGCATCGACGAAAATCATCTGGTTGATATATTTTGTGGCGGTAATCCTTTTTCTATTTAAGCGGTTTCGGAGGAAGGAGTAGGTGAATTGAGCGATCCCGCGGGCAAGCCATTGGTAGTGCTTCCAACATACAATGAAATCGAGAACCTTCCGATAATCGTTCCGCAGATTTTGGAAATAGATCCTAGAATCGAGGTTTTGATTGTGGATGATAATTCCCCCGATGGAACCGGCAGATTAGCCGATGAGATGGCGGAGAAAGAAGGAAGGATTAAGGTTTTGCACCGCCGGAAAAAGCAGGGGCTTGGGATGGCATATATCGCCGGTTTCAAATGGGCATTGGAGAGGGACTATACCTGCGTATTCGAGATGGATGCGGATTTCTCCCATCAGCCCAAATACCTCGCTGACTTCCTGAATGCTATTCAAGACAACGATCTGGTGCTTGGTTCAAGATATCTAACCGGCGTTAATGTTATCAACTGGCCTATGATGAGGCTTTTGCTGAGCTATTTCGCCAATTTATACACCCGCATAATAACCGGGATGCCCATTAAAGATGCCACCGGCGGTTTCAAATGTTTCCGCCGAGAGGTTTTGGAAGCAATTGATTTCCATCAAATAAAATCCGATGGTTATGCTTTTCAGGTGGAAATGAGTTTTAACGCTTGGTGCAAGGGATTTAGAATCAAGGAGATTCCAATAATCTTTTACGACAGGGAAATGGGAACATCCAAAATGTCCAAGGGAATAATCAGTGAAGCTATCTTTATGGTCTGGCGTCTCCGCCTGCGAAAATTGTTTGGCTTATATAAAAAATAATATCCATTCATATTTTGGGATGTTTTGGCCACACCAAAAATAAGCGTTATCATAGTGCTCTACAACAGCGATGAAACCATTCGGGGGACCATCGACGCCCTTAACCGCTCATTATATGGGAATCGGGAGCTTATACTGATTGATAATGCTTCTGACATCCCTCTGCGGGAAAATGATATTTTCGTTTCGTCCCCTTTCAATTATTACAAACTCCCCCGAAACACTGGGTTTGGGGCGGGATGCAATTATGGGGCGGGTAAATCGCATGGCGAATATATCCTTTTCCTGAATCCGGATGCGCGACCCCAACCGAATGCCTTGAAGGTTTTGGCGGAAGTATTAAACAGCAATAAAAGTATTGCCGCTGTCGGCCCACAATTGTTGGCGCCCAATGGCACGCCGATGACCTCCTACCGTATGACGCCGAATTTCAGCAGGCTGTTGTTTTCGCGAAATTCCCCCCTGTCGAAAATACCCTTTGTTTCCAAATTCTCAAAAATATACACCCCGCCTGTCAGAGATGAGCTTGTCGAGGTGGAGGTAATTCCCGCCACAGCTATGATGGTTAGAAGTTCCGCTTTTATGGAAATAGGCGGTTTCGATGAGAGATACTTTATGTACGCTGAGGACTTCGATCTGTGTTTAATGCTACGAAAGGCAGGATATAAGATATATCATCAACCAAAAGCAAAAGTTTATCATGATTGGGGAAAAGGATCATCGGCGGAAATTAAGTTCCTTAAAACCGAGCATAATAAAAGCATTTACCGCTTTTACAGAAAACATTACCCGCGCCATATCGTTAGAAGCATTATATTATCTTTATTGTTACGATTGAGAACTTTTTTCTCGATAATTAAAAAAGAGTAAAGATGAAAATAGTAACTGATTTAATCATCATTGCGGTTGGATTTTATCTCACGATATTGCTCATTCCGCCGTTAATCCGCTTCTGCCATAATCACAATTACCTTGATCAACCCGGGGGCAGGAAAATCCATAAAAAAGCCGTGCCGCGTCTTGGCGGTTTAGTTATGTTCATCTCTTTTATTGCTGCCGGAGGGACCGGGTTGCTCTTTTATCCCTCGCTCATTGATGAAATCGGTTATGAACTCATCGGCATCACATTATCGCTGATCGTCCTCCTAATAGCCGGTTTGATTGACGATTTAAGGGGGTTATCTCCTCTGCAAAAACTAATCTTCCAATCAGTAGCAGCCTTATTGACCATATATTTCGGCTATCAGATAAGACTACTGACAATTCCATTTGAAGGGACTGTTTCTTTGGGGCTTTGGGGAATGCCGGTTACTTTTATCTGGATAGTCGGTTTGATCAATGCAATGAATTTTTTGGACGGTATGGATGGGCTGGCAACGGGGGTAGGGTTTATCGTCGCCGCAACCTTTTTTGTCAGCGGATTGATTTTTAAGACGACTTTCCCGGTAATAATCTCCTGCGCTCTGATGGGAGTTACAGCGGGATTTTTGAAATACAATTATCCGCCCGCTTCGATATTTATGGGGGATACGGGATCGATGATGTTGGGATATATGTTCGCAGTTATCTCCGTGATTTGGCCCAAAAGTTTAGCCACCGTAACGATGATTGTTCCCATAATGGCTTTGGGGGTTCCGATATCCGAATCCTTCATTACCATAACCCGCAGAATCCTGACAGGCAAAAAAGTTTATCAAGCCGATACCCGACATATTTTCCATATCTTGCTGGATTTCGGAATATCGCAAAATGCGATTCTCTGGATATTTTATTTGACGAGTATGTTGTTTTCTTTTATGGTAATAGCTATATTGACACCCAACCGAGGATTACTCGTCGGTTTTACGGCGATTTTTATTTTGGTGGTTTTCATTCTTTTGTTGAAATCGAGCCGAAAATTATTTTAATTCGATAAATATGCGTTACCTCGACTTTGAAAAACCTATATTTGAACTCGAAAAAAAGATTTCCGAACTGAAAGAATTCGCAGACAGCGAGAATCTTGAAATATCCAATGAGATAGCCGTTTTAACAAAAAGATTAGACAAGCTTCAAAGGGAGATATATCAGGAATTAACCCGATGGCAAAAAGTCAAAATAGCCAGGCATCCCAACAGACCCTATACCCTTGATTATATTGAGAAAATAGCAACCGATTTTATCGAGATCCATGGCGATCGCGGCTATGCCGATGACAAAGCTATCGTGGTAGGATTTGCTGATATTGGGGGAAATAAAGTTTTGGTGGTGGGACAACAAAAGGGGCGGGATGTCAAACAAAGGCAATACCGCAACTTCGGAATGTGCCATCCGGAAGGTTATCGTAAGGCTCTGCGGGGATTTACGCTTGCCGATAGATTTAATCTCCCGATTGTGATTTTTATCGATACTCCTGGTGCTTATCCGGGTATTGGAGCGGAGGAGCGCGGACAGGCTGAAGCGATCGCTCGAAATATTCGGGAGATGTGTAGACTCAAAGTTCCTATCGTGGTGGTCGTTATCGGTGAGGGAGCCTCCGGAGGAGCACTGGGCATAGGAATAGGCGATAGGGTGTATATGTTGGAGAATTCTTGGTATTCGGTAATATCTCCGGAGGGATGCGCCGCTATCCTTTGGAAGGAGAATCCTCAAGAAAAATATGAAATCGCTGCGGATGCCCTTAAGATTACCGCTGAGGATGCTTTGCGATTGGGGGTTGTGGATGAGATAATCCCGGAACCGTTAGGGGGAGCACATAGGAACCCGGAAGCGGTCTTTAATGCGGTTAGGGGATATATCCTCAAAGCCTTGAATGAGCTTAAAGCCATAGGGGTTTCGGAATTGATGAAACGAAGGATAGAGAAATACCGAAAGATAGGGATTTACAGGGAAATTTAATGACGGATGAGTTGGATATGATATCCGATGAGTTGCTCGAAATATTAGCCTGCCCGAATTGTAAAGGGAAATTGGAATATGATAAGGAAAGCGACAAATTAATTTGTAATACCTGCCGCCTAAAATTCATCATTGAGGATGATATTCCGATAATGCTAACAGAGGAAGCTGAAAAATTCTAAATCATAGATATTCTATTGCGAGGCTTTAATGATAAAATTGTCAAAATTTCTGGAAGAGGATTTAGTTGAGTTCGATCTTAAATCGAAGGATAAAGACAGCGTAATCGACGAACTTGTCGAATTGGCATCTAAATCGAAATTAGTCAAAGATCCTCAAGAACTTCTAAGGGCCGTCAAGGAGCGGGAAGAGCTTGTTACCACCGGGGTTGGATATGGAGTCGCATTTCCTCATGCGAAAACTAAATCCGTCAAGGGGATTGTAATTGCTTTCGGCAGATCCAAAGGAGGAATAAATTTCGATGCGATGGACAAAAGACCTGTCCAGCTCTTCTTCCTGATTGCGGCTCCGGAGGATGCTATCGGAGCACACTTGAATGTTATGGCTGAGCTGTCATTTCTGATGAAAAGCGAAGGAAATCGCGAAAAACTGTTAGAGGCCAAGCGTTACGAGGATGTAATAGAAGTTTTAGAATCCCACAAATGAGCGTTGGAAGCATAGACAAATAAAAATGGCAGCGTCTTATTACAGTAACTCTAATAGAAGAAATACCATAATGCTGCCGATTGCCTTGTTGCTTATATCATTCCTGCTTCTATTTCTGCCCATCGAATATAAAGAATCTTTTGCCGGTATTACGATTAGAATCTTTTATGCTCCGGGAAAAATACTAAAGGAGAAATTCGAAGGATTATATAAGGTCAAGGAACGGGCAAGGGAATTGGAAGCCGAGCTGACTTCCGCTAAGCTTAAAATATCCTTTTACAGCGATGCCTCAAGGGAAAACGCAAGGCTTCGCGAGTTTCTCGATTTCCAAAGTAGTTATGATTTCAAATTGATACCTGCCGAAATCATAAAAAAGACCGATTCCCCCCATCGCTTTTCGGTGTTAATAAATATTGGAAACGGTGGAAAAATCAAACCCGATATGACAGCGGTATCGGATGAGGGATTGGTCGGCAGAGTTCAGTTTGTTTTTAATGATTATGCCGAAGTCCAATTGCTCACGGATCCGACCTGCCGTGTGGCGGCTGTGGATACTCGGAGCAGAGTTCAGGGAATCCTCAAGCCAAACCCTTCCGGAGTTTTAATCTTCGATAATGTCCCCGCTCACGAAAATATTATGGTGGGCGATACGCTGAAATCATCCGGCTTGGGAGGAGTTTTTCCGCCGGGAATTCCATTGGGAGTAATAACGGAAATCAACATTCGTTCGTCTTCATATCTGTTCGCCGAGATAGTGGTCAAACCCTTTGTGGATTTCGACCGCCTTGAACGGTTTTTCATCCTGGGGAATAAAGAAGAATGAAAAACTTTTTGTTGGTTTTACTTTGGCTTTTCCTGTCGGCATTATGGGAAATAATAGTATCCCCATCGATTTCAATCTCCGGCGTAAAACCGGATATAGGAATAGCCATTCTTGTTTACCTCGCTTTATATTATGGCATCGGTACGGCTTTATTCTTCGGCTTTTTCTGGGGGATAATAATCGATTCGGTTACACCGGGGAATTTGGGGCTAAGCTCACTGCTTTATGTTCTAACCGGTTATATGATTATCTTCATAAGAACCCATTTCGAATGGAGTTCGCCTATCGCTCAATCCCTCATCGTCTTGTTTGCGGCATTCCTTTTCAGCGGGGTGTTTTTTCTCATAACCAATATTGGGGAACCGGGTGGTCTGTTCTACTATATAATTAGATATGGTATTACTTCCGCTTTATACACAATGGTAATATGGTGGGTGGGCCAATTTTTCTTTGGTGCCCCACAGGATCGAATTCCGGTATAGGATTATGGCAAAACGCTCCAAAATAAGCGATATTCGGGCAAAGCACACTATTATCGCCCTGCTGATTTTATTCCTAATCCTTACCGGAAGGCTTTTTTCCCTGCAGGTGGTCTCCCATTCTTATTACCGTCAGATATCCGAGAATAATAGCATACGAATGGTCCCGATTGCGGCGCCCCGTGGTTTTATCAAGGACAGAAATGGAAAACCTTTGGTTACCAATCGCGCTCTTTATACCATCTCTTATCTTCCCTATATGAGTGATGCAAAATTCAGGCACATCGATTATTTGGCTGATTTAATCGGGGTGGACAGACAACTATTGGAGGAAAAACTTAATGCTCCGATAAGAAATCGTTATGAGCCGATCAAGTTGGTTAGGGGTGTCGATTTTGGGGTTATATGCAAAATCGAAGAAAATTCCGAAAAAATACCGGGCATCATATATCAAACGGAAATAACCCGTCAGTATCCCGCCGATGGATATGGATCCCATTTATTCGGCTATGTCGGGGAAATTTCCGATGCGGAGTTGAGGAAGAGGGATCCCAATATTTATAAATCGGGTTGCATAATCGGTATCGGAGGTTTGGAGGAGGAATACGATAAAGTGTTGCGAGGACGAGACGGTGTGGAATATTTGGAAGTGGCGGCATCGGGCAAAATATTGGGAAGGAGCCCATACCGCGAAAGTGTACCTCCGCAGGTAGGTTCCGAACTTATCCTTAATATAGATTGGAAAACCCAATGCGTTGCCGAAAGCCTCCTTTCGGGATATATAGGAGGAGCAGCGGTTGCCATCGATCCATCAAACGGAGAAGTGATAGCCTTTGTCTCCAAACCGAATTTCGATAACAACGCTTTTGCGGGAGTGATTTCGGAGGAGTTGTGGGCATCGGTGGCGAACGATACGACTCATCCTCTCCTAAACCGCGCCTGCGTAGGGACATACCCCCCCGGTTCAATTTTCAAGCCGATAACTGCGGCGGCGGCTTTGGAATCGGATTCCGTTAGTATTAATGACAAGTTTCAACCCTGTTATGGGAGTATGCGCTTCGGTAACAGGATATTCAAGTGCTGGAAGCCGTCGGGACATGGCAGGCTAGATATGTTGGGAGCGATAATTCAATCCTGCGATATTTATTTCTATCAGGTCGGAAAGATTATCGGATTGGATGTTTGGGCGAAATATTCCAAAGGGTGCGGATTCGGTGAAAGAACCGATTTGGACTATCCGAGCGAAAGCTCAGGACTTTCCCCTTCCCGAGAATATCTCGATCGAAAATATGGCGCTGGTGATTGGTCCCGTTTATTGATACTAAATCTCGCCATCGGCCAAGGGGAACTTTTGGTTACGCCGCTTCAAATGGCTGTCTTCTACTCGGCTTTGGCAAATGGAGGAACCGTATATAAACCCCGATTGGTCAATAAAATAATTTCTCCCGATGGAGAGATATTCAAAACTAAAACCGAAGTTTTGCGTTCTCTCCCGTTTTCCGCTTCGACGATCTCCTTTTTGGTCAAAGCCCTTACGGCTGTGGTTGAGGACCCGGCGGGGACCGGAGCGGCCGCAAGGATACCAAGCATCACGGTCGCCGGCAAAACAGGGACCGCCCAAAACCCTCATGGACTTGAGCATTCTTGGTTTTGCTGCTTCGCCCCGGTGGAAGACCCGAAAATTGCGGTGGCGATAATTGCTGAAAATGCGGGACACGGGAGCGCACATGCGGCTCCTATCGCCCGTGAGATAGTGAAAGCTTATCTGTCGTCAATCGGAGTTTTATAATATGGGCGAGAATAAAGCTTTATGAAATCCATCTTCTCCATAGACCCCCTTATCTTTGTACCGGCATTGCTATTATCGGTAATAGGCATCATTGGGATTTATTCGACCGGTTTCAATACCGAAATCGCATTTTATAAGGGGATGTATGTAAAACAGATTTACTGGCTGATAATGGGGCTGATATTATTTTTCACGATGATGGTAATACCTTTGAGATTCCACGAGATATTCGCCTATATCTATTACCTTATCGCGATCATTATGCTTGCCGGGGTGTTGTGGTTCGGAACGGCAGGCGGCGCAAAGGCGATGAGATGGTTCAGCATCGGAGTATTCAATCTTCAACCGGCGGAGTTCGCAAAAATCGCTTTGGTATTTGCAATTGCGCGCTTTTTAGCCCATTACAAAGGGAAATTCCCAAGTACGCCCGGCGTGATTGTGGTTTTAGCTTTAGGGCTAATCCCTTTCGGTTTGGTGGTCAAACAACCTGATTTGGGAACGGCGTTGGTCTTTGGGGTTATAACTATGTTTTTGCTTTACTGGGCGGGACTTAATTCTTTTCACCTGTTTTTGTTTATTTCACCCACCATCAGTATGATAGCAGCGTTTAACCCTATCCCCTTGGCGATATTTATTTTTTTGCTCGTGGTTTCCCTTTTGATTGCAAGGACCGATTTGAAAGTAAGTGTAGGGGTGATTATAATTAATATACTTTTCGGGATTTTGACGCCTGTCCTCTGGAATAAGCTGCACGATTATCAAAAGTTGCGCATCCTTACTTTCCTCGATCCCGGACGGGACCCGCGAGGGGCAGGTTATCAGATAATACAATCGAAAATAGCTATCGGCGCCGGAGGATTGTTCGGAAAAGGAATCGGAATGGGGACTCAAACGAAATTAGCTTATCTTCCCACGCAACATACCGATTTCATTTTCTCGGTTATCGGCGAGGAGTTCGGATTTTTAGGTGCGGTGATAATCATATTGCTATTTACTATATTATTAATAAGGGGGATAACCATAGCCGCTAAAACTCGCAAGGGGTTTCTTGGATTGGTAGCGGGGGGATTTGTGGCGATTATTGCCTTTCAGGTGTTGGTGAATATAGGGATGACTGTCGGATTGATGCCGGTTACCGGACTCCCGCTTCCTTTCGTATCTTACGGGGGAACATCGATGATAGCTTTTTGGGTTATTGTAGGGATACTAACTGCTATTAACAGGGATTGGAGGAGTTACTGATGCATCCTGTACTTTTCAATATCGGTTCTATTCCGATTAGATCCTATGGAGTAATGTTAGCCCTGTCATTCCTTTTGGGGATAATGTTGGCATATAAACGAGCCCGAAAATTCAACATCGAACCAACAAGAATAATTGATTTATCCTTGGTGATAATTATTGCCGCGGCTGTCGGTTCGAGATTTTTCTATGTCATCTACCATTTGAACGAATTCAGCGGGCATTATTTGGATACGATCAATCCCTTTCAGAGCAATGGAGAGGTCGGTTTAGCGGGGCTTTCAATGATGGGCGGTGTCGTATTGGTGCTGATATTAACTCCGCTTTTCATAAAAATATGGAAAATGCCTCTTTGGGAGACTCTCGATGCTTTTTCGCCTTCGTTTATGTTGGGTGTGGGTATAACCCGCATCGGCTGTTTTCTAAATGGCTGTTGCTATGGCGACCCTACCAATTGGTTCTGGGGGGTTGTCTTTCCGCCTACCTGCGCCGCCGGATGGCATTTTCCCGGAATGGATTTGCATCCGACCCAGCTAATATCTTCTGCCGCCGGTTTTATTATGTTTGGGATTTTATTGCTTTTGGAAAGGAAACCCCGTTTCAGGGGATATACATTCCTGATGATGTTGGCACTGTATTCCGGATTTAGATTTACGATCGACTTTTTTAGATATTACGAACCTTCGATGGTCTTTACCAATATCGGAGGCATCGATTTTTCCAATAATCAAGCAATAACAATCGTTATCCTATTGGCTGCGGTCGCATCCCTCATCGCTATCCCTAAAATAGCAAAACGAAAAAGATAACAACGCAACTTCAATTAAACAAATCCAACAGGAAACCGATTCGAACTCCCCCGTTGGAAACTATCATCTCTTTTGCGGAAAAATATTTCATTACCGAGACTAAAATCAAAAGACCTGCGGATATTATATCCGCCCTCTTTGGATCAAGACACAAAATCCTCCGCCGTTCGTTTATATCGGCATTATCGATCATTTGGCTGAACTGAACTATCTCATCCAAATCGAAGCGTGAACCATGAACCAATTGAGGATTATATTTATCGAGTTTCAGGATTGCCGCAGAAGCTGCAGTCGCTGTCCCTCCGGAGAAAATCAGCTTTTTCCTTCTTATCCCCGTGTTAATCATTCCGCCGCTTATCTCCCTTTCAATTACAGCCTTGGCTTGCTCATATTGTTTCCTATCGGCCGGGGTTGAAGGCATAAACCTTTCGGTAATAGAAACCGCTCCAATCGGTATGCTGATAAGCTTCAACCCCCCTTTATCATCATAAAATGCTATTTCGGTTGAACCGCCGCCGATATCGGTTATTATAGCTGATTCGCCGTCTATATCCAATCCCCATAAGGCACCGCGAAAAGCATAAGCCGCTTCCTCTTCACCACTGATAATCCGTACCTTTATCCCTACCCCTCCCTCGATTGTTTTTAGAAACTCAGTGGAATCAACAGCATCCCGCAGGATTTTTGTGCCAAATGCCCTCATTTCATCGGGATTGAAATCCTTCGCCTTTTGCAACAGCTGTTTCAAGGCTGATATTGTCCGCCGCTTCGCATCAAAATCGAGTTTCCCACCAGCTGAGAAATTTTTCCCTAATCGAGGTTCTTCCTTATCCTCAAATAAAATACCGATACCGTTTGCGGTTTTTTCCGCCACTGTCAGGAGGATGCTGTTTGTTCCTAAATCGATTACTGCTTTTCTCAACTTATTCCCTGCTTCAACACCCCCGACCCGGTTATCTGCTCTCGTAAATAAATCCCCTCCTCCCTCATCGGGAGATACACCATCTTGCCGGATCTAAAATGCACCGATGGGGTTTTGGAATCTCCCTCTCCGCCGTTTTGCCCCAATGAATGCCGATGAGAATTGAAAAGCAAGTAAAACCAAATAATATGAGCGAATTCAGCTGCTTCTTCCTCAGGCAATGAACAGGAAACCGGTAGATTCAAGAAATGATTATACGATTTGAACTTCGGCTGGGAGCGAGTCAAGTTCAGAGCAAAACTCCAAGAAGCGTTGGGATTCCTTACCCCAAAAACGGAACCACTATGTTATTATGATACTACGGCTTACGGTATTCGTAGCACCATATATAATCATCTCCGCAATATAAAACCACTTACCGAATTAGATGTCGAAAATAATTGTTGTAGCTAATTATCCATCATTCATAAGGTTAGAAGATTAAAATTTTTAGTATGGATTCCATGGGTGCTTGTGAATTATATCACCACATTATATTGTGGTATTAATCCCTTGCTACTCAATATGTTGTGTTTTTTATTAAAATATTACTAAAAATGTCTTGACCCGAAAGGGGTTTTTCTGCTAAAATATTCCCTGCCTCTGACAGGGTAAATGTCATAAAATCGTAAATAAAATTTTTTGGAGTAAAATTTAAGGTCTGTTTTTATGGAAGTTGAATTGATGTCAATTACGCCGAATGCTGAGGATGTGATAGAGCGGGCAACAAGAACCTGCTATCTCAGTTTTCACCGCTATAATCCCCCCCATTCGGCAAAAGAATTGATAAGAAAGGTCATCCGCAAGGGTCATCACTCAGTCCTGGAACACGCAGTCGCCACCTTTCGGATAAAAGGCGGTAGCCGGGTTTTTACCCACGAGTTGGTTCGTCACAGACTTATGTCCCCATCGCAGGAAAGCCAACGCTATGTATGCTATGCCGACAAACCGGGCAGGGAAAAAACCAAAGATTATCATTGTATTATTCCTGACACGGTCAAAGCGGCGCAAATAAAGTCGAACGGGTCTTTTATAGATGGTGAAAAAGCATTTTTGGAAGTTCAAGATAAATGTTATCAGTTGTATGAGCAGCTTCTTTCGGCGGGCGTTCCTCCAGAGGATGCAAGGTATATTCTTCCGGGTGGAACCGAATCGGAGATTGTAATAACCGCTAATTTTCGGGAATTAAGGCATATATTCACTGTTAGATGTCATCCCAGAGCGCACTGGGAAATAAGGAGGATCTGCCTTAAAATGTTGGAAACTATGAAGGAAAAGGCTCCCATAGTTTTCTCCGATTTTGTTATCGATTATGAAAATGAGTCAGCATATCCGGCACAGGATGAAGGATAAAATGGTTATAATAATAGGAGGACCTCAATTCGGGGTGGAAAGGGAAAAGTATTATGAATTTAGAGCTAACTAAGAATTCCATCGTAGTTTTGGAAAGAAGATATCTCATCAAGGACGAGAACGGTAATGTTATAGAAAGCCCCGAACAGCTTTTCCACCGAGTCGCCCGGTTTATAGCGGCGCCCGATGCCAAATATGGTGCGGAAAGTGATGAGATAGCTAAAACAGCCGAGCAATTTTTCGAGATGATGGCATCATTGGAGTTTCTCCCCAATTCCCCTACGCTGATGAATGCAGGCAGACCATTGGGGCAATTGTCCGCTTGCTTTGTTATTCCTATCGAGGATTCGATGGAGTCTATTTTTGATGCGGTTAAGGCAGCGGCGCTTATTCATAAATCCGGCGGGGGAACAGGTTTTTCGTTTTCCAGATTAAGGCCCAAAGATTCAAAAGTCGCCACCACCTCCGGCGTTGCTTCAGGTCCCATCAGTTTTATGAAAGTAATAAATTCCGCTACCGAAGCGGTTAAGCAGGGAGGCACCCGCCGTGGCGCAAATATGGGAGTTCTTCGCGTTGACCATCCGGATATAAAGGAGTTCATCTCCTCCAAAGAGGACTTAAGCGAGCTAACAAATTTCAATATCTCCGTCTGCGCATCGGATGATTTTATGAGAGCTGTGGAAAAAGGAGAGGAGTTCCCCATAATAGATCCGCAGACCAACGACTTATTTTTTACGGATGGAAAACCATTACGCCTCGATGCCAAAGAGGTTTTCAACTCAATAGTCTCTCAAGCATGGAAAACCGGCGAACCGGGGGTGATATTCCTCGATCGTATGAACGATGGCAATCCGGTGCGAAAGATCGGTTTGTATGAAAGCACCAACCCCTGTGGAGAACAGCCCCTCCTCCCGTATGAAAGTTGTAATTTGGGATCGATTAATTTATCTAAAATGCTCCGGGCAGTTGTGGATTCGGCAAATCCAAAATCGATGTATAAATACGAGGTCGATTGGGATAAACTGAAGAGAACCGTTTGGATAAGTGTCCATTTCCTCGATAATGTCATCGAGGCGAACAAATATCCCCTTCCACAAATCGATATCGAAACAAAGAAAAACAGAAAAATAGGTTTGGGAGTGATGGGCTGGGCTGATATGCTCTTCCGGTTGGGGATTCCGTATAACTCCGAACAGGCTCTTGAATTGGCTGAAGATGTTATGTCATTTATCCGCAAGGAAGGGCAAAGTGCATCTCGAGAATTGGCTAAAACCCGCGGTGTGTTTCCTAACTGGAAGGATTCCGTATTCAATGAAAATCCACAGAATGCGGTCAGGCTGCGGAATTCCACCATAACGACGATTGCTCCTACCGGGACTATCAGCATCATCGCCGGAACCTCTTCGGGCATAGAACCCGCATTTGCTCTTGCATATGTACGCAATGTAATGGATAACACAAAGTTGACCGAATTAAATCCGATATTGGAGGAAAAGGCCAAGGAATTGGGATTTTACAGTGAAGATTTCGTGCAAAAATTAGTCGAGAGAGGATCCATTCAAGATTTTGAGGATATACCCGATGATGTCAAGCGGATATTCGTTACCTCCCACGACATCTCCCCCGAATGGCATATCCGAATGCAAGCGGCATTTCAGAAATACACCGATAATGCGGTCTCGAAAACCATCAACCTCCCGAATTCGGCAACAAGGGAGGATATCGCCGCCGCATATCTTTTAGCTTATAAATTGGGATGCAAGGGGGTAACCGTTTATCGGGATGGATGCCGCCGAAATCAGGTGTTATCGGTAAAGAAAAAAGAACCCGCCAAGGAAGGAATTGTTCGCACTGTAAAACGTCGTCCTATAGTGCTAAAAGGGATAACCGAAAAAATAACGACAAGCTTCGGTAATCTGTATGTAACTATTAATATGCTCGATGAGAAACCTTTCGAGGTGTTCGCTCAAATCGGCAAATCGGGGCACTCCACAATGGCGGACACCGAAGCAATCGGCAGATTAATCTCCCTCGCCTTACGCTCCGGAATAGATGTTAACGACATCATCGATCAATTGAGAGGGATCGGCGGAGCGAGTCAGGTCTATGGTAACGGAGGTCTGATAAAATCGATTCCTGACGCTATTGCAAAAGTTCTGCATAATCATTTCGGAAATGGTAAAAAACCAAAACCGGATATGGATATCGGAAATGAAGTCTGCCCCGAATGTCAATCCAAATTGGAGTTTGTGTCCGGTTGCGTGATCTGCCCCGGATGCGGTTATTCACAATGCTAAAATTCCTATAAATCTCTGGGAGCGGTAAGATAAATTTTTCATAAAATAATATTAATTTTTTGTCCGCAACTCGCACACCTGCTTTCATCCAAACCAACTATTTGGGTTGAATAACCATAGCGGGAGATGAGTAATGTTCCGCAGGATGGACAAACAGTATCGGATGTCCCCGAAATATCTATATTCCCAACATAGACATAATCCAATCGTTCCTTGCCGATTTTGTAAGCGCTTTTTAAGACCTCAAGGCTGGTTGGGGGATTTGTCAATTTATAGGTGGGGAAATAGCGGGAGAAATGAAGCGGTATATGTGGGGAAATTGATGCCACCCAATTTACCAATTCGGCGATCTGTTCAGGCGAGTCGTTAAGCCCTGTTATTAACAGGTTTGTTATCTCGATATGAACTCCGGCTTCGAATGATTTTACAATTGTATCCTGCACAAACCTTAACCTCCCACCGGTAATTTTAAGATAGAATTCGTTTTGTATCGATTTCAAATCGATATTCATCGCATCGATATAAGGAAGAAGTTCCTGCAAAGGTTCAGGCATAATATAGCCGTTAGTGACCATAACATTCTTGCCCCCCTGTTCGCGAACAAGGGGCATCGTATCTAACAGGTATTCAAACCAGATGAACGGTTCGGTATAGGTATAAGCAACGCCGATTGAACCTTGCGCTATCGAAAGCGAAGCCATCTTTTCGGGGGAAACATAGATAGTTGGGGATTTCCTCTGGGAAATATTCCAATTCTGGCAGTTCTTACAGCTCATATTACAGCCGTTGGGACCGGTTGAGAGTATAACGCTTCCGGGATAAAAATGAAACAGGGGTTTTTTCTCTATCGGGTCGAGGTTCAGGGAAACCGTCTCACCGTAATTGGTGACCATCATTTTGCCATCCTTGTTATGCCGCCCTAAACATATCCCTTCTTTCCCCTCCTCCAAAACGCAGCCGACGGGGCAGAGCAGGCATTTGACCTTACCCCCTTCTTTTATTTCGTAATATTTTGCAGGTCTTTCCATAATGTTCCAATGTTTTTCCCACGATAATTATTTCATTATATATACATTTTACATATAATGCTATTCTTTCTCAAGGGAATTTTTTAATTCTCATCTTAAGCAGGTAAATCTGTAATCCGCATAAGGATTTGTTGGAGATTTATAGTTGGTGGAATTGCGATTTTTAGGTTTACAGAGAATGTATCCCCTGTTTTTCCTTATTCAATCTTCAAACTCCCTTCCCCCTCCCTTCTCATATACCAACGAGGGGATATCTTTTATCTTCCTTTTCCCAATAAAGAATAAAATTGTTTTGCAAAATGAGAATTATATAGATATTATATGATGTTGGAAGGGAAATTTGGAAAAAATCAAATTGGAGGATATGATGAAAACCCTCAGATTGCTGCTATTAGTTATGATCGCCGGTGTTTTGAGTTTTGGGGCGATTTGTGGGGGGAAGAAATCTCCGACCCTTACTCCCCCCAAACCTGCCGAACAACCTGAGGAGCAGGTTACAATAGAGAAGCCCAAAGTGGAAAATGAAATACCAACACCACCGGTGGAAGAAGAAGCAAAAGAACCGATAGTTTTCGAGAATATCTATTTCGATTTCAATAAATACGAACTGAAGCCGGAAGCGCGAGGAATTTTGAATCGGATAGCTGAAAAACTTCGCGAAAACCCGGAGGTCAATATCCGTATCGAGGGGAATTGCGACGAAAGAGGAACCGAGCAATACAACCTTGCCTTGGGAGAGAAGCGCGCCTTGGAAGCGAAAAAATTCCTAATCGGGGCAGGTATCAGCGCCAATAGGATTGAAATAATAAGCTACGGCGAAGAAAATCCTATCGATCCGGGACATAATGAAAAAGCTTGGGCGAAAAACCGTCGGGATGAGTTTAAGATTTTACAATAGCGCTTTTTATATTTGATTAATCTACTGCGAAGACCCTTGCTTCCCCCGTTAAGTGCCAAGGGATAACGGCGTAATTTTAGCAATACTGTATGAAAACTCAAGTTTATAGATTTTCAAGCCTTATGGTTTTGGCGGCATTGTTCCTTTCCCCCTTGCTTATAATGAACAGCTGTGCCACCCGTGGGGATGTGAATCTTATCATAGCTGATTTGGATAAGTTAAAAAAGGATAATGAGGAGTCGAGGAAAAGGGAAGCCGTCCGAGATTCATTGCAACAGGAACAGCTGAAGTTGATGAGGGCTTTATCGGCGGATGTGAATTACAACTTGGAGCAGTTGACGGAGAGGATGCAGATAATCGAGGGGAAGCTTGAGGATCTGACTATGCGCCAATCAGAGGGGACACTCCCCAATTCGCAATATAATGTTCAATCCGCAAAAACAAATTCATCAGCCGACTCGGGCCAACTTAAGGTGGAGATATCCTCCAAGAAAGTTTATGATACTGCTTATATGGATTTTATAAAGGGAAACTACAAAATCGCCATCTCCGGTTTCAAAAGCTATTTGAAGAACAACCCCAAAACCACCCTATCCGATAATGCCCAATTCCTTATTGCGGAATCGTATTTCAACTTAAAAAGTTATAACAGCGCCACCAAAGCTTATACTACCCTCCTTAAGAAATTCAGCAAGTCGGAGAAAGTGCCGGCGGCAATGGTTAGGTTGGTGGAAATATCCTTGAAACGGAAGGATTTAACTACGGCTAACCGCTATTATCAAAAATTGGAGAAGAGTTTCCCAAATGAGGACGAAACCGCTCGAGCTAAAGATTTAATCACGAATTACAGGAAAAAGCGAAAATAGAAATACCCATTATCGAGATTGCTTTGCTATTGTCGGAGCCCGCTTAGCTATATCCTGAACGGCTTCGATGGCTGTGTCGATGTGCTCCTCAGTGTTGAAAGGTCCGATTGAGAACCTAACCCCTCCATGAATATCGAAAGTCCCTATCTGCTTATGAACCAAAGGTGCGCAATGAAGCCCGGTACGGGTGGCTATATTAAAATCGACATCCAACATTATTCCCACATTGCCGGCATCGATACCCTCGATATTTATTGTCAGGGTGGAGAGATGATTTTCCAAACTGTCAGCACAGTAGGTCTTTACCCCTTCGATATTTCTAAAACCATCGAGGAGCCTTTGGGCTAACCGTATCTCTTTTTTATGGATATTCTCGATACCGTTTTCATCGAGCCAATCCTGTCCGGCCCATAAGGCGGCTATCCCCATCAGGTTAGGCGTGCCGAATTCCATACGCCAAGGATATTCCTCGAGCTGATATGGGTATGCCGAGCGGACACCGGTGCCGCCGCTTCTCTGCTGCCGTATTTCGACACCTTTGCGCACGTACATCCCGCCGATACCCATCGATCCCATTAGTGCCTTATGCCCGGTAAACGCCAGCACATCGATATTCATTTCTTTCATATTAATTGGAATTACGCCTGCGGTTTGGGAAGAATCTATAGCGAATATAATACCCATCTCCTTACATACGGCGCCTATTTCTTTTATCGGTTGAACCGTCCCGATAACATTTGAGCCATGATTGACAATGACCAATTTCGTATTCGGTTTTATCGCTTTCTTTATATCATCTGGATCGACAAAGCCTTGTTTGTCAAAGGGGACATAAGTCGCCTCCACGCCTCCATCCCGAACCAGATGATTTACGGGCCTGATAACCGAGTTATGTTCCACATTCGTAGTGACGATATGGTCTCCGGCGGAAAGCAAACCTTGAATAATAAGATTGAGGGCATCTGTCGCATTATATCCGAAACAAAGCCTTTCGGGGGCATCCTCATCGCCGCCGAAGAATTTTGTCAAGCGTTTCCGCAGATCTTCAATAATATTACCTGCTTCGATAGCCTTATCATAACCGCTTCGCCCCGGATTTACCCCCAGCTTTTTGTAAAAATCGATCATAAAGCTATAAACTTTTTCCGGTTTGGGCCATGCTGTGGCGGCATTGTCGAGATAGATGATATCTTCCATATAAGTTACTCCGCTTTGATTTACGGCTTTTTTAGGGTGAATTTTAATAATACCACCTAAAATAGTGGTTTTTCCCATAATATCGCAAGGAGAATTATTCCACTGAAAAATTATCTTCCAATTCTCGATTGGGTAAGATTCTTTTATGTGATAAGGCTGTAAATCCTTAATGGTTATTTTATCAAGAGCATTCGTTTTGCGAAAGAATTCCCGTCAATGGTAAGGTCATAAAAATAAATGCCCGAAGGATTTTCGGAACCATCCCAACGGATATTATGATAACCGCTTTGCAACTCCTCATCTATCGTGCATTCTATCTCCTCACCTATCAGATTGTAAATCGAAAGTTGCACGATAGAAGGATGCGGGAGGTAAAAACCGATTATGGTGGAAGCGTTGAACGGGTTCGGATAATTCTCAAAAAGAATTGGAGTTACAGCCGGATTTATCCCCGAGTTTTCATCCGATATTCCATCTTCCCCCGAGCAAAACAGTTCGTATGCCAAATCGATAAAACTATTCTCGGAGCCGGAGAATATTTCGGTTAAAACTCCGTTGGCGGTGCCGTTCGGATGCGAATCACCGCTCTCACCACCGTACTCCGCCTTTAAGCGATTGGGATGAGATGAATCATCATCGGCATAAGAGAGGATATCGAATAAGCCAAAAACCGCTACATTGTCAAACCCCGGATGAGCATCATTGTAATCGCTCAACCAATCGTTTTTCAACCACTCATTGAACCGATAAGCGCGATGAGCCTGATCGTCATCGGTCCCATCCACCGGCGCATAATGGCGCGGCGGGGAGGTAATCGGAATGAAAAGGAAATCAGGATTTTCCGCGAAAATATCCTCCAAAGGTTTATATTCGTATCCATTGTGGGAATAAACATAACCGCGCCCCTGTGGGTGGCGGTATATCGCCTTATAATTGGCTATCGTATGGGTGGAACTGAACGGGTCCCCCGGTTCTTCGCCGTCATCGACTATATTGCTGTTGGGATAACAACTCTTGAACATAATAATTCCGTTAAAACCGCTTTCGGAGCCGAAAGTTTTAATCCCCCCGAGGTAATCATTAAACCATAATATCCAATGATTCATATCGGTTAGGTCGCCCGGGATATCCCCCAATGAGGCTGGACGGTTATTGTCGGGGTCCAAAACCGAACCATAGGTTATCTCGTTGACCTCGCCGATAAATCCCTTCCCCGAAAGGCTTTCCCTGAGACTGTGATCCAGCCAATTTCTACCGACGGAATGATGGATAAACATTATGTTAACAGTTAGGCTGTCAGCACTTGAAAGACCAAAGGAAAAGATAAGAAATAAAAGAGCTAAAATTGAAATTTTCGTTTTCATTTACGCCGCCTTTGCATACTGTTATTTCGACAAAATAAAACCGCTCTTGAGACGGTTTGGCAAAAGATAACAAAAAAACATCATCCGTCAAGCCATATCAATAACTTATTGAATCGCACCATATTACACCCCACATACGCCCCGCAGATACAATTAATTGATATAGACGGGGTAAATAATTTAATTAACGCAATCAATCGATGAGATTTATTACTGTATTTAGCAAGTTGTCTTTATCCACCGACTTTTCCAAAAATGCGGCAGGTAATTTTATATTCTTTGCCCGTTCGATAAATCTCTTCAGGTCACTTGAAACACCGGTTATAATAATAATCGGGATATCTGCGGTTTCTTCGGATTGCTGAAGCTTCTGCCTGTTTTTATTCCCGATTGTTATCAATCAATTCTCTTATAGAGATCGGCACATAATCCGATCCCATATCCCTAGCATACAATCGATATATGAATAATAAAAAATAGCGCTAGGGGGAATCGAACCCCCGTTTGATGGCTGAGAACCACCCGTCCTAGTCCACTAGACGATAGCGCCATTACACTTAAAATTTTGGTGTTAATATATTTATTTTCCGCAGAAGAGCAAATCTTTTTTCCAAATCTAATTGCGCAAAGATAAGGAATATTAAGCCAAACACTGTTTATAGTTTTACCGCAATTCCCAAACCATCCCGTATCGGTATCATAGAGGAGATAATTTTATCAGATTCGAAAGATTTCCGATTGAATTCCAAAATGCCCTTTGTCGAAGGTTCCGGGTCATCGTCAATCACCCTCCCATGCCAGAAGATATTATCGGTGATAAGAATGCCTCCGGTCCTTAATCTTTTAATCGACTCCTCCAGCGCCTTCGGATAACGCTCCTTATCGATGTCATTGAGAATAATGTCGAAAGGCTCATCGAATCCTTTGAGTATCTCCAATGCATCGCCTACTCGATAATCGATCAGATCGAAATAATCGGTCTGCCGAAAATAATCCAAAGCCTTCTTTTTATGTTCTTCGGAATTATCGGTGCAGATGATTTTACCGCCGTGTCTCATCCCAGAGGCGAACCAGAAAGCCGAATAGCCGAACCCCGACCCCATCTCAATAATACGCTTGGCGCCGCTGATATATGCCAATTGACGGAGCAGAAGACCGATTTGAGGACCTATTATAGGAAAATCTGTCTCAGCGGCATATTCCTCCATAGAAGATAGAACATCATTAAAAGGTCTATTCGATGCATTTTCCCGAATAACCCCCAAAGCATATTTTTCGATTCTCGGATTTATTATTTCCATAACAGTTGCCTTTGAAAGATTGAATTGTACAAATATTATCTAGTCGAAGTTTGCCTGTTTATCGCCAGATATAGATTCCTATCAGTTCACTGCCTTTTTACGCTTGGGAAATGCCTTCCATATAGTCAAGGTCAAAATGAAGCCTATTATCGTAAATGGCACCAGGAATATGGGCCAGTATTTCCAATTGGCGGTCGTCAAAAACCCCAACATAAGCGATTGGAATCCTGTTCCCAAATAAACGAAACCGTCTATCAAACCGACAGCGGTAGCTGCTGCCCTACGCCCGCCGAAATCCATCGTCGAAGTACCCGAAAGCATCCCATGGGTACCGATAACACATAAGGACATAAAAATAACGATCATTCCGAGAGTATATGGATTGTTGGAGAAAAGGAAGAAGTTCATTAGAACCGTGCTGGCAAATAAGCCGGCATAAAACAGTCCGGCGACAGGGCCACGCCGTGAGCCAAAGACTTTGTCAGAAAGAAACCCCGCTATCAGCCCGCCGAAAATTCCCGCCAACATAAGCAAAAGCCCCCAATCCTCTCTGAGAAAATGTTCAGCCGGTAGGTGCAATGCCTCGGAAGCGAAAATCGGGTACCAATGCATAACCCCATTCCGTAATACTCCGGTGCAGAACTCGATAAAAGCGATAGTAAGGATTATTTTGTTGGTTAATATCCTTTTCAGAATTTCACTTAAACGGAACGGTTCATCCGCTTCGCCGGAGGAAGCGTCCGCAGTATCAAAATCCTTAAAGCCCGCTTGGCTTGGTTTATCCCTAAGTAGGAAAATCTCGATAACAGCCATTACAATCAGGATTATGGCGGGAATTATAAATACCCACCAAGTCGCATCGACATTCGAGTTCGCCGCTCCGGTGATGTTTCGTAATATACCTTGTATCCAATTGACTCGATATCCCGCTTCGATATGAACTTTCGTCGCTTCGACAATTCTCTCTCCCCAATCAAAAGCGAAATATATGCCCAATGAAATCAATATCCCGAATATACCTCCGAATATCCCTCGTTCACGGACATGGAACCAGGAGGAGTTGACCTTGACAATCGAGACCGCACCGTAGCTTTGGAAATACATATTCAAAGAGTATAAGATAGAGAAAACCAAAACAAGATTGAACTGCCATCCCTTGGAACGGAACCCGAAAGTTAATATGCCCAAAAGCAGATTCGCAAACGCCGCCCCGGTTACGCCGATCAACATACCGCGCTTTCCGCCGATACGATCCGTCAATGGTCCGTTAATTAAAAATGAGAGGGCATAAGTTATTGTGCCGGCGGCGAAAATAATCCCAAAAGCTTCTTTGCTCATTAAATCGCCCAAGGCGACTTTCGAGACGGTAAGATTATATCGCCCCATATAAAGAAACGCATAAGACAAACCCATTGGAAACCAGTTCCAAAACCGCCGTATGCGGAATGCTCGGGAATGCTTGAACGGCAATGGCTCAGCCATATCTACTCCTAAAATATTTTGCGTTAGAATTCGCTTTTATTCGCTATCTTAAACAAAACCCCGAAATAAAACCATAAATATCAATTGGCAAATACAGGAATCCCGCTTTACGCTCCAATAAGCTTTATAAGCCATAAATAGTTATTTCTTTATATATCCATCAATAAAATTCCGAATGTATCTAACCGAATCGCGGGGTTTTTCGGGGTTCGGCGAATGGAGACTTTCCACCATAACGATTAAGGCGTCCGGAAAATTATCAGCGAGTATATTGACTTCGCTCGGTTCATTGTCAAATGCAGCCGCAACTCTACCTAATTTTTTAATTTCCTCCATCCGCATTTTCTTATGTTCCCAGTTATCGTCCTCGAACTTCGGTTTCATCATCAGGACAGTTTTATCATTATCCAAAGGAAACCCGTTATCCTTAAGGCTCTTTACAGTACCTTCCCCCATTCGCGGGGTATCCCGTCCGGTCAAGTAAACAATAGTAATACCGTTATTCGCCAAATGGTTCAAAAACTCATTTGCTCCGGGGATCGGCTTATCGTATTTCAAGTATTTATTATCGAAAAACCATCGTTCCCAGAATTTTAAAAGATATTCGGCCAAACCGGGAATACTGATATTGTATTTCTTTAGAGTATCGGTAACGGCATATTCATATTCTGTATGCGGAATATGTTCGATCAGTGTTTCGGCTCCGGGGAACTGCTTTTCTTTCCCTTTCAATGCATCCAGCAGGATATGCCTGACTCGAAGCGTATAATAAAAAAGGGTGCCATCGAGGTCGAAAACGGATAATGGCTTTTCACCGGATTTCTTTATCGGTTTGGCTTTGGCCAATACATCATTCAAGAGTTGCTGATTAATCATAATGAAAACGAATATAAGACAATCCGTAAATTCTATGCAACATTAAAATCTTAAAACCTAAATTTTAGTTTAATTAAGTTGACATCAATGTGAAATAAGAGCAAATTAAAAACAACTTATGCCATATTAATCCAATGTGATTATGCCTTTAAACTATACGAATTTTAGAAAAATCCTAAACAGGACTTTCGCCCCGATAATCGAAGTTCAAAAACTGTTTCGGAAGTATTATACTAATCTGGAATTCCAAGCCGAAAGAGATTATATCGATTTTAATGAAATATTGCAACTTGCTTCAGAGAAATACAAACTAAGGCATCAAGGGTTAAAAGTCCTCGATATAGGATGCGGTCAAAGGTATCCGCAAGCCTTGCTTATGGCCGATGAAAACGATGTTATCGCTATCGATATCAGCACAATTCTTACAAACTGGTCACCTCTTTTAATCGGGCGGATATTATTAAACGAAGGGATAAAAAGGACAGTTAAAACCATTGTGAGGAAAGCTCTTTTTGATAAGCGTTATTATCGTAAATTAGCTAAATTGAATGGGCGAGGATTTCGGAGGAAACCGACGATACTCCGTATGAATGCGGAAAATCTTCAATTTCCGGACAATACTTTCGATTTTGCTTTTTCGGTTGGAGTTTTTGAACATTTGGGGAATGTAGATAAATGCGTTGCCAATATGAATCGTGTTCTTAAACCGGGCGGAATATTCGCTATCATTATAACCAATTATACAGGTTTGACCGGCGGTCATAACCTTTACGGCGAAGATGAAACCACCACCAAAGTTCCCCCATGGGATCACCTTCGAAAAAATATTTTCCCTTCCGATGTTTACCTAAATGGTTTGCGTATCGCAGATTATAAACGGATTTTCAACAAATACTTCGACGATTTTAAATTTTATGAGGAGGAAGCAAACCAATACGCTAAGTATTTAAGCGATGAGATTAGGAAAGAGTTGTCTGCTTATAGCGAACACGAATTGCTTACTTTAGGAATTTCCATAATTGGGAGAAAAAATCCGGACAAGTAATTTTGCTATATTAGGCGTAGGCAGGCGATTTCATTTTCTCATCAATTCTCTCTTTGAGTTGTTCCTCGATGTTTATAGCCCGCGAATTTTCAAAGAATTGGATATCTTCCAACGAGCTTATCTCCTTTAATACTTCAAGGATAGCACCGATTTTCACTATTGAGGCGTCTATTACATCGAGGGATTTTGCCAATTTCCCCTCTGGGTCACCTATTTTGTTGCCCGCTTTCAGCATCCGTAATATTTGAGAACGACCTGAAATCGCCATAGTGGAATTATTTATGTAATGCGCAAGAGTGGACATCGCTATATGTAGGGATTCTACAGCCCCTGAATGTCTTTCCTCGATCAATAATTTACGGGAAAGTTCCTGCCTTTCGCGGAAAAGGTTCTCCACCGTTAAATAAATCTTACATAACTCGGCATTCGCCTGACTCAATAATTCCATCGGGTCGCCGATATCCATATCGAAATTACTGGCGGAAACCAAAAACTGATCGATAATATGCGACCTTAATTTATCCAGCTTCTCGCGGGAAATCCCGAGAATATTGCTTAGCTTGTTGATGTTTATTATCTTGTATTCCAGATTATTATGGCCATATTCTATATCGTTTCGAGCAAGATTATTCGATAGGGCGGTTAATAAAGCGAGCGAATCAATACTATCAAGCGAACTCTGTCCCTCCAATAAATGATGATACTCTATCGTGTAGATAAACTTTTGAGGGATATTCCACTTTTTCGCCATCAAAGCTCCGATTTCGGTGTGATCGGAACCAAAAACCTCGTTCTCGGCAGAAATAATATCTTTCCCCGATTTAATTAGTTGGCGTACCTTTTTGTATTCATCGGGAAAAGCCATTTGCAGGAACATAATCCCGATATCGTGTAGAAGTCCGGAAACCAATCCTTCTTCTGGGTCGGGATAGTTTATCTCGCGGGCAAGTAATTGTGCTCCTATCCCGGTTTCCAAGGAATGCTTCCAGAACAATTTCGGATCATCATCTTTGTT